>DASYMC010000070.1:0-3250 GCA_036009255.1 Pseudonocardiaceae bacterium
TGCGACTGCGCCTTGGCCTCCATGCCTGGACCCAGCGGGTAGAAGGAGGTGAACCCGCAGGGCGTGAGGTTCCGGCCATTACGGTGGCAGTAGTCGTCCCAGATGGCGGGGTACTGGTTGGCCATCCAGGTGGTGAGCTGAGCGGTGGTGCCCGAGCCGTTGGAGTAGACCACCGGCACGATCGGGCGATCGGGCAGCGTCAATCCGGGGTTGTCGGCCGCGACTGCCGGGTCCGACCACTTGGTGATCTGCTGGGTGAAGATCTTGGCGATGGTGAGGCCGGACAGGCGCAGGTTCGTCACCCGCTTGGTACCGATCTTGAGGTTGTACATGAACGAGGTGCCACCGGCGACGACCGGCATGTACCCGAAAGCCCGACCCGGCGGCTGATCGAGCACCCCGCCGTCGGTCAAGCCGTACGGGATCTCCGAGACGGCGTAGTCGACCTGGCCGTTGCGGAAATCGCTGCGGCCGTTGGTCGAACCGTTCGGCGAGAAGTTGATGGAGATGCCGTAGAGGCCGGCGACGTTGCGCCGCCACTGGTCCAGCGCGTTCAGACTCCAGGTCGAGCCCGAGCCGCTGATCGGGACGTAGCCACCCGCGGCGCCGGCACCCGGCGCGAGTACAGGCAACGTCGCCGCCACCACGAGCAGCACAGCGCCCACCGCGAAGCCCGGAGTCCTACGTGCCATGGGCGCTCCCCATCCGGCTGGAGCGGTCCCGTTTGATGAAGCGGGCCAGGTTGCGCTGCGAGTCACGGATCCGGTTGCGCTGCGCCCGGGCGGAGAGTTCACCGACCGGTCGACCCCCGACCATCCTGGCCAGGGCGAACAGCACCAGCACCATCGCCAGCAGCGCAGCGCCGGCACCGAAACCGCGGGCGATCATCGTCGACTCCGGGGAGCGGGAGAAAACGTAAGTGATCAGCGGCAACGACACCATCGGGCCCGAGGTGAGGTTGAAGTTGAGGCCGGAGCCGAAGCCTGCGGTGATCAGCACCGGTGTCGTCTCGCCGAGCCCCCGCGCGCTGCCCAGCAGCACCGCGGTGGTCAGGCCCGAGCGGGCACTGGGCAGCACGACATGCCACGCCGTGCGCCACCGCGGCGCGCCCAGCGCGAACGAGGCCTCCCGCAGCGACCCGGGCACCAGCCGGATCACCACGTCGGAGGCCCGGATGATGATGGGCAACATCATCACGCTGACCGCCAGCCCAGCGGCCAGTCCGGACTTGACCAGCCCGAAGGTGAGGATGAACAACGCGAGAATGAACAAACCCCCCAGGATGGCCGGTAGCGCGGTCATCGCCTCGACCACCGTGCGCACGAACCGGGCCAACCGCCCCCTGGCCTCGTTGAGATAAACCGCGCAGGCCAGCCCCAGCGGCACGGTGATGACCAGCGCGATGGTCAGCTCGATGAGAGTTCCGACCGCGGCGTGCAGGATGCCCCCGACCGTGAGCGGGTCCAGCGGACCAGCCAGTTGCATGTCTTGGGTGAAGAAGTTCAGGTGGCCCAACGCCTCGCGGCCTCGCCAGAACGTGAAGCCGACGACGAACAGCAGCGCGAGCAGCGCCAGCACAGCCACGCTGTGCACGGCGACGGAGACGAGCCGGTCTCTGACCGTGCGGCCGTCTTGCTCCTGTACCAGCACCGCCACCCCGTAGAACGCCAGGAACAGCGGGTAGGCGAGCACCGCGAAGGCGCCCACGTTGACCGAAGGGATCACCCTCGTGACCAGCAGAGCCGCCAGACTCAGCCCGGCCACCGCCGCACCGATGATCACGTCGGCCCGGCCACGGGGCGCGGTCGAGCGGCGGATCTCATTACCCGGGACCTCCGGGACTCGCGTCCCATCGAGGACCCGGCGACCTGCGGTGCGCGGCGGGATCGTCGTCATCGCTCAGGCCTCACTCAGCTGTCCCGAACGACTGCGCACGATGATCGCCGAGGCGCCGAAGTTGACCACGAGCGTCAACGCGAACAGCGACAACCCGGCCGCCATGAGAGCCGACAGCTCGAATGGGCTGGCCGCTTCGAACCGGAGCGCGATCAGCGCCGCCACCGAATTCGTGCCGCTGCGCAGGATCTCCGGCTGGAGCCGGAAGACCGGGGTAATGATCATGACGACCGCGATCGTCTCCCCCATCGCCCGGCCGAGCCCGAGCATCGTGCCGCCGATCATCCCGCCACGGCCGAAGGGCAGCACGACGCTGCGGATCATCCCCAAGCGGGTGGCGCCTAACGCGTAAGCGCCTTCACGTTCGCCGATCGGAGCCTGCGAGAAGGACTCCCGCATCACCGAGCAGATGGTCGGCATGATCACCAGCGCCACCACGATCCCCGCGACGAAGGTCGAGGACTCGTATTTGGTCGCGGTCTCCAACGGGTCGCCGGGGTGGGCGTCGTGAATGCCCAGCAACGGTAGCCAGCCGAAGGTCGACGAAATCCACCTGGCCAGCGGGATGATCAGCGGGTTCAGGAGGTAGAAGCCCCACAGCCCGTAGATCACACCCGGGACCGCGGCCATCAGGTCCACCATGTTGATCAGCAACCGGCGCAGTGTCGGCGGTGCGTACTCGGAGATGTAGAGGGCCACCCCGGTGGCCATCGGCACCGCGAATGTGACAGCCACCGCGGCGATCATCAGCGTGCCGGTGAGCACCGTCGCGATCCCGAAGTTGTGCGAGTCGGGATCCCATGCCTGGGTAGTAAGGAACCTCAAGCCGGCGTCGGTGAGTGCGCCTGATCCTCGGACGAGGAGGAACAGGCCGACCGTGCCCATGATCAGCAGCACCACCAGGCCGGCGCTGCGCAGCGACAGCGCGAAGACCCGGTCCGCACCAACGTCGGCGGAGCTCACCCGGCGTGGGTCTCCCGGTTCCGTTGCCGGTGATGTATCGATGACCGTCACCGGTACATCACTTGCACTGGATCCGACCCGACAGTCTCGGCGACCAGGAGGACGAACACGTCACATGTCAGCCGCGCGCGGACCTGGCGGGAGTAGCTGCGAGCCGCGGTGGCGAGGACCTCGTCGTCCAAGCGGAGGCTGCGGTTGGTGGCGGACATGAAACGCCAGTCGAATCCGCGCGCCATCGACACCAGTTGGAGCCGAGCGGCCATCACGCCTCGCCTAGCCAGGTCGCCCGCACGACGCAGATGAGGATCCTCACGCGCATACCTCCCGCAAACTCGAATACAAGGTGCGGACGCTGCGCCGTGGAGATGAACAAGAGAAGGCCAACCGTCGA
>DASYMC010000071.1:0-9299 GCA_036009255.1 Pseudonocardiaceae bacterium
AGATTCCCCACTGCTGCCTCCCGTAGGAGTCTGGGCCGTGTCTCAGTCCCAGTGTGGCCGGTCGCCCTCTCAGGCCGGCTACCCGTCGTCGCCTTGGTAGGCCATCACCCCACCAACAAGCTGATAGGCCGCGGGCCCATCTCTAGCCACACAAGGCTTTCCACCCCACGACATGCGCCGTGGAGTCATATCCGGTATTAGACCCAGTTTCCCAGGCTTATCCCAGAGCTAGAGGCAGGTCACCCACGTGGTACTCACCCGTTCGCCGCTCGTGTACCCCGAAGGGCCTTACCGCTCGACTTGCATGTGTTAAGCACGCCGCCAGCGTTCGTCCTGAGCCAGGATCAAACTCTCCATTGAATGACTCAACAGAAAACAACACCCACCCCACAAACAGGGGCAAGCATCGCACTGATCACTAGCACAACAAAAACAAACAAACATGGCACTAACAAAAAATTCAGCACACTGTTGAGTTCTCAAAGAACAAACACACACCATCACCAACGACCGAAGCAGTAGTTAGATCCGGGATGACTCTAGCCAATTTTACAGCAACTCGCCCGGTCCCGTGCTGTGAACCTAGTCAAAGGCTCGCTTGCGATCCCGGTAGACTCATCGAGCTTAGCAGGCCCTCTGAGTCCACTTCCCCGCGGCCCCGGTCTGACTCTCAGAACCATCTGTTTGCTGAGCGCTTCGACCGTTGCTCTGCGGGGCGAAGGGAAAGGTACGGCCCGCAGTAGGCAGAAGTCAAATCGGCGTGTCCGCGCAGGTCCACAGCAACTCAAGAGGCCCTCACCACTGGCCATCACTGCACCCGTACTCCAGCGGTATGGCGCCGGCCACGCCGGAGCACCAGCCAGCCGCCGGGCAGCAGATCGGACTCTGCGGGCGTCCAGCCCTCGTCTCCGACCTTGGCGTTGTTCACCGATGCACCACCTTCGCGCACAGTCCGGCGGGCCGCGCCCTTGCTCTCAGCCAGGCCACTGACCACCAGCAGGTCGACAATCGTGGGCCGATCAGCCAGCAACACCGCTCCGGTCGGCGCCTCCGCCATGGCCGCGTCCAGCGTCGGCCCATCCAGATCGCGCAGCTCCCCCCGCCCGAACAAGGCCTCACTCGCCACGATCGCACGTCGGGCCTCGCCTGGACCGTGCACTAACGCGGTGACCTCCGCGGCGAGCACCCGCTGTGCGTCCCGAACGTGCGGCCGCTCGACGGTCTGGCGTTCCAGCTCGGCAATATCGGCCCCTGGCAGCTCGGTGAACACCTTCAAGTAGCTGATCACATCCCGGTCATCGGCGTTGATCCAGAACTGGTAAAATGCATACGGGCTGGTCAGCTTGGGATCCAACCAGATCGTGCCGGTCTCGGTCTTGCCGAACTTGGTACCGTCCGCTTTCGTAATCAGCGGAGTGGCCAGCGCGTGCACGCTGTGCTGCTCGACCCTATGTATAAGGTCAACGCCCGCCGTAATATTCCCCCACTGGTCGCTGCCGCCAGTCTGCAGTGTGCAGCCGTACCGCCGGTAGAGCTCGAGGTAGTCCATAGCCTGCAGGAGCTGGTAGCTGAACTCAGTGAAACTGATCCCCGATTCGGAGTTCAGTCTTGCGCTGACCGCGTCCTTGGCGAGCATCCGATTCACTCGAAAGTGCTTACCGACATCGCGCAGGAAGTCAATCGCCGGCAGCGGCTGTGTCCAATCCAGGTTGTTCACGATGGTGGCGGCGTGCGGTTCCCGGAAATCGAGATAGGGCTCGATCTGGGCGCGGATCCGCTCCACCCAGGCTGCGACGACGTCCTTGGTGTTGAGCATCCGTTCAGCGGTCGGCTTAGGGTCTCCGATCAGCCCGGTAGCACCACCGACGAGGGCTAGCGGTCGGTGGCCGGCACGCTGGAACCGGCGCAGAGTGAGAATCTGTACCAGGTTGCCCAGATGCAGACTCGGCGCGGTGGGGTCGAACCCGCAGTACAGCGTGAGCGGGCCTGCGTCGCAGTCGCGGCGAAGCGCATCGAGGTCGGTGCTATGCGCGATCAGACCGCGCCAGGTCAGCTCGTCAAGAATGTGCATTCCCACCCCCGTATCATCCCGCACGCGCCGCGCGGGGCGCCCTGTGCCGCCGGTAGGTCGATACCGCCTGACTGCCATCCACCCAGAACCGCCAAGGCCGATCCTTCGCCGCAGCGACACCGACCCGTGGCCCAGTGCACACTTGGGACGCGGGCACCGGATCGCCGGGCAGTAGTCGCACCGGCGAGGTCGGATCAACGAGGTCCACACCGTTGTGCTCCCGTCCGAGTCCCAGCAACGTGGCCAGTCGGGCAGGCCCACGAGCAAGTTCGACGTCGGACCGTGCGGTGGGCCGGTACCGCCGAGCGATCTCAAAGTCGGAGACGACCTCAGCGGCGCGCAGCAGCACCGCGCCCGCTTGTCCGTCAGGCAGGCACGAGATATTGGCGCAAAAGTGCATCCCGTAGATGAAATACACGTACAGATGCCCGGGCGGTCCGAACATCACCGCGTTTCGGGCGGTGCGGCCGCGGTAGGAGTGCGCAGCGGGATCATCCGCACCGCGATAGGCCTCCAGCTCGACAAGACGGACCACTATCTGGCCCTCAGGTCGGTCTGCCACCAACTGGCAGCCCAGCAGCAGCCGGGCGGCCGGCAAGACGTCCACGGCGAGACGGTCCCGGACGAAGGTCCCCACCGTCACAAGGTGATCCAGCCCCGATGCTCGCCGACGGCCTTCCGGGCGCGCTGCAGCTGCTCGGCGACGCGATCAGGAGCCGTACCACCATAGGCGTCTCTCGATGCGATCGACCCGTCGACGTTGAGCACCCGGCGAACGTCCAAGGTCAGCTCAGGATGGACAGCAGCAAGCTCCATCTCCGAGAGCTCCGCCAGCCCGACCCCGCGGGATTCGGCCAGCCGCACGCACGACCCGGCCGCCTGGTGCGCGGTCCGGAACGGCACTCCCTGGCGTACCAGCCACTCGGCGAGATCGGTGGCCAAGGTGAACCCGGTCGGGGCGAGCTCCGCGAGACGGTAAGTCTGGAAACTCAGAGTGCCCACCATCCCGGCCATCGCTGGTAGCAGCAGCTCCAACTGGTCGACGGAATCGAACAGTGGCTCCTTGTCCTCCTGCAGGTCCCGGTTGTAGGCCAGCGGCTGTGCCTTCAGGGTGGCGAGCAGGCCGGTGAGGTTTCCGATCAGCCGGCCTGCCTTGCCCCGGGCCAACTCGGCCACATCGGGGTTCTTCTTCTGCGGCATGATCGAGCTGCCCGTCGAGTAGGCATCATCCAGTACGACGTAGCCGAACTCGGCGCTGGCCCAGAGGATGATCTCCTCCGCGATCCGGGACAGGTCGACCGCCAGCATCGCCAGCACGAACGCCGCCTCGGCAGCAAAATCGCGCGATGCTGTGCCGTCGATCGAGTTCTCGACGGGCGCGTCGAAGCCGAGTTCAGCGGCCACCGCCGCTGGGTCGAGACCGAGCGACGAGCCGGCCAGGGCTCCCGAGCCGTAGGGCGAGACCGCCGCTCGGGCATCCCAATCCCGTAACCGCTCGACATCGCGCAGCAGGGCCTGCACGTGCGCTCCCAAGTGGTGCGCGAGCAACACCGGTTGGGCGTGCTGCAAATGCGTTCGGCCCGGCATGGGCGCGTCCGGGTGTGCCTGCGCCTGGTCGAGCAGCGCGTCGATCACGTCCAAAGTGCCGGCAGCGACCCGGCGAGCACCGTCGCGCAGCCACATCCGCAGTAGCGTCGCAACCTGGTCGTTGCGGGATCGGCCAGCACGTAGCCGGCCGCCGAGCTCCGGCCCGGCGCGATCGATCAGGCCACGTTCCAGCGCGGAGTGCACGTCCTCGTCCTCGGGTACCGGGACGAACGCGCCCGACTCGACGTCGGCATCGAGGCGGTCCAGCGCATCGAGCATCGCGGCCAGCTCACCGTGGTTGAGTAGCCCTGCGTCGTGCAACACCCGGGCGTGCGCGCAGGAGCCCCGGATGTCGTAGCGGGCAAGGCGCCAATCGAAGTGGGTCGAGACGCTCAGCGCCGCAAGCGCATCAGCCGGCTTGCCGCTGAACCGAGCACCCCAGAGTCCGGTCATGACGAGAGGTCCCGGTGTGTGGCCTGTAGGTCTCGCTGTGCGGCGAGTTTCGACGGGAGTCCCCACAGCTGTACGAAACCCTTGGCCAGGGACTGGTCGAAGGTGTCGCCCGCGTCGTAGGTGGCGAGGTTGAAGTCATAGAGCGCCTGTGCACTGCGCCGTCCGGTCACCGTGGCCCGACCGCCGGCCAGCTCAATGCGGATCTCGCCGGTCACGTGGCGCTGGGAGTCCGCGACGAAGGCGTCCAGCGCCCGTTTGAGCGGGGAGAACCACAACCCGTCGTAGACAAGCTCGCTCCAGCGCTGCTCAACGTTGCGTTTATACCTGGCCAAATCGCGCTCCACCGTGACGTTTTCCAATTCCTGATGTGCGGTGATCAGGGCGATCGCCGCGGGCGCCTCGTAGACCTCACGGCTCTTGATGCCGATCAGCCGATCCTCGACCATGTCCAACCGGCCGACACCGTGTGCGCCGGCCCGTGCGTTGAGCTGCTTGATCGCCCCGAGCACCGTCACCGGCGTGCCGTCGATAGCGACCGGCACGCCGGACTCGAAGCTGATCACCAACTCTTCCGGTGCCTTCCACTCGGTCGGATCGCAAGTGTAGGAGTACACGTCCTTGGTCGGGGAGTTCCACAGGTCTTCAAGGAACCCGGTCTCCACCGCTCGACCCCACAGGTTTTGATCGACGGAGAACGGCGAGCGTTTGGTGACATCGATCGGCAGGTTGCGCTCCTCGGCGTAGGTGATCGCCTTCTCCCTGGTCCACGCGTAGTCCCGGACCGGGGCGATGACCCGCAGATCCGGGGCGAGCGTACCGATGCCTACTTCGAAGCGGACCTGGTCATTTCCCTTGCCAGTGCACCCATGGGCGACGGTGGACGCGCCATGGTACTTCGCCGCGGCCACCAGGTGCTTGGCAATCAGGGGCCGGGACAGCGCTGATACCAGTGGGTATCGCTGCATGTACAGGGCATTGGCCTGCAACGCCAACAGGCAGTACTGCTCAGCGAATTCGTCGCGGGCGTCAGCAACGACGGCCTCCACCGCCCCGCAGGCCAGCGCCCGCTGGCGGATGGTCTCCAGGTCTTCGCCGCCCTGGCCGACATCGACCGCAACAGCAACGACCTCAGCTCCGGTTTCCTCGGCGATCCATCCGATCGCCACCGATGTGTCCAGTCCGCCGGAGTAAGCCAGCACCACACGTTCAGCCATCGTGATCTCCCTTCGGTCGGACCCGTGAGTGGCAAACACTGTTATTGCCCGGATTGCCACTCACGAGTGCGCCAGCGCCGCGATCCGCTGGACGAGGTGCTCTCCGGTGAGCGGTTCGCGGGCGACGACCAGGATGGTGTCATCGCCGGCTACGGTGCCGACTACCTCGGTCAATGCTGCCCGGTCCAGTGCACTGGCCACGAAATGGGCCGCCCCGGGCGGGGTGCGCAGTACCGCGAGATTCCCGCTGGCGTCCGCGGAGACGAGCAGCTCGGACAATACTCGCGCCAGCCGAGCGGTCCCGCCGGCCACCGCGCGCACCGGACTGCCGTCTTCGGGGATGACATACACCGGCGCACCGCCATTCACGCCGCGCAACTTGATCGCGCCGAGCTCGTCGAGGTCCCGGGAGAGGGTGGCCTGAGTGACCTCGATGCCTTCGCCGGCGAGCAGGGCGGCCAGCTCCGTCTGACTGTGCACCACACAGTGAGTCACTAACTCGACGATGCGGGCCTGGCGGCCGACCCGAGTGAGCGTCATACCCCTCGCTCCGGGTCCAGCAACCAGGTCAGCAGCGCCTTTTGTGCATGCAGCCGGTTTTCGGCCTCGTCCCACACCGCGCTGACCGGACCATCGATCACCTCGTCGGTGATCTCGGCGCCGCGGTGCGCAGGCAGACAATGCAACACGGTGACCTTCTTGACTCCCCCGCCGGACGCGCGCTGCACCAGCTCGGTGTTGATCTGCAGCGGCCGGAACGGAGTGAGTCGGTCGAGTCCGTCGCTCTCCTGGCCCATCGAGGTCCAGGTGTCGGTCACCAGGATGTCGGCGCCATCGACCGCCGCGTGGGGATCAACAACTACGGTGGCGCTCCCACCAGTCTCCGCGGCTCGGTGTTTCGCTGCGAGCAGTACGTCGGGCATCGGTTGGAAGGCCTCCGGCGTCGCGATCCGGATGTTCAGCCCGGCCGTGGTGCCGCCCAGGAGCAGAGAGTGCGCCATGTTGTTGGCCCCGTCGCCGAGGTAGGTCAGGGTGAGCCCGGCCAAGCTGCCATGCCGTTCCCGGATGGTCTGCAGATCGGCAAGCACCTGGCAAGGGTGGAACTCGTCGGTGAGCGCGTTGACCACTGGGACCCGGGAGACCTTAGCCATGGCGTCGAGGCGGCTCTGCGCGTAGGTACGCCAGACCACCGCGTCGGCATAGCGGGACAGCACCCGCGAGGTGTCCTCGATGGACTCATCCCGACCGAGCTGCATCGCGGCGGCATCGATGATCACCGCATTGCCACCCAGCTGTGCAATGCCGATCTCGAAGGACAGCCGGGTTCGCGTCGAGCTCTTCTCAAAGATCACTGCGATTGATCGCGGGCCGGCCAGCGGGGCACGCCCGAACGGGTCGATCTTGAACTCATCGGCCGCGTCGAGGATCACCCGCTGCTCGGCCGGGGTGAGGTCGTCATCGCGCAGAAAGTGCCTGGGCATCGCTACTGCACCGCGTCCAGGATGGCGGGTAGAGCGCTGAGGAACTCCTGCGCCTGGGCCTGGGTGAGCACCAGCGGTGGAGCGAGCCGGACCCGGTCCGGCACAGCCGGGTTGATCAGGAAGCCGGCATCTCGCGCGGCGGTGGCAATCTCAGCGGAGACCGGTGAGGTCAGTCCGATCCCGATGAGCAGACCGGCCGTGCTCACCGATCTGATGAGCGGGTGACGCAGCGCCGTCACCTCGGCGGCGATCTCCTTACCGAGCCGAGCAGCGTGATCGAGTAGCCCGTCTGAGGCGATCGTACGCAGCACGGCCAGTGCGGCCGCACAGCAGACCGGATTGCCGCCGAGCGTGCTGCCGTGCTGACCGGGTTGCAGCAGGTGCGCGGCGCGGCCGATACCGATACACGCGCCGATCGGCAGCCCGCCGCCCAAACCCTTGGCGAGGGTGACCACGTCGGGAACGACTCCCACGGACTGGTGGGCGAACCAGCTACCGGTCCGGCCGATGCCGGTCTGGACCTCATCCAGCACGAGCAGGGCTTCGTGCTCCGCAGTAATGTCCCGAGCAGCCTGCAGGTAGCCCTCTGGCGGGACGATTACGCCGCTCTCGCCTTGCACGGGCTCCAGGAACACCGCGGCAGTGTCGCTGTCGACCTCCGACTCCAGCGCCGCGGGGTCGCCGTAGGGCACGAAGACCACGCCGGGCGGCATCGGTGTGAAGGGATCCCGTTTGGCTGGCTGCCCGGTGAGCGCGAGCGCCCCCATGGTGCGGCCGTGGAATGCCCCCTCGGTGGAGATGATCTTTGGCCGGCCGGTCCGTCGGGCGATCTTGAATGCGACCTCATTGGCCTCGGCACCGGAGTTGCAGAACAGCACCCGTCCAGAGCCGGTGGCGCCAAGCAGATCCAGTAGCGTCTCGGCAAGAGCGATAGCCGGCTCGGTAATGAAGAAATTCGAGACCTGCCCCAGGGTGCTGAGCTGCTCGGTGACCGCCCGTATCACGGCCGGGTGAGCGTGGCCCAACGCGTTCACGGCGATCCCCCCGAGCAGGTCGAGGTAGCGCCGGCCATCCACATCCCACACCTCGGCGCCGGCACCACGGGCCAACGCCACAAGTGGCCTGCCATAGTTGGCCATCAACGCGGCTTCCCAGCGACGCTGATAATCCGCGGTAGACATCAACCGCCTCCTCTCTCGGGCAACACCATCGTCCCCACCCCCTCAGTAGTGAAGACCTCGAGCAGCACCGAGTGCTCGACCCGGCCGTCGATCACGTGAGCCCGCGGCACTCCGCCCCGGACCGCGCGCAGGCAGGCCTCCATCTTCGGCACCATCCCGGCGGACAGGCCCGGCAGCAGGCTCTCCAACCGATCCGCGGTGACTTCCGACAGCAGACTCGAGCGATCCGGCCAGTCGGCGTAGAGGCCCTCGACGTCGGTGAGCATGACGAGCTTCTCGGCGCCCAGCGCGACGGCCAGTGCCGCAGCGGCGGTGTCGGCATTGATGTTGTGCACCACGCCGTCGATGTCCGGAGCCAACCCGGAGACCACCGGGATCCGCCCGGCGTTCACGATGTCGAGCACCGCCGCGGGGTTCACCGCCACCACATCACCGACCAATCCCACGTCGATCTGCTCGCCATCCACGGTGGCGCTGCGCCGCGCAGCGGTGAACAGGTGTGCGTCCTCGCCCGAGATACCGACCGCAAACGGCCCGTGCGCATTGATCAGCCCGACGAGCTCCCTGCCCACCTGGCCGAACAGCACCATGCGCACTACGTCGATCGTCTCCGGCGTGGTGACCCGTAGCCCACCGCGGAACTCGTCTGCGATGCCCAGCCGGTCCAGCATGGCGTTGATCTGCGGACCACCGCCGTGCACCACAGCAGGACGTAACCCGGCGAGTCGGAGGAAGACCATGTCCTGGGCGAAGGCGCGCTTGAGCTGATCGTCCAGCATCACGTTGCCCCCGTACTTGATCACGACGGTGGCTCCGTGGAAGCGCTGTAACCAGGGCAGCGCCTCGGCGAGCACTGCGGCTTTCTGTGCTGGCGTATCGATTGCGCTGGTCACGACGAGTACGCACTGTTCTCCTCGACGTACCCGTGCGAGAGGTCGGTGGTGAGGACGGTGGCCTCTCCCGGCCCGAGGTGCAGATCGACCTCCACGGTGATCTCCCGATCGGACAGATCCGCCTTTGAACGCTGCTCTGCGACCGCACCGCGCTCGCAGAGCAGTACCCCGTTGATCCGGATGTCGAGGGTGTCGGCCCGCACGGTGGCCCGCGAGGCGCCCGCTGCGGCGGCGATCCGGCCCCAGTTGGGGTCTGAGCCGAAGAATGCGGTCTTGACCAGGCTATCCCGGGCGATCGCGCGGGCAGCGGTCAGCGCGTCAACATCGTCAGCCGCTCCGCGGACGGTGATCGAGACCTCCTTGGTGGCGCCCTCGGCGTCGGCTAGGAGGCCTCTCACCAGCTCGTGGCAGACCTGCCG
>DASYMC010000072.1:0-1623 GCA_036009255.1 Pseudonocardiaceae bacterium
ATCGTGTCCATCACTCCCGGGTAAGCAACACGGCCGACGGTTCCAAGCGTCGAGAACCCGGCCTTCTCGGCCCGCGATGCCCATTCAGGAATGACAGCAGGCCGGATGTTGCGTATCTGATTCGGAAGCCCGATTCCGCCACCGCCTGCCTGCGCCCAGCCAACCGAGCACGCTGCCGGTGCCGACCCGTCGACAACTGGTCACCGCGACCCTGCTCAGCCAACCCGGGAGCAATGATCAGAACCTGTGGATGTGCTTCGGGAAGGGCGAACCTTCCCGGAGGATGATCTGACGGTCCAGAGATTCTGATCAAGGACCAGCGTTGCCGCGCTGGTTCGGGAAGGTTCGCCTGTGCTCAAGGTAGTTCACGACGCCTCGGTGCCCCACGACAACACCGAGTCGAGCGGCTCGTCATTGCTGGATGAGATTGTGCGGGATGGCGCCCGGCGGATGCTGGCCGCGGCGCTGCAAGCGGAGGTCTCGGCCTACATCGAGGCACACGCCGACGATCTCGACTCGGACGGGCACCGGTTGGTGGTGCGCAACGGGTCTCACCAGCCTCGGGAGGTGATGACCGCAGCCGGTGTGGTGCCGGTGCGCGCGCCGCGGGTCAACGACAAACGTGTCGACGCCGAGACCGGAGAACGTAAGCGGTTTTCCTCAGCGATCCTGCCGGCCTGGTCGCGCAAGTCCCCGCGGGTGGCCGAAGTGTTGCCGCTGCTATACCTGCACGGGCTGTCGACCAGCGACTTCGCCCCCGCGCTGGAGCAGTTTTTGGGCAGCGGCGCGGGGCTGTCCGCGGCGGCGATCACCCGGCTGACCAGCCAGTGGCAAGACGACGCGACCGCATTCGGCGAACGCTCTCTGGCCGAGGTGGACTACGTCTATGTCTGGGTCGACGGCATCCACCTCAAGGTGCGCCTGGAGCAGGACAAAGTATGCCTGCTGGTGATGATCGGAGTGCGCGCCGATGGGCGCAAGGAACTCATCGCGCTGTCTGACGGGTTCCGCGAGTCCACCGAGTCCTGGGCTGACCTGCTGCGCTCGTGCAAACGCCGGGGCATGCGCGCCCCGGTTCTGGCCGTCGGGGACGGGGCGCTGGGCTTTTGGGCCGCGGTGCGCGCGGTGTTCCCCGACACCCGCGAACAGCGCTGCTGGTTTCACGTCCAGGCCAACGTGCTCAACGCCCTACCCAAGTCGGCCCAGCCCGGCGCCAAGGCCGCCCTGGCCGAGATCTATAACGCCGAGGACCGCGAGCACGCCCTGACCGCGGCCAGGGCTTTCGCCGCCGACTACGGCGCCAAATGGCCCAAAGCTGTCGCCAAGATCACCGACAACCTCGACGTGTTGCTGGAGTTCTACAACTACCCCGCCGAGCACTGGGTGCATCTACGCACGACCAATCCCATCGAGTCGACCTTCGCTACGGTGAGGCTGCGCCAACGTGTGACCAAGGGACCCGGCTCACGAGCCGCGGGTGTGGCGATGGCGTTCAAGCTCATCGAGTCCGCACAGCAACGCTGGCGCACGGTCAACGCCCCACACCTAGTCGCCCTCGTCCGCGCCGGCGCCCGGTTCAAGAAGGGCAAGCTCGTCGAACGACCCACTGACCAAGGAGCTGAT
>DASYMC010000073.1:0-1894 GCA_036009255.1 Pseudonocardiaceae bacterium
ACTTCGCTAACGGCGCGGGACTGCTACTGCGTGGCGCCCAGATGAACGCTGAACTCGAGGAACGGGTGCGGCGGGCCGACGAACTCGCCACCGAGCTGCAGGCGTCCCGGCAACGGCTGACCCGGGCACGGGATGTCGAACGCCACCGGCTGATCGCCGAACTCACGCACGTGACGACCGATCGACTCGTCGCGCTACGCACCGAACTCTCCAACGCACAAGAGCTCCTCTCCGATGACGCGGCGTCAGCGGAGCACGCGCAGCACGCCGTCGCACGAGCCCGGCTCGGGCTCGATGAGCTGATCGACCGATTCCGCGTGATCGCCCGGGGGGTGTACCCGACGGTGCTGCGGGACCAGGGTCCCTACGGCGCTCTCGATGAACTGGCGACCGATCTGCCGCGACCAGTGCGCCTGTCCGGGAGTCTGTCCCAGCGATTGGCGTGGGAGGTCGAATCGGGAATCTACTACCTAGCGGCCTCGGCGATGCATCAGCTCGCCGACCAGCGGGCCGAACAGCCGCTACGCGTGCACCTCGAGCACACCACGGGGCAACTGGCCGTCCGCATCGCGGATCCCACCCCCGCCACGGCGACGGACGACGTGCTCGCAGCGCTGACCGTCGATGTGGACCGGCTGGCGGCGCTGGGCGGTGACGTGGAGATCACTGAGGACGGCGCGGGCGGCATTGCACTACGAGCCTGGTTACCCGATCAGCTCGAGCCGTCGGTGGACGACTTGACCCGACGGCGGCCCAGCGTGGTCCGATCCCACCAGATTCCACCATGATCAGCCAACCAGCGCAACGCATCCTCGCCTTCGCGTACTGGGCGTTGTTCGCAGCCTGCGGCGTGGTGGCGGTCGGGTCGCTGGCCGTCGGCGGGATCGTGTTGGTGGCAAGGCATTCGTCCGGCATGTCTGCGACCTTTGCCGCCGCCGCGTCGGACGGCGGTGGGTGGGCTCGGGGCATCGTGGCCGCGGCCCCCAGGAGCGAGCCCCTCGGTCAGGCGCTACTGGACTACGCCTTCAGCGCCCTGAGCCTCATCGTCGCCGTCGTTTTGCTCTGTGTCGGTGGCCGAAGCTGGGTCACCCGGCTACTGGCGCTCGGACTGATCGGGTCGGCCGGTGCCTTCAATCTCCAGGCGGATACCGCGGAACTGACGGTGCAGACCGCGACCGGGCAGAGCATCGCGGTGCTGCACGACGCGTTGCTACATGTTGTCGCCTGCGTAGCCTATCTTCTCGCGCTGTTGCTGTTCCCCGCTGGGCGGTGGGACATCGGCCCGAGTTCGGGGCCGCGCCGTCACCTCGTGGTGATCGCATGTGGCGGCATCCTCGGCGTGATCGGGTTGGGTACCACTCTGCCCCCCTATGCGATCAGCTCTGTGCTGTTCTTCGGGCTAGTCGTTCCACTCGTCGGGCTGCTCGCGTTGCCGCGCCGCATCAGGCGGGGGGCGACTGCTGAGCAGCGGACGCAGGCACGTCTGCTGTTCAGCGTGCTCGCGGCCGCGTTCTGCACCTTCGCCGTGCTGTGCATCGTCACTGTGGTCTTGCAGCACCTCAACGAGCCTGGACTGACCGTCGTCGACCCCACCGCGGAACTCACCCGACCCTTCGCCGAGGTTCCTGTGTCCGCGCCGCTGTTCTGGTTCTCTCGCTTGGCATCGGCCGCCCTCGCCGTCGCGCTGGTGATAGCCGCGCGGCGCAATCGGCTGTGGACTGCAGAGCGGCTGTTCAGCCGCGGTCTTGCGGCCACGCTCGTCGTCGTGCTCGCGGGAGGCACATTCGTCGTCGTCCGGGCGGTCGCTAGTCGTCTGACCGACAGCCAGCCGGCCACTGCGGCGGTGCTGGCCACCGTGCTCGTCGCGTTGCTGTTCTTGCCGCTGTACACTCAG
>DASYMC010000074.1:0-3303 GCA_036009255.1 Pseudonocardiaceae bacterium
CCGGGCAGCGGTGCGGACACTGCGCCGGCACCGCCGCACGCTCTCAAGTAAGGATCCTCATGATCCTGATTATCGTCGGCTTCGCTATGTTCGGTATGCGGACTTATGCCGAGTGCGGCATAAATCCGCTTATGCCGCGCGCCGTGTTATGTCGAGTGCGGTGGTGGAGGTGCTGGTCAGCGGCGGTCGGGGCGGTCGGGTACTCGGCATAATCCGGGCTGTCTGAGCGAGGTCTTCTTCGTGGGAGCGCACCTTCGGAGGAGGAGGCAACGCTGACCGGCCACCGGGCGTCGAGGCCGGCCACCCGGATCTACCTGCACCTTAACCTCGCTCGCGAACAGCAGGCTCTGATCAGAGCTCCAGCCCCGGGCACTCAGTTCGAACGGTACCGCCCCTGCTCGCTCTCTTGAGCACCGTGGATTATGCCGCGCAGCGGGCCACCTAAACCACCGCTGACCAGCATCTTCACCACCCCAGTCAACATAATCCGGCACTCGACATAAAACCCGTTATGTTGAATTCAACATAAACGGTTCTGAGGGGGGCGCGGCCTTTGCCCAGAGTTCAGCCGAACTGAAGGGTCTTCGCCGGGAACTCAAGGGTGTTCGGGCCTGTTTTGGGGGTTGTGTACTTGGGTTCGTGCTCAACCTGGGTGGTGTTGTTCGGCGGGGATGAGGAGGAGTTTGCGGGCGGCGGTGCTGTATCGGATAGCGGTGGTCTCGTCCAGTCCGAAGACGACGGCCAGGTGCAGCGGGTCGGCGCCGTGGGTGAGAGCTTCGTCGAGTTGGCGGTCCACGCGGAGGGCTTCGAGGGTGGCCGCGCGCTGGCGAAATGGCGCGGTGAGCGCGGTGTCGCTGATGGGTCGGGTGTTCGACGCGGTCTGTTTGTTGAGGATCAGGTGCGGGTTGGCGGTGTGGGGCCAGCGCCGGCGGCGGTAGGTCAGCCAGTCGGTGAGCAGGTGGTGGGTGAGCTCGTCGAGCGGTCGGGTGAGGCCGGCGATGGTCAGGCGCCGGTTGCCCGGGTCGACGTCGCCGAGTTGAAGGTAGCGGATGGCCTTAGGGCGGGCGGCGTGCACGGCGGCCAGGGCGAGGGCAACTCGGGCGGCGGGGGTGGTCGCCGCCTGCGCGGTGTCCTCGAGCTGTTCTGGGGCCAGCGGCAGCAGGACGGGGTCGTCGCGGTGGCCGATACGGATCCGTGTGGTCGGGTCGGTGAAGATGCTGCCGGTGGTTTTGCCGTGGCGCATCAACGATCGCAGTGCGCCGAGTGCGTGCCGGCGGGGATGACCGTGCAGAGATTGGGCGAGCGCGGTGACGTCGCTGGTGGTGACTTCGCGCAGGTGCTGGTAGCGGGTCGACCATTCGACGAGGACTGGGTGGATGGGGCGCAGGTAGCGGCGCACGGTGTGGGGGTGGCGGGGGTGGCTGCGCGGCCCGCCGTGTTGCAGAGCGCGGATCCAGGCGTGCACGTCGGCGGCGATGCCGGGGGCTAGGTCACCGAGTTTGTCCTTGAGCCAGGATTCGAAGGCGGGGACGCGGTTGTCGTCGAGGAGCCCGCCGCGGGAGAGGACCTCGGCGACGCGAGTGATGCTGACTCCAT
This sequence comes from Pseudonocardiaceae bacterium, assembly GCA_036009255.1. GTDB lineage: Bacteria > Actinomycetota > Actinomycetes > Mycobacteriales > Pseudonocardiaceae. The sequence continues at coordinate 1,597 of DASYMC010000074.1, forward strand.
AACGGTGCAGCACGTTGACTAGCTGTGAGTACCGCAATTTCTGGTCATCGGCATGCCCGGAGAGCAACACGACGAGCGCACGGTCCAGCTCGGCGGCCAGTTTGGTGTTCCAGCCTTGGGCTTGGCTCATTCCCTGGGCGATCTGACGCATCCGGACCAGGGCCGGGTTGGCCGGCTCGGCGTGCGTAGCCCAGTCGAAGGCTCGCTCGGGTCCGGGTAGATGCAGCTGCAGCTGTCCACTATCGGCGGCTCTGGAGACACCGGTGGAGTTGGGAGGCTGTCGCACGGCTCGTCGGTGTGCGCCCGAGCGAGGGCCGCGCATCTTCGTGGTGCCGGCGAAGGCGAGCTGGTGGTGGGTGACACCGGCGAGGTCGGCTTCGGTGACCACCGGAGGGTTCGCGGCTTGCAGCGCGGCCTGCAACCAGCACAACCGGCAGTAGTTCTTTTTCAATGGCACATCGCGGTGACAGCCAGCACAACACGCGCTGGGGTGCCGACGCCGGAAGTCATAGCAAGCGCGGCAGTGACCGCCATAGAGCATTCCCCAGGACAGACATGTTGGGCAGCTTGACGCCGACTTGGGATGGCCGGTGTTTGCGGCGTCATCAGCGCTTACGTGCTGCTTGGTCACACTGGCGGCAAAGATCGGCCGTCGCGGCGTTTCGGGGTGACCATCACGCCGGTGCCGGTCGCGGCTGGTGGTTCACACTCAGAGGCTGATCGCGACACGGTGTCCGGCTCGGGGATCAGCAATTCTTCGACACCGCAATCCAGCACCGCGCACAGAACGTCCAGGTCCTCGAGCTTGAGGCTGGCCGGGTGGCCCGACCACCATCCGGACATCTTGCCGGCGCTGATCACCAGCCCGTGCTCGGCCAGCTTGGCCTGTAGCTCGCTGGCCTTCCAAACGCCCCGATGAGCAGCGGCCAGCCGCAGATTCCACCTCATATCAGCCCCTTCAGCCGCGCGGCGGCGCGGTCTTGGCCGGTGATCCAGGCATCCTCGATATGGGTTCGGTGGACGTGCACGTAATTCATTGTTGTCGCTATCCAGGCATGCCCGAGTGTTTCCTGGATAGCGATCAAGTCCATTCCGCTGAAATAGAGCTGGCTGGCGCAATAATGGCGCAGCACATGCGGTGTGAGTTTGTCCGGCCAGGCTGGCAGATGCCCGGCGGCGGCCTCGGCCAAGCCCGCACGCACCACCTCACTACCCACACGGGCAGCACTACCGTCGGCGTTCTTGCGCTCGGAACAGAACAACGGAGCACCAGGCCGGTCCGGGTCATCACCGAGCTGACCCCAGACGTCCTCGACGAACCAGCGCAGGGTCCGCCCCGCATTGTTGATTAACGGCACCATCCGTTCCCGAGGTCCCGAGCCACGGGCGCCCTTGCCGTGACGGACATGGATCTTGCCGAATCGGCCCAGATCCCACTTGATATCGGCCAGATCGAGATGGCGTAGCTCGTTGATTCGAAGCCCCACCTCGGACATCAGCCGGGCCGCGGCGTAATTGCGCGCGGTAGGCCCGAACTTGCGGCACGTCGCCAGCTCACCACGCCAGCCAGCGAACAGCTGCCCCACCTGCTCGGCCGTGGGCGGGATCCGCAACCGGGCCACCCGCCGGCCACGGGGCCGGTTCATCTCATCGATCGGGCACTCCACCACCCGACCGGTCATCTGATGGATCTCGACCTTGTGCCGC
>DASYMC010000075.1:0-3046 GCA_036009255.1 Pseudonocardiaceae bacterium
TGACTGGGCCCGGCCTTCCGGCTCCGGTGCAACTCCTAGCGCTGCGCCCCGGCGAAGAACTCCCCTGGGACCTCGGAAGTCGACGTGTCCGACCCGCTTCGAACAGCGAACGCGACGCGCACCGGCAGCTGTTGCAAAGACGCCGCCAGCTCAATGCCGACCTTCAAATACGCGTGACGGGTCCGCTCCGAAAAATGGGTACCCACTGGTCACTATTCGTCCGCACCACCGATGACCAACCAAATCATGCGAGATGAGGCACATAGGAACCCTGACCCCTAGGCCCGCGGAACCGGTAAGCATCACTTGCCGGTCACCGGATCTTGCCCACCGAACAGCCGCACCTGGTACGTACCGCCCCGTTGCCCGATGCCAGCCAACTCCTTCGGAGCTTGCTTCCTGCGTGCGATAAGGGTGAGTGTAAGCAGCAGAATTGGACAGTCAGTTGTACAAAGATCGATCGTTGATCATCAAAGACAACCGTTACGCTGTTCGCGGTGGTCACCAGGGCGAGGTCGAACCGCCGACCATCCGCTTTCAGGACTCGGGATGCGAGTCCGCCAAGCCCCGCCCACGTCCGTGGCATCAAACACCACAACAATACTGACCCGCGAATCCCGCTGAACGCCGACAAACGCATGCGGATGAGACCAAAGATGAGCCCATGCTGGCTTCCGCGACTCGGCAGGCGTGGCATCTCGGGCGGCATATGGAGCAGCGGTGGAGGCCTTCTGGCCTATAGGCTCGGCCGACGCCTTGTTACTACCTGCCTGTCGTCTCGGACCTAGTCTCATCCCGGATCCAAATCCGAGGACGCTCCTGGCCGTTGGTGGCCGTTGATTTGGCGATGGATGTAGCCGCCGGGGAACACGGCCGATCGGGTGAACCTGGGTGGCGCAGTATTTCGGGAGGCGTGCCGTGCCTCATGTTTCATGGGTACAGACCTATCCACCAAGGTTGTGCGGAGGTTTCGATAAGGCATCCACTCAGAATTCACTCTGCAAGACGCCCGCGGCCGTGCCCGCCTGTTAGGTTTCCAGAAATCGATGCTGGCGGTGCGCCGTGGACCGTCTGGCCTGCGTTGGACACTAAGAAAAGGATGTGGATTGAGTCATGACGGATACTATTCCGACTGAGCCCGCCCTCGAGCGGATGCGCGGTTTCCGATGGGGGCAGGTACCGCCGGTGCGAGGCCTGGGTCTGACCGCGGATGCCGCGGAACCTGCGCCGGATCTGGGAGCCATCGCGAGCTTCACCGGAACATTCAAAGGCGCCGGGTTCAATACCATTTTCAGACCACAAGATTTTGCTGTTACACCAACACCGTTGCCCAATCCGACGCACGGGCCCGACGACAATATTCTCGAGTTGAACCTCACCGAGGAGACCCTGTCATTCTCGCCGGCGCTCGGGTCGATCCCTAATCGCGGCATGGTCCAGGGCGACGTGTTCCTCAACGGCATTCCGTACCTGCAGACCATCAACGACCTCAGCGATCCCGCCCAACCTGTCGGGATCCATTTCGAGCCAGGTGTCTGGTTGAGTGTTCCGCCAACAACTGCGCCAGCCGAGGGCGCCACGCTCGTACGCATGGCGTCTATTCCGCATGGCACAACCATCGAAGCGCAGGGAACCTCGTTCCTGGTCACCGGAGGCCCGGTCATTAAGCCCGTGGACATCACGCCCTTCCCGATCGGCAACCCGGGACGGCGGATCAGGTTCCCAAGTCAGGACGTCAACGATACGGGCACGTTCCGGCTGCCACAGGATCTGACGAGTTTCATCGCTGCCGGCACGATCACGAAGGACATTCTGGACAACCCCAATCTCATCATAAAGAACCGCGCTGATGCGCAGAACATCACCTCCACGACGGTCATCGTGATCAACACAAATCCCAACGACCCACTTTTCGGCGATCCCAACGACCCACTTTTCGGCGGCGGGACCGACAACATCGCGTTCCTGCTGGGCGACAACACCGCGTCGGCGCCAAACGCCAACGCGATTCAGATGACTGCGATATTCTGGATCGAGACCGTCTCGGAGCAGATTACGGTGCCAGCCTGCAGCCCAGACCAACCGGTGATCGTCCAGGGCAACGCGAGCGCGGGTAACCCTGTTGCGAGCTTCGCGGTCAGTCCAGCAATGGAGATCACCGCGGAGACCCAGATCGACGTCACGTACACGCAGATCCAGTACACACAAACGGTCTTCCTGAACTTCAATGGCCTGACGTGGCCGCACGTCTCAGTGGCGACACTGGTACCGAACGACCCTATCCCGATAACACTGTAGGCCTTCAGCTGAGCGGCCCCCCGAAATCAGTCCTGCGCTGGGCTCGTTAGCGACCAGCGCAGGACCGACCCATCGAGCCGCGTACGGTTTCGGAAACGAGCTTCTGGTTGCGCTGATGCTGACATCTGACGCGACCCTACGAGTTGGCTATCTGCGTAATCGCTGCGCGGCTCGCGCCGGGAAGAACTCACCGCTCAGGTCGGGGCAGGGATCGCGGTTGACCACGCTGATCGTGCGGGCCTCGACCCGGCCGTGACGACAGGCTCGTTCTCGGGCTTCGGCGCCGATCTGCGCCCATGGCAGGCCGCGGAGCCGGGCGAGCAGGCGCGGCTGGTTGGCCTCGACCGTCATCACGTAATGCCAACTCGTTCGTGCAGGTGACGGGCGTGGGAGCGGTGGGTGTGTAGGGCGTCACCGGTAATCAGGACCTCGCGCAGGTCGAGCCGAGCGAGCAGTGCGGGCGACCGCGACCAGCTCCCCGGACTTCGCGTCCACCTGCACCTGGGCCAGCACGACACCGCTGTCCTGGTCCAGGACCGAGCCAGGTGCACCTGCACGCCCTCGCTGTTGCAGGCGCCGCGCACGTCTTGCCGTCCAACGCCCATACCCGGGGTCGTGGGCGTACTCGGCGATCGCCACGAACGACCGGGCACCGGTCAGGACCGCGCACGCACTGACCAGCAACACCGCGAGCACGCCGTGGCCCACTCCGCGTGCCGAGCGGGGATCCCGGGACCCCAGCCAACGC
>DASYMC010000076.1:0-7045 GCA_036009255.1 Pseudonocardiaceae bacterium
CCCTCAGGCACCTTCGAAACCGTAACAAACCGGGCAGAGGCTTGACCACCCTAGCAATTCATCGCTTCAGCAGCCCGGGATCAACCAGGAGACAATCACCCCGCGGTGGGATGGGGTGCTGTCCCTAGCCGCCATGGGCGGGTCTCCTGGGTTTGATCACCGGTTACGGAAGCCGCAGCTCAGTGCGGTGGACCAGGGTGGGGTTATGGGTCAGGTCTCCCCACGGACTTGAACCCCCACAGCTAGCTCGTTGAGCCCACCCACCGCCCACGCACATCCACCATCCTGACCATCCCCGCGGTTATTCGTGTCAGCCCCTTACCGTGCAGCAGGTTGCTCGTATAAGCACACCTGAACCGGCGCTCGATCACAGGCGGTCATTACTACCTTTGCGAGGAGTTGCGCCACTTCGCGTCGAAAAGCCGCCGCTACGTCTCAGCCCAGCCACTCCCCGAAGATGCCATGTAGAGTTCTCGCGGTCTGCTCGTCCAGCCGCAGCACACAGCAGTTCGCCAGGTGCGGGTTCAGCACGATCACCCCATTTTCCTTCGTCACTAGCAGATTGGTGAAGCCCGCCGCGCCGTGCGCCTGGCAAGTCGTCATCAGCACCCGGCGGTAAGAACCGGTGACGGGGACGCTGCTGGATGTTGTGTTCACGATCTCTCCGGCTGCTGAGGATGCATCAGCGGACATGGCGCACCTCATCTCTCCTCGGGTGGTGTTGGTGGCCGGCTGGTCGCTGGGAGCCGAGCGCCGGGGGCCGCTCGCTCTCGACCGGCGACCAGCCGGGGTCTTGGGTTATGACAGGGCCAGCGGAGCTAACGCCGAGATCACCATCCTGAGTCCTCATCGCGGTAGTGAGCCGGGCGGCCCGCGCTCTAGCCCGGCCTGATGAGGGGAGTTGAATCGTCATCGGGCGTTGCTGAGCGCGGGGAACGCGCAGCCCTACGGGTGCTGGATAATCTGTGGTAGGCGCGTCGGGGTGGGCGGGGTGCACGAGATCGAGCAGGGCCCGCACTGCGTGCTGCGGCGGCCCCTCATAGGCCCAGACCACGACCTCAGGAGCGAAGATGTTGACCGTGCGGCCCTGTTTGGGCACCCTGGCCGTGATCACCCGCTCAAAACCACCGATGGTGAGCAGATCGCAACAGTGATCCCACTCATAGCACGCGACCAGTGCAGTCGGCGCCGTCTTGAGCCCACAGCAGTACAACGTGAACCCGTCGGCAACCACCTCAACGAGCAGCTCTTCCACCCCAAGGGGCAGACCCACCTCCTGCCTTTCATGCTGAGGCGCTGCTGACCTTTGCTGCCTCATCTGTTGCTGTCTCCTACTCCGATGCGGTCGGCCACCGACGAGCGACGGAGCAGGGAGTGCAGGTGCCCACCTGGTGAACGGAAGAGGCACGGGACGGCTCGCCCGGCCACCAGTCGGAGTCTTGATGGGGCACTGGGGATCGGGCACGAGTAACTCGGGCCGATGTGGTGTGCCCCTAGCCGTGCATACCGGCTGCAGCCAGCGTCAGCGAACGCCACCCAGGCTACGCCGGACACATTCGAGCCGATCACCATCACCAGCCCGGCCCGGCACACATCCGCAAGCGTGTGGGCGACATAGCCTAGTACCCGGCGGCCCTCGCGGCGTTCAGCCTGCTTTCCTCGTCGACAACGTCGCCGAGGTCGGTAACCAGGCGCAGGTACCGGGCCTTCTACCACTGCGTGTCGTCTCGGCTCCGAGAGTCCTTCCCGCTCAACGGGTCTTTCGGTCAACTCGGTGTCTCCTGTTCACAGGTAGGCAGTGAAATGGTTTCGGCGAAGATTCGCCGGATCTTGTCGAGGATCTGGATCTGCCCTTGTGTGTGGGCGTCGGTGGGCGTGTCGCTGAGCGGCGGGTCGGGCGTGGTAGGGGCCAGGCTCGCAATGGCGCGGGTGATTCGGCGGTATTGGCTGGTGGTGATGGGCGGTTCGCCGTTGGGGTGGTAGTCGTAGTCCTCGTCGGCATCCAGAGCGGCGAGAATCGCAGCGGTGTCGGGAAGGACCGCGCCTTTGACGATGTGCAGGCGTCGCGGGTCGGATTCGCCGGTGTGCATGGAGCCGTCATGCAGCGCTTGAGCGAATCGGGCAGTCGACGGTGGCGCCACAATGGAGAGTGCTCTGGAAGAACACGGCTATTGACTCCTTACTGCGTATCGCACGCCCAGAAAAAGCGGCCGATCGGGATACGCTGGAGCGTGATACAGCGCCGGGTAGCCGGTCTTGCACAGCTTGTGCGGGTCGAACACCGCACCGAGTGTTGACCGTGAACGGTCAGAGTGTTACGTGGACGCGCTTGGCCAGGCCGGAGAGGCTGTCGCTGCGTCGGCGATCCTGTCGAAGCAGCACGCGCACCGTTTCCCGCGCCATGGGATGGATGCGGGTCTGTTGCGGCGCAAGGCGTTCTGCCTTCAACAGGGAGCGCAGTGCTTGTTCTCGATTGCCGTGCCAGAGCCAGGCGCGGGACAAGTCGAGGTAGTGGTGGGCGGAACGCTCGGCGGGAACGCTGCTGGGTAGGCGGATGGTGGCGGCTTCGGTGACCGCGCGGGTGCCGTCGCCGAGTTCGACTGCAGTGGCGACGCGGTAGATGGCGGTATTAGAGGGACCGAAGGCGAGTTGGAAATGGTCGGTGTCCACCTGTAGGAGACCAGCTGCGTCAGCGGCTTCGGTGAGGTGGGTACGGGTGTTGTCGGGGTGTCCGGCGCGGGCCTCGACCATCGCGCCTTGCAAATGCAAGCTGCCGTACATGCTGAGTTGGCGCGGCGTCATGCGGCCGGTGGGTAGGTCCAGAGTGCGCCACGCGTTGTGCAGGACACCGAGAGCGGGGCGGTATAAGCCCAACGCTCGTAGGCAGCCCGCATACATCCAGTCAGCGAGGTTGCCGACGAGCGGGTCTCCGGTGTGGCCTGCAGCCCACCGGATGCGGTCGACGAGCTGGTTGGACAGGTCTTCGTAGCCCAGCTTGTAAGCGACTTGGTTCGCGGCCGCGTACGCCTCGACCAGCAACGCAAACGCTTCGGCCCGTTGGTCACCGGTGGCCGTGTGGGCGGCGGCAGTCAGCTCGGTGATCAGGCCGGGAATCATCGCGCCGAGAGCGGTGAGCCGAGCGTGGTGGCGCAGCCGGTTAGCGCGGCGCACGTCCTCGCGGAGCTGAAATAGCGGCCGGGACTCGGTGTCCAGGTCCGGCAGTAGGTCGTGGTGGCTGATGGCCCGGCGGATCTGGCCGACGGTGGCGTGAGCTTGTTCGTCGGTGTGGTTCTCCCCGCGGTAGGGCTGGCCGCTCAGGTCGGTGATGCCGCAGCCCAGGACGCGAGCGGCGGCTTCGATCAGGGCGGGGGTAGCGGTGCGGGAGCCGTGTTCGACCTTCTCTACCAGGCTCCGGGAAACGTGCAACCGCTCAGCAAGTTGCTGCTGGCTCAGGCCGCGCGCCTTGCGCACCGTGGCCAGATTACGCCCGATGCTGCCAGGCGATGTGCTCGCGGCTGGGGTCGACACGGGTCCAGTATGCGCGCATCAACCGACCGGTCGGACGGGCGATATGCCATCCGGCGACTTACTCCGTTTGGCAGTCCCTCTGATGCACGGGCGTCGTGATCTCGGCGGGTCATGCGCTGCCCGTGAGGTCGGCGAGTTGCCGATCGAGAGCCCGAACGGGGGTGGTGTCGGCCCAGGGGTTCAGGTCGCGGCGTATGCGATACACATCCTGAAGGTTAGGCTGAACTTGCAGGTCAGCGGCCATGATCAGAGCATCGCTGGCGTAGCGGCAAGCGGTCTCGAGGTCACCGCGCTGGATCGCGGAGGACGCGAGTTCGGCCAGCAATCGAGGGCGTATCTTGGTCATGGCAGGGTCGAGGGAAGCCATGGCGTCGGTGAGGATCGCCTGGGCGGACTCAGCCCGGCCGAGCCTAGCCATGGCCACACCCCGTTCCCCAAGCAACCGGGCGTAGTCGAAGAAGCTAACGCGGGGCCTGCGCTGGATGGGGTCGTCACCGCTGGCGCGCTCAAGGATGGTCTCAGCGCGGTCCAGCGCGGTGAGCACAGCACGTTCGTCACCGGCCATGACGTGTGCCTCTGCCTCCAAGCAGGCCATCCAGGAGCGAGTGGCCGGGGAAGCATCGGCTTGTGCGAAACCGAGGGTGCTGCCGTCCAGGTTGCGGAGCCGGATTTCCGGTTGTTCCCGGTAGCTCGGTTGAACGCACAACCCGCCGACGAGGTAGGCGCCGATGGCGCGGTCGCTGGCGTCGTCGGCGGCGTCCAGGCCGGCGCGAAAGTACGCGGCTGCTGCAGTGGGGGTGTCCAGGTCCCACGTCAGCCACCCGGCCAGGGCCGAGGTCTCGGCCGCGACCGAGCAGAGGTGCTGGCGCAGCTGGATTCTCATCGGCACTCGAAGTAGGCGGGCGATGGCGTCGAGGTGCCCGATGACGGCGCCGACCAGGGCGGTCGGGCTCATGTGGGCTTCGAGACGTTCCAGGCCCACAGTGACCCTTTCGAGGTTGGTCACGGTGGTGGTGTCGACGTGGATAGTGCCGCGCAGAGCGGCGGTGAGCCGCTGCCAGGGTTCGTCACCACGGGCGTCGATCGTGGCTCCGGCGGCGGTGGTTCCGGCGAGGATCGTCGCGTTGCGCAGGAAGGTGCGGCGGCTCTGCTCGGTGCCGATCAGCGGCTCGAGCGTGTCGGCCGGTGGCGGGGCATTGGCGGAGTTCCACAGGTCGTCGGCGGTGGGTGGCTGCGGCTCTGGTGTGCGCTCCTGGCTGCGGGCGTTGTGATAGCGGCGGTAGAGCTCCATGAGCGCGCCACCGGTGTGTAAGGCCTCGTCGCAGGCGTGCACGAACCGGGCGGACGGAACCTCGCGGGCAAGTTCGACCTGCGCGACGTAGGCGCGGGTGTAGTTGATCCTTCTGGCCAATGCGGCCTGGCTGCCCAGACTGGCCTGGATTCGGAGTCGCCGCAGCTCACGGCCCAGATGCTGGAGCAACGTGGCGGCAGGGGAGGAATCCTGCGGCGCTGCCGCTGGCTCGCTCATCACCGGCCCTCGCTGTAGGTAGGTGGTAGGTAGATCGTTTTCTACGTCGCCTACATCTCGCCCTACAGGATGCCATTGCTTCCGACCAGCCCAAACCCCCGGTGTGACCGGGGCCGAGTCGGGAGACGAAAAACGATGAGCAGCAACGACTACGCCGTACAACCGGCGTTCTACACGGTGCGTGAAGAAATGCCGATGCGCACTATCAAGCTCGACTCTCCTGAGCGTCGCTGTCCGTGCGGCGCGCTTCGGGAAAGCGGGATGAAGCGATGCCGTAAGTGCCGATCTCGCTCCCGCTGGCGTCGCCGCAAATCGACGTATAAGAGCCCACAGTTACCCGATTCATGCCGATTCAAGGCTCACCGTGAAGGGAGGTGAAAAAAATTGACGGTTTCCGTTCCGTTGGTTGCGATCCTCGGTGCCGTTGTTTTCGTGGCCTGTCGTTACATGGGTATGCGCGTCTGGCAGGCGATCTTGTGCTTGCTGTTCGGTTTCTTCATCGCCGCAACCACAGCCGCACCTGAGATCCGCAATCTAGTGACCGCCATCGTTAAAGGACTTACCAGTTCTCAACCTTGACCCCTCGCCGACCGCAAAGGAGTGATGCCTAGTGACCGACGCTTCCCGCCACACCAGAATTGACCATCGGGAGGTCACCACGAGAAGCAATACCGCGCGTCACATGGTTGCCAGATTGTCAACCGCAATTCCGGCTTTGGCAGATATCTGGCAGTGTATCGATAACGCACTTGCCGACGCGCCGACGCTGTCAGTGGAGGTTATCCGGCTTCGCGCTGAGCTCGATGACACGCGCCTTGACCGGGCAAATCTGCTGGCCGCCGCGCGGGCCACGATCGGTGCCTATCTCGATGGTGAGTCCGACCCGCTGTGCTACCTGCGTGACGAACTCGCCGTTCGCGGTCAGCTGCCCCCGAACGAGGGGGGTTACTCCTGATGACAGCCCGGCGGATGCGCCGTCATGCCCGTCGTATGCATCGCTACGGGCTCCAGCCCGTGATGGTCATCAACAGCACCGATCAACTACCGGACACGATTCTGGTACTGATCTTCTGGTGGGCGTGGCGGTACCGCTCCGAACTCGCCCCGCTCTTTCTCGCCACCGCCACGGCGTTCCTCGCCTGGATGCTCCATCTCACCCATCCGCAATGGTGGCCCGCGATCCTCGCCGTCGCCGTGCTGGCTGGGTGCGGGCTGGCCGTCACCGGGCACAGATTCGGCCTGCCAGCCAGCATCGATTGCCTCTATGCGGCCGTTGTGGTCACGGCAACCGGAGGATGGTTCGCGGCCGCAACGGCCATGGGCCCCTTGGCCGGGCCGCTTCCGCATCTGTGGGTGATTGGAGGTCTGAGCCTCGCGGTGCCGTGGTGGGCACATCGCCGCCGACGTGCCCGTGTCCGGGTGGAACGCAAGCTCGAAGCTTGGCCGGAGATCGCGCGGGCGGTCGGGCTAGCCGGTTCGCAGGTCATGTCGGCCGTGGTCGATGTGTGGGGTTGGCGTGCCCGATTCCGGTTGGCTCGCGGTCAGACCATCGATGAGGTACGTGCCAGGCTCTCCGCGATCGAGTCCGGTCTGGGCATCTTCCGGGGAGCCGCGCGTGTCTACCCGACGCCCGATGACCTGGCGAACCGGTTTGAGTTGCGCGTGCTGGACACCGACCCCCACGCGGGCGCGATCGGGTGGCCTGGCCCGTCGGTCACCTCGATCACCGAGCCGATCGAGTTTGGCCCGTTCGAGGACGCCATCCCGGCTCGGGTGCTGTTCCTCCGCCGCCACGGCCTGCTCGGTGGCGCCACCGGCTCGGGCAAGAGCGGCGGCCTCAACGTCCTCATGGGCAACCTGTCCGCCTGCCGTGACGTGGTGATCTGGGCAATCGATCTAAAAAATGGCATGGAGCTTCAACCATGGGCATCCTGCATTGACCGGCTGGCCACTAATCCCGCGCAAGCCCGCGCGCTGTTGCACGACGCT
>DASYMC010000077.1:0-3039 GCA_036009255.1 Pseudonocardiaceae bacterium
GCAGCTCGATATGTGAAAGGTCGTCAGCTTCGCTATCGCCGACTTCCTCGTCGACGCAGTCACCGATGACCGCGACTCGCACATCCTGATAGGGACACCGCGTTGCGGCGTTCATCAGCCAGCTGGGGAAACTCCAGGCGAAGAAGGAGAAGTATTTCATCCATGTCGCGTGGTAGATCCGGGCCTGCTCAGGTGTGGCGTGCGGGGGAGGACCAACCCGTGGCATCTGCAGCCAGTCCCCCATGAGTTGGTCGCAGAACTGCTCTTCAAACTCCTCGGGCAGCATCGTTCCCGGCTCATAGGCCGGGGCGGTCGCACCCCGGCCGTCGATGGGTGATGACAAGACGGTTACCTCCTGTTGGACGGCTCAGCTTACTAAGATTAAGCTACGGGAGCGCGTCCTCCCCGTCAAGTGTGTCCACTAAGCAGTACCAGAGGAGATTTTTGCCTAATGACCAGCACATTAATGATATTCAGTGCGGCTGGCGCCCTAGGTCGCCAATGGCTACCGGTGGCGTCCTCGGCGGACGTTCAGGACACCCCAGCCGCAGTGCGGCTGTTGGGCCGCGACCTCGTGTTGTGGCGCGGCCCGAGCGGGGCGGTCGTGGCCGCTCCCGACCGGTGCACGCACCGCAAGACGGTCCTCAGCAACGGAGTGGTCAGCGAGGGCCGCCTGGTGTGTCCGAATCATGGTTGGACCTTCGGCGACGGCGGCCGTTGCGTGTTCAGACCCTCCGGTCTCGTGATTGCCGAGCACGCTCATCTGAAGGCCCATCCATGCACCGAGCGATACGGGGTCATTTGGGTGTCTCTGAACGAACCGGGCGAACCGGTCATCGACCTCGCGTGTGACGGCGACGAACGCTACCGCAGGATTCACGCCGACGTGGCGCTATGGCAAGCCAGCGGGATCCATGTCATCGAAGCGCTTCTGACAGCAGCTAATTCGTTGTTCACAGATGTTACCGCCGATGTACCGTTTGTCGTCCACGGGTCGCTCAAGTCTGACGACGGCGCCCAGCAGCGCCGCTTCGTGTCCTGCGCACCTGTTGATGCCCGCGCATCCCTGGTCACCACAGTGGTGTGGACCAGCAGCCAAGCATGCGATCAAGACGCAATGATCGTGGACGAGGCAACCGCCGACCTGACAGAGGCGAGATCCGTCGCAGAACGCGAGACGGGCTCATCGACTGCCGCCGAGATCACCTGCGATGAACCACAGACCAGCTCCGGCGATTGGAAACGGCGCCTCGTGGCGTTCGCTTGCTAACCTCGCTAGGTGTACTGACCTGAGAGGTTTAGGTACACGGGTGGCCGCGGTGGTTGGCCGCCGAGTGCGGTGTGGCCGCGGTGATGATTGTAGGTGTGTAGCCATAGGGGAAACGCGGTGCAGAAGGTGCCGCCTGCGGCAGCGCAGAATGTTAGCCGAACGACACCATCGTAGATGACTTGTGCTCGCCGGTGGGCGCTGGTGTGCTCAATTGTGTTCCTTCGGTGTCACCGCGGCAACGACATGCACCGCATCCGATGTGGGGGTTCCAAGCGGTTCAAGGCACACCTGACCGGCTCCCACCTTGCTCGGCGCACGGAGTTGCGGGCGTGACGCAAACCATCCGGCAGGCCCGATTCCGCTGCTCAACAACGCCTCTCCCCCGCACCATTGTCCCTGGGTGGCGGACGTCACCGGTCTCGCCGCGTCTCAAATACTTGAGCGGCGGCTGGTGCTCGGCTTTGGCGGACCCCCCGCGACGTGCCAGAGCGACCCACCGAATAGCTTAACGGCGGTCAACGGCTGCGCTCGCAGACAGCGGCACATTCGAAGATCTGCCGGATCACCTGCGGTCCGGCCATTGCCAATCGCCTTGCTCTCCCTATCATCCCGGCATCCGACATTGTCGGCCGGGGCGGGCGCTATGGCGGTGGCATGTTTTGGGCGTGCGCGGGAGGTTTCAGGGGTCCATGAGCCGCGCCCGGGAAACGGTGGGCTTACTGGGTGAAGCGTCGCTGTTGCTTTAACCCGGTGGTATGAGCATCTTCTGCCAGGAGGGCGGTCCAGACGGAGTTTCAGCGAGGTCAGATTGTGTGTACACCTTTCCGTCGGGGCCGAGATAGGTTCCGGTCGCCGGGTCGTACTGGGCCACCGCTATTGGTGGTGGCTCCGTGCCCGGCGGATGCGAAGGGACTGCGCCTGGTGGCAGCTGGGGAATATCTTGGCCTGACAGGGTGGCGTTGGGATCGCCCTTCCAGTTCAACCCGTCGTTGAGCGGTACATACTGCTCGTCGCTCTCGCACATCTTCACCGTCGGCGCGCGCTTGCCCGGCACGGTCTCACACGGAATGTTGCGCGCACCGCGCACGTTAAACGCGGAGTCCTGCGGTATCCGGCAGTACAGGTCGCCCTCGGGGCGGTCTGGGGAGTCTTCGAAGTTGTCCGTTCGCTGCTGCTGAGGCGGCAGGAAACCGGTCGTGCAGGGTGGGGGCAGATTCAGGTTGAGTTGGAAATCAATCAGTTGACCGACGTCGGGCGACTTGTTGTTTCGCCGCGTGACCTCGCCGGCCTGCATCACCGAAACACCGTGCGGCACTAGGACCAGCAACTGCTCAATGCCGTTCTGGTAGGTGATGGCCACCTGACCGAGGCTGACTAAGTTGGCGAGCACGATCGGCAGCGTCGGCTGCAGCCGTTCCAGCAATTGGCGTGCTTCATCAGCGGCCGGGCCTCCATGCTCGAGAACGCTAGCTACAGCGCTGTCGTGGGCCTGTAGCTGGCTGGTGATGGTGGCCGCGTGGGCGGCCCAAGCCTGGATGGCGCCCGCGGTGCCGGCCTGCGATTGCAGCACTGGTTGGGATTGATCGATCAACCTGGTGAGTGGCTCAATGTTGTTGCGGCCGTCTATCGCCAATTGCGTGGACCCCTTGACAATCCGCGAAATCTCCGGGCCCAAACCGGCGATGGCTGAGTACGACTCGTCGATCACGGTCGTCAGATCGCCGTGGGGGATCGCTTCGATGCCCCGGTCGGCGGCATCGACGAGGGAA
>DASYMC010000078.1:0-34200 GCA_036009255.1 Pseudonocardiaceae bacterium
CTGCCAGCCGAGCAGCTCAGAGTTGGAGTGCCGCTGACGAGCTTGGCACGCGGTCGCGGGGACGTAGTGGACAACGTGGGCACGCTCGCAGCGTTGGGCGTCGAGGTGGTGTTGCTCGGCGCCGCGGCCGGATTGGGATACCTGGCCTACCTCGAAGACCTCCCCGTGGGCGCGGTAGAGATCGCACCGGAGATCGTCTCCCGTATCGCTCAGCGACCCGGGCACGACTCGGTGGTCGCCGAGGCACTGCGCCAGGCCATTCCGCTGGTGCACAGCACCGGAGCCACTGTGATCGTTCCTGGGGTGGACACCACGGAACAGGCGCAGTGGTGGCGCGACGCCGGGGCAGACGCCGCCCGAGGCGCACATTTCGGCCCGTCCGTATGGGATCACCAGCTACCGACCGTGCTCACCGCTGCCTTCCGCGATCGACAGCCATAACGTCACCCACGAGCCTCTGCGCCATCGGTTCCGATGCTTTTGCGACACTGGTCAGGTGGACGATCCAGCACGGCTGCGCATCGCGTTTCCGTGCCAGTTCGGCGGCTGTCCACGGACAGCCGCAATCGTCGAGGTGAGCCGACGAGGTCAGCTGTTCATCAACGATGAGCAGGACATCATCTACCGGATCTTTCCCAGCGCCCAGGGCACTATCCGGGTCACCGGATTCCTGCCGTATACGAGCTTCGCCAGCCAGGTGCCCAATCTTGCCGCAGCCATCAGCGCGGCCGGCGCCGTCGACGCAGGCGTGTTATGCACGCTTGACAAGACCTGGGTCCCGTTCTACTGCCCACCCTGCGATCGCTCGTTCTGCGCACAGCATTGGTCTTTGCAACCCACATTCGGCTGGGGCTTCGACCACTACTCAGGCACCTGCCCGGTCGGGCATCCCCACTTCATCGACCATTGCTAGGCGCGCTTCATCCACCAGCACGCCGATACCGCCGGCTATCGGTCGCAGATCACGAACGCGGGACGATACGTGACGATCTCGCCATGCTGCAGCAACTAGGGGCATGCAGTGATCCGCTTTGCTGCCGCGTGGCGCGTTAACGGGGCACCGGCCCGTCCTGAGCCAGCGCGTTGAACAGCTGGGCGGCTTGGTCGCGGTCCCACAGCACGCCGGAGGAGCCGTCGCTGACCGGACCGAAACCGGCGAAGGGAACCGTCGTGGTCACCGCATCGCCATGGGACAGCGACCGCATCGCCCAGCCGAGCCTGGCGACGTCCCAGACGTGATCACCGTCATCGACCGTGACCGTGTCCGGCGCATCGCCAGCCAGTGGCACAGCGCGGAACGGGTTGAGCAGCACCCCGGGGCTGCCGGCCCGGGCGATCAGGGCGCCGAGGAACTCTCGCTGGCGCACCACCCGGTCCAGATCTCCCCGTGGCGAGTGCCGGGTCCGGACGTAGCCGAGCGCCTGTGGCCCGTTCAGCACCTGGCAGCCGGCCGGGATGTTCAGCCCTGCGAGGGGATCGTCGATTGGCTCGGTAGGGCACATCTGCACTCCGCCGACGTCGTCAACGAGGTTGGCGAAGCCGGCGAAACCGATCTCGGCGTAATGATCTATGTGTACTCCGGTGATTTTCTCCACGGTTTGCACCAGCAGGGTGGGACCACCCAATGCGAATGTGGAGTTGAGCTTGACGCGGCCGTGACCGGCAAGCGGAACGGAGGAGTCCCGAGGCAGACTCACCAACGTCGGCTGGCCACCGCCGATCAATGCCGGGATGTGCATCAGCATGATCGTGTCCGTGCGGTTGCCACCCGCTGCCGCTTCATCGCCGGTAGTCAGCCGCGCTTCCTGGTCGGGAGTCAGACCGGCCCGGCTGTCCGACCCGACGATCAGCCAGTTAGTGCCCGCTGTGGCCGCAATCCGTCCCGAGTAGTCGGCCAGCGCGCCGGTGCGCTGCAACGATCGATCGGTGTAGACGGCGAAGCCGAGCACCATCAGCACCAACATGCTGAGGATCGCCACGAGCACACGGCCGGGACGGCGTCGGCGGCGGCGTCGGCGGGGCGGAAGGGCGGGTGGCCGGGGACCCCCTGGTGGCGGTGCTGTAGGGAGCCTGGTGACAGGCAGGCGTTGGGTCGGACGCCAGGATGGCTCCTGATATCTCAGCGTTGGCTCCTGTGAGTCGGTCCCCCGGCGGGCGCTCCCCGGGAGGATAGCCCTGCCGTAGCCAGCCCTCGGCAGGCGATTGTGGAAACTGCTACCTGGTGGTTGTCATATTGCGATCAAGTGTCAAGATGCCTCACCACCATCGGGGAGGTACGGATGGACCGCTTCGATCGCAAGGACCTGGCTGACACCGCATTCGACGTCGTGCTGCGCGGTTACGACAAGCGGCAGGTGGAGGAGCGATTACGTTTTCTGGGTGCCGAACTGCTGGCGGCGCAAGACGCACGCCAGGCGACCACCCAGCGGGTGGCGATGCTGGAGGAGGCGCTGAACCGAGCGCAGTCGCCGCCAAGCGACGAGCCGCCGGGCGAGGTGAACTTCGGCGCCAGGGTCGAGAAGATCCTCAAGCTGGCCGAGGACGAAGCGGCCGAAGTGCGCAGTCAGGCCGAAGCAGCAGCGATGGCACTGGTGGATCAAGCCCGGTCCCAGGTCACTGAGCTGCGGCAGCGCGCGGAGCAGGAGATCGCTGCCTGGCGCACCGAGGCCAACCGGCAGGCCGCCGAGCAGGACAGCGCGTTGCGACGCCGTTCCAGCGAGCTGGACAGTACCCGCCACGAGGTGGAACAGGAATCCGAACGGATTCGTGCGCAGGCGCACGCGGAGGCAGAGCAGGTCCGTACGGCTCTGGCCGCGGAGGTCGACCAACTGCGTACCGCAGCCCGCGCAGAAGCCGAGGAGTTGCTCAGCGAAGCCACCGCGGAGGCGGAGAAGCTGGGAAAGGCGGCTCGCACCGCAGCTGGCCACCTCGTCGGGCAGGCCCGAACCGAGGCCGAGCGGCTGGTCGCCGCCGCGACTGAGGCCGCACAGCAACGGGAGCGCTCCAGCGCTCATGAACTGCATCAATTGTCCCGGTTGCAGGACGAGATCAACGCG
Source organism: Pseudonocardiaceae bacterium (assembly GCA_036009255.1). GTDB lineage: Bacteria > Actinomycetota > Actinomycetes > Mycobacteriales > Pseudonocardiaceae. The sequence continues at coordinate 3,057 of DASYMC010000078.1, forward strand.
GACCTCTACCGGGTGAAGGACCTGCTGGACACCTTGTTCGGGGCAGGCGGCGCTGTTACCGGGGTGATCAGGCATAGGCTACGCAAGGATGGCGCGCAGGCCACACAACCGGCCGGTACGGTGTAATGATTGCCCCTATCCGTGCGAAGATGCGGGTGGAGTGAATTGTCAGCGTCGTGCTTCTGGTAGTGCGATCCACCCCCGGGGGCCACGCTGCACTGCGGCGTCGCCCCGTGCCCATCACGAGTGGAGCGAGGCGTAACAGCAAGGAGATGCTCATGCATTTTCGCAAGCGCGCACCATCCCACTCCGCACCTGCTGACAATTCTGTCGGAAGCCCGATAGTCGATGGCCCCACAGTGGGCCCCATTATTGGCGCTGCGATGGAGATCGATGGTCAGCACACTCCCCAGCAAGTGATCGCCGGGCTGCGGGCAACGGGTGAAGGTGAGGACCTGGTCCAGCTGCTGACCCCGGAGGGGCAGCGGGTGTCGCATCCACAGTTCGATCTGGAGATCTCCCCTGCGGAGATCCGGGAGCTGTATCGCGACATGGTGCTCGTGCGCCGGGCCGATCGGGAGGCCAATGCCCTGCAGCGGCAGGGTCAGCTCGGTCTCTGGGCACCGCTGCTGGGCCAGGAGGCCGCGCAGATCGGTGCCGGCCGGGCGCTGGCCCCCCAGGACATGGCCTTCCCGTCCTACCGCGAGCACGGCGTCGCATGGTGCCGGGGGGTTGATCCCACCGAACTGTTCGGCATCTTCCGCGGCATCGATCAGGGCTCATGGGATCCGATCGCCACCGGGTTCGGGCTCTACGCCATCGTGGTCGGCAGCCAGTGCCTGCATGCCACCGGCTACGCGATGGGCCAGCGGCTCGACGGCAAGATCGGCAACGCTGAGACCGGTGAAGCAACCCTTTGCTTCTTCGGCGACGGTGCCAGCTCCCAAGGCGATGTGCACGAGGGTTTCGTCTGGGCCGCTGTCTACGACGCACCGGTGGTGTTCTTCTGCCAGAACAACCAGTGGGCGATCTCGGCACCGCTGGATCGGCAGAGCCGGGTGCCGCTGTACCGGCGGGCGCGCGGTTACGGCTTTCCCGGGGTCCAGGTGGACGGCAACGACGTGCTGGCCACCCTCGCCGTCACCCGCTGGGCACTGCGGGAGTGCCGCACCGGCAACGGCCCGGTGCTGATCGAGGCGTGCACCTACCGGATGGACGCCCACACCACCTCTGACGACCCGACCCGGTACCGGCTCGCTGACGAACTCGAGGAATGGAAGCTCAAGGACCCCCTGGAGCGGGTCCGGGTGCACCTGGTGCGGGAAGGGCTCGCCGAGCAGGAGTTCTTCAACGGCGTGGCCACCGAGGCCGAGGAGCTGGCGGTCCGGCTGCGCAACTACTGTACTTCGATGCCCGCCCCGGGCCCGGAGCGCATCTTTTCCAAGATCTACGCCGAACCGTCACCGTCGCTCGACTCGGCCCGAGCCGAGCACCTGGCTTACCACGCGTCCTTCGCCGATCGTGAGCCCGGTAGTGAACCCGGAAGTGAACACTGATGGCCACCACCGGCGAACCTCAGATGATCACCCTGGCCAAGGGCATCAACCAGGGTCTGCGCGCCGCGATGGACGCCGACTCCAAGGTCATCGTGATGGGTGAGGACGTCGGGCGTCTGGGCGGAGTGTTCCGGATCACCGATGGCTTACAGAAGGACTTCGGAGAGCAGCGGGTGCTGGATACACCGCTGGGCGAGTCCGGGATTATCGGCACCGCAGTCGGGCTCGCGGTCCGGGGCTACCGCCCGGTCTGCGAGATCCAGTTCGACGGGTTCGTCTATCCCGCCTTCGACCAGATCGTCACCCAGCTCGCCAGACTGCACTACCGCTCGCAGGGCAAACTGCGGATGCCTGTGGTGGTGCGCATTCCGCACGGCGGCGGAATCGGCGCCGTCGAGCATCACTCCGAGTCCCCGGAGTCCTACTTCGCACACACTCCGGGGCTGCGGGTCGTGGCGTGTTCCAACCCCGTGGACGCTTACTGGATGATCCAGCAGGCGATCGCCTGCGACGATCCGGTGATCTTTTTCGAGCCCAAGCGACGGTATTGGGAAAAGGCATCTCTGGACCTCTCGGTGGCGCCCCCGCCGCTGTTCCGCTCGCGGCTGCTGCGCTCCGGTGGGACCGCGACCGTGGTCGCCTACGGGCCGACGGTGCGCACCGTGCTGGATGCCGCGACCGTCGCCGAACGGGACGGCCAGCAGCTGGAGGTGATCGACCTGCGCACGTTGTCCCCGCTGGATCTGGCTCCGGTGTTCGACTCGGTACGGCGCACCGGTCGGTTGATCTGCGTGTCGGAGGCACCTGGCGAAGCCTCACTGATCGCCGAGGTGGCGGCCCGAGTCTCGCAAGAGTGCTTCTACTCGCTGGAGGCTCCGGTGCTGCGAGTGACCGGGTTCGACACCCCGTATCCCCCCGCCAAGTGCGAGGAGGACTACTTGCCCGACCTGGATCGCGTGCTCGACGCCCTCGACCGCGTGCTCGCGTACTGAGGCAGACAATGGCCCGTATCTTCGCCCTGCCCGACGTCGGGGAAGGACTCACCGAGGCAGAGGTCCTGCGCTGGCACGTCGCGCCTGGTGACACGGTCACGCTCAATCAGATCATCGTGGAGATCGAGACGGCCAAGGCGGCCGTCGAGTTGCCCAGCCCCTTCGCCGGGGTGGTCGCCGAGCTGTTCGCCGAACCGGGTGCCACTTTGGCGGTGGGCACCCCGTTGATCGCGATCGACACCAGTGATTGCGCACCGGAGCCTGCCCCGGTAGGCACGATCGGCGAGGAAGGACCTGGCGGCCGGATCACGACTCTGGTTGGTTACGGTCCGAAGACCGCGACGGTGACCCGCCGGCCACGCAGGGCCAGCTTGCCGGCTCCCGCCGCCGCTCATGGATCGGTTCCGCTGGCCAAGCCACCGGTACGCAAGCTGGCCAAGGAACTGGGGATCGACCTGGGAACGGTGCTCGGCTCGGGCACCGGTGGGGTGATCACCCGGGAGGACGTGCGCCGCGCTGCGGAACCTGCCCGCAACGGCAGTGCCCGCATTGACACCGTGTCCGGCGCCGGCTCGGCGCCGACCACTGGGTCCGGCACCGGGGAGCGCCGGGAGCCGGTCCGCGGGGTGCGCAGAGCTACCGCGGCCGCGGTGGCGTCCTCCGCGTTCACCGCGCCGCACGTCACGATGTTCCTCACCGTCGATGTCACGCCGATGATGCAGCTGCGGAGCCGGCTGGCGGGGCAACCGCAGTTTCGGGACCTGAAGCTGACCCCGCTGGCGTTCGCGGCCCGGGCGCTGTGCCTGGCGGTGCGACGGGCCCCGGAGGTCAATGCCAGCTGGGATGAGGCGACCGGCGAGATCGTTTACTTCGATCATGTGCATCTCGGGATCGCCGCCGCCACGTCACGCGGGCTGGTGGTACCCAAGATCCGCAACGCCGACCGGATGCCGCTCCGCGACCTCGCCGTTGCGCTGGAGGAGCTCGCCACCTCGGCCCGGGAGGGACGCACCACCCCGGGCGACATGCTCGGCGGCACCATCACCATCACCAATGTCGGGGTCTTCGGAATCGACACCGGCACCCCAATCCTTAACCCTGGGGAATCGGCGATCCTTGCTATCGGCGCGATCCGGGAGCGGCCGTGGGTGGTGGACGGCGCCGTGGTACCGCGCAAGATCTGCCAGCTGGCCCTCTCCGTCGACCACCGCGTCGTCGACGGCCAGCAAGGCTCCCAGTTCCTTACCGACGTCGGCGCCCTCCTCACCGACCCCGCCCTCGCCCTCACCTTTTAACCTGCCCGGTTTTCCCGCATTTTCAGCAGTCCGCTGAATGCGGAGCGAGCCAGGAAAGGAAGGAGGACGGGGAGATGGGGTAGGCGTGCGGGGACAGGCGGGTGCGTAATGCCCGGTCGGCGGTGACGACAACGCAGTCACCACCGGCGTTGACGATGTCCACAATGGTGTCATCGCCGCTGGCCGGCGCGCGGACTACGTCGACGCCGGGCACGTCGGGTGCGCGGGACGCCGCGCCTTCGAGCACAAGCACCGGGCGGGTCACCCAACCGAAGCGGCCGTCCGGGAGCGCGAGCACTCCTGATCCGGTGGCGGCGACCTCCCGCAGCAGACGCTCGGCGGCGCCAGCCCGGTCCCGCCACCAGCCGTCCGGTCGGGAACCGACCACGTTGGCCGCATCCACGACGAGCCCGATGTGGATCACTTGCAGCGCGGGCCAGTCGGCTGCGAATGCCGGATGCAGGTTGAGCGCGGTGACCTCACCTTCCGGGATCCAGGCGAGCTCGGTGCACTCGAGGTTGGGGCGCAGCGGCAGCGGCTCGGTGGCGTCAGCGACCACGCTGGTGAACGACCAGGCGTCACCACCGGGGTGGACCACCACCTCGCCGCGGACACGTACTCGGCACGAGTCCACGGCGGCCTCCTCAGCCGCCTCCCGCAATGCGGTCTGGACCGGGGTCTCCGCACTGCACCGGGCTCCGCCCGGCATCCCCCAGAGATCCCCGTGGTGCGTCCACGGCGCGCGGTGCTGCATCAACACCAGCGGCCGGCGCTCGGCATCGGGGGCGCGCAGCAGCAGTCCTGCCGCGCCGAATCGACCCCACCGGGTCTGCCCGTCGCCGCATCGCACGAAGCCGTCACCGTCTCCGCCTGCTGTCACCTCGGGGGCCACCCATTCCACGTTGCCACAGCTGCAGGGACAGACGTAACGACCGACCGCGGATGGACGACACTATGACTGAGGGTAATCAGGAGGATGTGCACCCGGGGCGCGACATGGCGAGGGATGCTGCTTCACCGATCACAGATGACGGGGGTGAATGGCTGTGGGAAAGCTCGGGTGGCAGCTCGGACTCGGCATGATGATGATGGGAGCGAAGACCAGCACCGCCACACCAGGTACGGCACCACAGAATCGAGCCGACATGGGGACGACCTGGCGCGGCAGCAACGTCGAGGTGATCGCCCGGGAGGATCCCGGCTCCGACGCGCTACACGCATGGGATCTGCTGGTGGATCGCACACCAGGCACTGACGTTACCCAGCTCTCCGTGTGGGGGGGGCTGCGCGGCCGGGTCGGCTTCACCCCGCTTTACCTGCTGGCCTACCAGGATGGCGGGCTGGTCGGCGGGGCGCAGATCTTGACGCGCCGGTTTCCCGTTTTCGGCTCGGTGGGCTATCTCCCTTACGGCCCCCTTGTGGCACCCGATGCGCCGGCCACCGACGACATCCGCCGAGCGCTCGTTGACGCCCTCGTGGTGCTGAGCCGGCGGCGGCTGCGAATTCTGTTCATCCAACCGCCTGAAGGCGCCCAGGACACCAGTGACGAGCTGCTCCACCGCGGATTTCGACCGTCGTCGGCCGGGATCGCCCCGCAGGGCTCGATCCGCATCGACTTGACCGCCGATCTGGCGGAGATCCGCAGCAGGTTCGGCAAGCGACTCAAGTCGTGGACCAACCGGTGGGAGTCGCGTGGTGTCACGGTGCGGCCCGGAACGGTGCGGGACATGCCGCTGCTCGCCGAGCTGATGGCCGGCTCGGCGCAACACCAGGGCTACACACCACTGCCGCTGGAGTACATGACGGCGCTGTACCGGGAACTGGATGCCGGCGGCCACGTCGTGATGTTCGTCGGCGAGGTGGACGGTGTGCCGGTCGCTGCCGATCTGATGACCGGATGTGGCGAGATGGTCCGCGGCCGGTTATCCGGGTTCGATCGCTCCGGCGAGGCGATGCGGCTCAGCGTGCCGGCAGCCATCCGGTGGGAGTTGATCAAGTGGAGCAAGGCGCAGGGGTACCGCTGGTTCGATTTCGGCGGGCTGCGTCCGGAAACGCTGGCAGCGTTGCTGGACAGCACCGATCGCGGCGCCGACACCTTGCCCACCGCCGACCAGCCCAAGGTCACCTTCGGAGGTACTGCGTTCCGCTATCCCACTCCGGTCGAAATGATCAGACCTGCGGTGCTACGGAGTGCCTACGACCTCGCGTGGCGCTCCGCCACCGGCCGCCGGGTCTTCAGCGAGTTGAAAGGCCTGCTCCGGGGATCGCGATGGCGTGGTCGTGATCCAATGGCCTCGCCGGCCAGCAGCGCCGGGGTACCCTCCAGCTAAGCCGCATGTCGTCGCAGAACCATGCCAGGGCCATTTACTCACCGTCGATCAGGGAGGCGGAAGAGGGTATGAAAATCGTGTGCGTCGGCGGCGGACCTGCGGGTCTGTACTTCGCCATCTCCGCGAAGTTGCGGAACCAGGATCACGACATCACAGTGATCGAACGCAACCCAGAAGGAGTGACCTACGGGTGGGGGGTCACCTTCTCCAACCCATTGCTGGACAGCCTCTACCGCAACGACCCCCTCAGCGCGCAGAGAATACTGGAGAAACCCGCCACCTGGGGCAACCAGGAAGTACACGTGGGGCGCCAGCAGCGTGCTCACCTCGGTGGATACGGATTCGCCATCGGCCGCAAGCATCTTCTCGACATCCTGGTTGAGCGAGCGATCGATCTCGGTGTCGATATCCAGTTCCAACGCGAGGTCAAGGACCTGTCCGAGTTCGCGGACGCCGATTTGATCGTCGCCTGCGACGGCGCGAACAGCCATGTCCGCCGCCTCCATGACCAGCACTTCCAGACCGATGCGGTGGTGGGCCGGAACAAGTACCTCTGGCTTGGCACCCACCGGATCTTCGAGTCCTTCATGTTCGCGTTCGAAGAGACAGAGGCGGGTTGGATCTGGTTCTATTCGTATCCTTACAACACGGACACCACCACGTTCATCGTGGAGTGCTCACCGGAGACCTGGAAGGGACTCGGCTTCGACGTGCTGGGACCCGACGAGAGCATCAAGAGGCTGGAGGAAATCTTCGCGCACCACCTCGACGGTCATTCCCTCATGAACTCGATGCGTGATCTCGGCAAGATTCCTTGGCTCAACTTCACCCGCATCACCAACACGTCCTGGTATTGCGACAAAGTCGCGCTCATGGGTGACGCGGCACACACCACGCATTTCTCCATTGGGTCCGGGACCACGCTTGCGATGCAGGATGCAATCGGACTGGCCGAAAGCCTGCAAGCCCACGATGACCTCCAGGTTGCCCTTAAATATTACGAAGAGAAGCGGCGCACCGAGATCATGGAGCTACAGAGCGCCGCAGTCAGCAGCACCGAATGGTTTGAGAATGTGCCGAGCGCCATCAATCAGCCGATCACCCAGTTCGCCTATTCGCTGTGGAAGCGTCGTGGTCATCATCCACGGTGGCGTTACCACCTCCATCTGGCCACCCAGATTTCACCACTACGCCGACTGCGGCAAGCTCTCAGCGCCACGCTCAACCAACACCGCGCCCAGCAACGGATGAAGCAGGCCGACATCTCCCACTCGACGTCCTCTCACGCCGAGATGCCGTCCAGATCTTTGCGCGTGACATGAGCCGTTGACATCCTCGCGCAGCGCGCCACGAAGCTTGGCATCGAGATTCAATTGCAAGCCGCGGTCTCAGGCATGCGGGATATGGAAGATGTTAGTCAGATTGGCGGCGAAGCCGATGTCACCTTCCAATGACACCTTCCCCGTCATGAGCATCAACGCGGGCGAGCCGTTCCCAGAGACCAGTGCGAGAAACTGATCAGCGGACATCGTCAGAGTGATACGAGGATCATGCGAGGGCTCCTTGCTGGTCGAACACTGCGGGATGGAGGAACCCTGACCCGCGGTAATCCAGGTCTCGTACACATCCTCGCCGTTGGCTCCGCCAGTGATCCGCCAGTGGATCGCAGAATCCCGATTCGGTGCGCGCTCCGGGCGGAACTGGTCCGCCATCCGGCCGAAGATTGCCTCCAGCAGTGCGCTGCGCCGCTGCGGATCGTCCAGCACCGCGCCCAGCTGCTCGGCCGAAGCGTGTTTGATCAGTTTGGCGAAGACCTGAGGATCCATCGCGCCGTTCGCCGGCTCGAGCAGGCTCACGAACTCCTCAATGGACAGTTTCCTCGGATCCACGCTGCTGATACCGGCCTTCGCCATCACGACTCCCGGATGTCTACTCATCAGTAACATTACGGGCTAGTAGGTAGACTCGCAACCGTGAGCCCGTCCCTCGCCGAGCCCTCACCGCGCCCCCGCCAGCGGGTGCCCCGACACGTGCGAGAGCGCCAGATGCTCGACGCCGCCGTCGCGGTGTTTTCCGAGCGTGGCTTTCATCTTGCCTCGATGGACGAGATCGCCGAGGCCGCGGGGGTGTCCAAACCGATGATCTACACATACCTCGGCGCCAAGAACGACCTGTTCACCGCGTGTATCCGCCGGGAAGCGCAGCGCCTGATGGAGTTGATCACCACAGCAGTACCGCGGGGAGTGGCCACACCGGAGCGCCTGCACCGCGGACTGCTGGCCTTCTTCGCATTCGTCACGGAGCATCGCGACGGCTGGATTGTGCTCTACCGCCAAGCCAGGGTCCGCGAACCGTTCGCCGGGGAGATCGCCGTGGCCCGCGAGCAGATCATCATGGTGGTGGCCGGACTGCTGGCGCGTTCATCCTGCGATGAGGCGCAGGCGCGGACCTTGCCTATCGCGCATGCGCTGGTCGGGGCCGCCGAAGCACTATCCGACTGGGCACTCGACCATCCCGAGGAAACTCCCGACGCCCTCACCACCCGCCTGATGGACATCTTCTGGACCGGTCTGAAGCGCTCCGGTGGCGAATCCGTCTAATGGCACCATTTCGCGGTTCGAAGGCTGCTGGCCGGGACGCGTCACATGGAACCTTTTCGCGATGGGGGCTTGCGGTATTGCTGGGGGCTGATGCCGCGAACTCTCTTGAAAGCGGAGCTCAGCGCGAAGGGGCTGCTGTAGCCGACCTGCCGCGCGATGGTGCCGATGGTGGCGTCGGTATCGCGCAGCAGGTCTGCGGCCAACGCCAGCCGCCAACTGGTCAGGTATGTCATGGGCGGTTCGCCGACCAGCTCGGTGAACCGCCGGGCTAGGGCGGCGCGGGAAACGCCGGTCGCGCTGGCCAACGTGGCCACCGTCCACGGGTGGTCCGGATGAAGGTGCAGCGTCCGCAGTGCACGACCCACCACCGAGTCGCCGTAGGCTCGGTACCAGGCCGGAGCGTGCGCCTCGGCACGGGAGAACCAGGCACGGAGGACGGCGATGAGCAACAGATCGAGGAGCCGGTCCAGGACCACCTCCTGTCCCGGCTGGTCTTTGATGATCTCGTCTCCGAGCAACGTCAGGAGCGGCGAGGACCAGGCGTCGTCCGGCAGGACGAGCTGCGCGGGCAGCGCGGCGAGCAGTCGCTGGTTGATCTCTCCACGCATCTGGTAGACACCGATGAGCATCGAACTGCTGCCATGCGAGCTGTTGCCCCAGGTGCGGACCCCTAGATCCATCGCATCGGTGAGATCCTCTCCGCTGGGAGTGGTGCAATGCTGACCAGGATGGATGATCACCTGAGGTGGTGTAGCGGGGTCGTCCGCGACGATGTAGGGGTCGAGCCCGCGGATGATCGCGACATCCCCGGGGTGCAACGGCCGTGCGTCGCCGGTATCCGGGATCAACCAGGCCGGGCCGCCCATCATGGCGAGCAGAGTGAGCGGTGCCTGGTCCTGGATCCGCATGGACCAGGGCGGGTCCATCAGCGCGCGGAGCAGGAACGCGCCGCGGGCTCGGGGACCGTCTAGCAGCGTCGCCAGCTGGTCCATGCGCGATATTTTAGACGCACGAACATGTTTTTGAGCCGACGAACGATGGTTCGTCTCAGGATTCACGGCTTCACTGATTCCATGACACTTAACCGATCGATCCGCAGCGGGTCACGATCCGGTGAACCGCCGTTTCACTGCGCCGCCCGTCCGGGGCTGAGATGATGCTCGCCCTGCTGCGCGGCGCCAGCCTGGTGGCAGCCACGGTGGCGACGGGTCTGGTGGCCGGATTGTTCTTCGCCTTCGCCATGTCCGTCATGCTCGGGCTTAGCCGAACCGGTGACCTGACCTTCGTCGACGCGATGCAACAGATCAACGCGGCCATCCTCAATCCTTGGCTCGCGATCAGCCTCGGCGGCGCGCCTGTGTGCATCCTCATCGCTGCGGCATTGCACCTTCAGGCGGACCAGCGAGCAATCCTGCTGTGGATCGTGGTGGCGTTCGCGCTGTACCTGGTAGTGCTGGGAATAACGATCGGGGTCAACGTCCCGCTCAACGATGCCCTCGCCGCGGCCGGGCCTCCGGAGCGGATCACCGATCTGACCGCCGTACGCGAAAAGTTCGAAGCGGCGTGGGTCCGGTGGAACATCGCCCGCGCGGTGGCAGCAACCGCCGCGTTCGCCTGCCTGACGCTCGCGCTGCTCCGCAGCGGGTCGTGAGTGTTCAGCAGTGTCCTAGGTCATGCCACTGCTAAACATTCACGAGTGACCACAGTCGCCGTCTTGTCGTTCCGGCTCGGGGTGGCCGACGGGGTGTCGGTCGCGGCTGCGCAGTGGGTGGATGCGCTGCAGCAGATGGGATACCGGGTGCGCACCATCGCGGGGGCGGGCACAGCGGATCGTCTAGTGCCCGGGCTGGCGCTTGACTCCCACTACCCGGCACACCCGGAGGAGATGACGAGGGCGCTGCACGGCGCCGACCTCGTGGTGGTGGAGAACGTGTGCTCGCTGCCGATGAACCCGGCCGTGACCGAGGCGGTCGCACAGGCGCTGCGCGGGCGCCGCGCGGTGCTGCGCCACCACGATCTGCCTTGGGAGCGGGAGCAGTACGCTCACCTGCGTGGTTGGCCGCCCGATGACCCCAGCTGGCTGCACGTCGCGATCAGCCGGCACAGTGCCACGCAGTTGGCCCGCCGGGGTATCGCCGCCACCACCATGTACCCCGGTTATGCCCGTGTCCCGCCGCACGGCGACCGGAGCGTCAGTCGGGCCGCGCTGCGCGTGGCGCCACGCCAGCGGCTGCTCCTACAGCCCACCCGAGCGATCCCGCGCAAGAACATTGCCGCCGGGCTCGCGCTCGCGCAGGCCCTGGACGCCGTCTACTGGCTGACCGGGGCCGCCGAGGACGGTTACGGCCCGCAGCTGGACGAGCTGCTCAACCGGGCACGCTGTCCGGTACGCCGCGGCCTACCCGGAGGACTTCGCATGGCTGACGCCTATGCCGCCGCAGATGCCGTGGTGCTGCCCTCCACCTGGGAGGGCTTCGGCATGCCACTGATCGAGTCCGCCCTGGCCGGCCGTCCGCTGGCCGTCAACGGCTACCCGGTGGCGCAGGAGGTGGCCACGCTCGGCTTCACCTGGTTTCCCACCGACGACCCAGCTCCGCTCGCCGCCTGGTTCGCCGATCCCGACCCGGCATTACTCGCCCGCAACCGCGCGCTGGCCCGGCATCACTTCGGTCCCGACGCCTTGGCCAGGCGCCTCACCGAGACGCTGGCCCGCGCCGGATTACCCCTTCCACATGCTCGCTAAAGTCTACGATCATGTCGATGCTCGACGAACTGCTGATCCGGGTGCTGCGCGGTCCCGTACAACGCCTGATGGCTGAGGAACGAAACCGTTTCACCCACGGTGACAGCGAGGACCCACTCTACCGATACCAGCTGCACGGCGGACCGGAACGGCTGCATATCGATCCCACCGCGATCGTCAACAACGCGCTGTTCAACGTCTCCGGTGGGGAAATCACCATCGGCCAGTACGCCTTCTTCGGACACGAGGTCGCAGTGCTCACCGGCACCCACGACATCACCAGATTCGGTCGCGAACGGCAGACCACTTTCCCGCGGTCCGGGCGGGACGTGGTGATCGAGGAAGGTGCCTGGGTAGCCAGCCATGCGATGGTGCTGGGGCCGGTGCGCATCGGCCGGCACGCCGTCGTCGCCGCGGGCTCGCTGGTACTGGAAGACGTCGCGCCGTACACGGTCGTCGCGGGGCGACCCGCAAAAGTAATCAAGAAGATCGGCGAAACCGGCCACGATGCCCCTGCCGATCCACGATGAAGGTCGAGATCGGTGCGGGTGAGAAGCCGCATCCCGACTACGACGTGCACGTCGACATCCTTCCGCTGCCCGACATCGAAGTGATCAGCTGGATCGACCGGCTGCCCTTCACCACGGCGTCGGTGGACGCGCTGCGCGCCAACCACGTGCTCGAACATCAAAGCTACGAGCTCGTCGAGCCAACCCTGCGGGAGTGGGCTCGGGTAATGCGACCCGGCGCGAGGCTGGACATCGGGGTGCCGGACGCCCGATTCGTCGCCGGGCAATGGGTGCGTGGCGAGATCGACACCGCCGAAGCGAACTACTGGATCCTCGGCGGTCACTCGGACCGAGCCGCGCACCAAGGCGTCGACGGTCGCGGCGTGCCCCGCTGGATCTGGAACGCCCACCACACCATGTTCGACGCCGAATCGCTGCATGCTCTGGTCTGCCGCTGCGGTTTCACGGACCTGGACATCTTCACCTACGACGTCCGCAACCTGCGGTGCGTGGCGCGGCGCTCCGCGCCCCGCGCGTAGCTGGACACCCAAGGGCGTGGTGGCTATGCCCTATTCTGACCATTGTGATCAAGTGGATTCGGCGCCAACTGACCGATGTGAACCAAGCTGATCACGTTGTCTCGCGGTGGATCGGGCAGCATCCGCCTAACCCGCTCGACGTTGCCATGACAAAGCTGAGCAGCGCGGCGAACCACAGCCTGCTCTGGTTCTCGATAGCGGCGGTGCTGGCCGCCAGGAAAGGTGCCACCCGGCGCGGCGCGCTCCGTGGCGTGCTGTCCATTGCTGCAACAAGCTGCACCGCTAACGCCATGCTCAAGCCGCTGATGCCGCGGCGCCGGCCGCCCGCTCGTGAGCTGCCCGCATACCAGTCGTTTCCCACCCCACCGAAGTCGTCATCGTTCCCATCCGGACATGCAGCGTCCGCGGCAGCGTTTGCTACTGCCGTCGCGTTGGAGAGCCCCAAGCCTGGATTGGTCATTGCTCCGCTGGCCGCCGCGGTGGCCTACTCCCGGGTCCATATCGGCGTGCACTGGATGTCAGATGTCGTCGTGGGTGCGGCAGTCGGCTCCGGCATCGCGCTGGGCACCCGCCGCTGGTGGCCAGTGCGGACGACCGACGAGGCCCAGGCCCGTCGGCGCGACGACGCACCGGTACTGCCAGCCGGTGCCGGCCTGGTGTTGGTAGCGAACCAACGATCCGGCGATCCCGGGTACAACCCGGTCGCCGAGATAACCGAGGCCCTGCCGGCGGCCACTGTGGTGCCGGCCGCGGAGGGAGTGGACCTCCACGAACAGCTCGAGGCCGCGCTTGCCGCCGAGCGTTCGCACAGCAACGGTACGGTGCGCGCCTTGGGCGTCTCCGGCGGCGACGGGACGGTGGCCGCCGCGGCAGCCGTAGCGGGACGGCGCGGCCTTCCGCTGGTCGTGGTGCCAACCGGCACACTCAATCACTTCGCCCGCGACGTGGGCGTGTACGACCTGCAAGAGGCTGTCGATGCCACCCAGGCCGGTGAGGCTGTCGCGGTCGACCTGGGTGTGGTAGAGATCCACGGCGCAGGACAGCCGCCGCACACTCGCTACTTCCTCAACACCGCAAGCCTGGGCGGCTACTCCGATCTGGTGCGGCTGCGGGAGAAGTGGGAGCCCAGGTGGGGCAAGTGGCCGGCGTTCGCGGCTGCGCTCGTCACGTCGTTGCGCAATGCCCAGCCGATGCGAGTGAAGCTGGACGGAACCGAACAGCGGCTGTGGATCCTGTTCGTCGGCAACGGCCCCTACCACCCGCGCGGCATGGTCCCGGCCTGGCGACCGCAGCTGGACTCCGGATTGCTCGACATCCGCTACCTGCGCGCGGATCGGCGCTTCTCGCGGGCCCGCGCGGTCACCGCGCTACTGCTGGGTGCGCTGCAACACACCCGGACCTATGTGCAGCGAGAGGCGCCGTCGCTGGAAGTGGAACTGCTCGGGCAGAGCGCCTGTCTGGCGACCGACGGCGAGGTCCTGGACGAGGCCGGCAGGTTCACCTTCCGGGTCGCCGAGTCTTCGATTGCCGTATACCGGCGGAACGAAGATAACTGGCCTGAGCGCCCTCGGCCGCACCTCCCGTGGTAACCAGCTCAGCTGGTAGCACACCCGAGCGTCTGCAGACCGTCGCGATCATGTCCAGCGACGGCATCAACGGCTCTCCGCGGTCCTGGCTACTAGGCATCGAGCTACGCGAGCGCGACCCGGCGACATCCTCGCCGTCCCGGTGACTGGTTACGGGTGGGCGAGCTGGACACCACCACGATGATCCGGCTCGACGGTGCCCTCCGCGCCGCCCTCGATCTATAGCCGGGCCTCTCTCTAGAGCTGGGCTCTCTGACCGCCGACACGCCGATTGGCGTCTATTACGGAATCTGCGGTTGACGCTAGACAGCCGGATACTGTCCGAGACATGGATCCGGTGCGCAACCCGTTCGCCCCCGGCGCCGGCCAGCGGCCACCCGAACTAGCCGGGCGGGATCGTGAGCTGGCTGCCTTCGAGGTGGTGCTGGAACGGGTGGCCCGCGGGAGGCCAGAACGCTCGCTGGTCCTGACCGGCCTTCGTGGGGTGGGCAAGACGGTGCTGCTCGGCGAGCTCCGATCGACGGCGATCCGCCGGGGATGGGGAGCCGGCAAGGTCGAGGCCCGGCCCGATGGCGGTCTGCGCCGCCCATTATCGGCCGCGCTACACCGGGCGGTTCGCGATCTGGCACTGCGCCACCGGGCGCCGGGTCGGGTTGAGGAGGTACTCGGGATACTCAAAGCGTTCGCGCTGCGCGCCACCCCCAAGGACGCCAAGCTGCGGGATCGCTGGCAGCCGGGCATCGATGCGCCGATCGTCGCTGGCCGGGCCGACTCCGGAGACATCGAGATCGATCTGGTCGAGTTGTTCACCGAGGTCGCCGAGCTGGCCGCCGACATCGGCACTGGGGTGGCGCTGCTGATCGATGAGATGCAGGACGTGGCGCCCGATGATGTATCCGCACTGTGCGCCGCGTGCCACGAGTTGTCCCAGTCCCGGGCACCGCTGGTGGTGGTCGGCGCCGGGTTGCCACACCTGCCGGCGGTGCTCAGCGCGTCGAAGTCATACTCCGAGCGGTTGTTCCGCTACGTGCGGATCGATCGGCTGGACCGTGCCGAGGCCGACCGCGCGGTGGTCGCGCCGATCGAGCGGGAGAACGCCGCGATCACCCGGGATGCGCTGGACACGCTGTTCGAGACCTCCGGCGGCTACCCCTATTTCGTGCAGGCCTACGGCAAGGCCGCGTGGGACGCCGCCCCGGTATCGCCCATCGGGATCGTCGACGTCCAGATGGCCGCCCCCGAGGCCGAGGGCGAACTCGCCGTCGGGTTCTTCGGCTCCCGGTTCGAGCGGGCCACTCCAGCCGAGCGGGAGTACCTGCAGTCAATGGCAGAGCTCACCGGTGGCCGGGACGAGCCGGTCGGCACCACGCAGGTCGCCGACCAGCTCGGTCGCCGGGCCTCGTCGCTGTCACCCGCGCGGGACAGCTTGCTCAAGAAGGGACTGGTCTACTCGGGGGAACGCGGGCAGATCGCGTTCACCGTCCCACATTTCGGTCGTTTCCTGCTCGGCAGGCTGGCTACCTGACCCACGCGGCCGACACCCGAACGAGTGAATCGGTGGCAAGCCGCCGGGGCCGTGTAACAGCGTCGTGGCGGGCTGCGATGACATTGATAGCCCCGTGATGCTGTTGGACCCCCGACCCGGCAGCCTCACGGGGCCTCTTTATGTCCGGACTGTTCGGTGTTGGGTCTCCCGTAGTGCCGAGGTACGGGCCGTACCGAGCACCGCCGGAGGCAACACGTACCCTCTTGCGGTGCCCGAAAGCAAGCTCGAGATCCAGATGCTCCACGACCGCGTGATCGTGCGCCTGGTGGGCGAGGACGGCGAGCGGCGCAGTAGCGGGGGAATCCTGATTCCAGCGACAGCCCAGGTAGCAAAGCGGTTGAGCTGGGGTGAGGTGTACGGCGTCGGTAATCACGTCCGCACCGTGCAGGTCGGTGATCGGGTGCTGTTCAACCCGGACGACCAGTACGAGGTCGAGGTGCGCGGATGCGCATACCTCGTGATGCGCGAACGGGACCTGCAGGCGGTGGCAAGCGAGCGCACCGAGCACGGGACAGGCCTGTATCTGTGAGGCCACCTGAGAACTCGGCACCGCCCGAGGCGTCGACACTGTTCGACGAGCTCGCCCGAACCGGTTCCGAGCCCACCACTGAGATCCCGACATCGCCGCGCCGCAGGAGTCGAGGGCTACGTCGCACCGTAATCATCGCGGCTGCCGTGCTCGGACTGCTGGCAGTATTTTATGGCATCGACGTCGCAATGTCCTCCGGCGACGTCCCTCGCGGCGTCACCGTCGCGGGGGTCCAGGTCGGGGGGATGGCGCGGTCTGCGGCCGAGCAGCGGCTGCGTGAGCAGCTCGAACCACGGCTGAGCCATCCGATCGCGGTGCAAGCCGGCGACGTCAACGTCACGCTCGACCCCCGGCGCTCCGGGCTCGTCCTGGACTGGGGCGCCACCCTCGACCAAGCCGGCAAGCAACCCCGCAACCCCTGGACCCGCTTCGCCTCGCTGTGGCGGACCCGCGAAGTGGGCGTGATCAGTTCCGAGGACCGCGCAGCTCTCATCGCGGCGCTGCAGGAGCTGCGGACCCAGACCGACCGGGAACCCATCGAGGGGGCTATCCGGTTCGAAGGCGCCCGGCCGCTGGCCGTCGAACCACGAGTCGGTCAGCACTTGGACGTCCCCGCGGCGACTGAGCTCATCCTCGCGCGGTGGATCGGCGGTGACACGGTGCGCGTTCCGGTGACGACACAGCCGGTGCGCACGACCGCCAGCGGGATCCAGGCCGCGTTGCACGACGTTGTCGAACCGGCGGTCGCCGCGCCGGTCAAGATCACCGGTGATGGCCACGACGCCGTGCTCACCCCGGAGGTCATCGCCGCAGCGCTGCGGTTCGCCCCGGACAGCCGGGGCGGCCTGACCACCACGATCGACAATCCTACGGTGATCGCCGCGCTGAACCCGCAGCTTGAATCCACCCAGCGACCAGGTAAGAACGCCGAGATCCTGATCCAGGGCGCCGTGCCGGTCGTGCTGCCCTCGGTCGATGGACGCGGCATCGACTGGGCTGCCAGCCTGCTACCCCTGCTCAACGTGCTGCACAACACCGGTGCGGGGCGCACGCTGGCCGCCAACTACGTCACCTTGCCCCCAACGCTGAGCACCGAGCAGGCCAACGCGCTCGGCATCACCAACCAGATCAGCACGTTCACCACCGGTGGGTTCGCCGCCGACTCTGGGCAGAACATCCGTCGGGTCGCCGAGCAGGTCAACGGCGCGATCGTGCGGCCGCGAGAGACCTTCAGCCTCAACGGCTACACCGGACCACGCAATGCCGCCACCGGGTACGTGGATGCCGGCATCATCGACCACGGGCGTCCCAGCCGGGGCATCGGCGGCGGCATCTCGCAGTTCGCCACGACGATCTACAACGCCGCCTACTTCGCCGGCATGACCGACGTGGAGCACAAAGAGCACAGTTACTACATCAGCCGCTACCCAGCGGCCCGGGAAGCCACCGTGTTCGAGGGCGCCATTGACGTCAAATTCCGGGACGACTCCCCCACCGGCATCCTCATTCAGACCGCGTGGACCCCGACGAGCGTCACCGTGACGTTCTGGGGCACCAAACACGTCAATGTCGAGTCGATCACCGGCCCACACACCGACTTCACCGACCCCCAGACCGAGACGATCCACGGCCAGCCGTGCAGTGCCACGCCCGGAGCCCGCGGCTTCACCGTCACCGACACCCGAGTGACCCGAAACTCCACCACCCAAGCCGAACTCTCCCGACACACCCGCAAAGTGAAATACGACCCCATCCCCCACGTCATCTGCGAACCCTGACCCCCCATCCGCATCAGAAAGCGGCTTCGGGGACGTCCATGAGGGAATTGTCCGTCGCCTCGACGATGGCGCGGCGGGCGGTGAGTTCGGGGAGGACGTTGCGGGCAAAGAATGTGGCAGCGGCGATTTTGCCCTCGTAGAAGTCGGCGTCCCGGGGCGTCACCTCGGTGGTCAGGGCGGTCAACGCCACCTCGGCCTGACGCAACAGCAGCCAGCCGATCAGCACATCGCCAGTACTCATCAACAGGCGCACGGTCTGCTGGGCCACCTTGTAGATATTGCGCGGATCCTGCTGAGCCGACATCAGAAAACCGATCATGGCATTGAGCATCGCCTGCAGGTCACCCAGCGCGGTGGCCAGCAACGCCCGCTCCTCCTTGAGCCGGCCGTTACCACTGCCCGCAGACAGGAAGGCTTGAATCTCGTTGTTGAGGTGGCCGATTGCTTGACCGCCGTCCCGGACGAACTTGCGAAAGAAGAAGTCCTGGGACTGGATGGCCGTGGTACCTTCGTACAAACTGTCGATCTTGGCGTCACGGATGTACTGCTCGATGGGGTAGTCCTGCAGGAAGCCCGAGCCGCCCAGGGTCTGCAGGGACAGGGTGAGCATCTCATACGCCCGCTCAGAGCCCACCCCCTTGACGACGGGCAGCAGCAGATCATTGACCCGCGCCGCCATCGCGGCATCGTCGCCACCGAGCTCTACGGTGTCCTGGTAGCTGGCGGTGTAGAGGTACAGGGCCCGCAGCCCCTCGGCGTAGGACTTTTGCAACATGAGCATCCGGCGCACGTCCGGGTGGTGGGTGATGGTCACTCGCGGGGCGGTCTTGTCCTGCATCTGCGTGATGTCAGCGCCCTGCACCCGCTGCTTGGCGTACTGCAGCGCGTTGAGGTAGCCGCTGGAGAGCGTCGCGATCGCCTTGGCGCCGACCATCATCCGGGCGTACTCGATCACCTGAAACATCTGCGCGATGCCATTGTGCGCGTCGCCGAGCAGCCAGCCGACCGCCGGTGTGCCATGCGCGCCGAAGGTGAGCTCGCAGGTGGTGGAGACCTTAAGACCCATCTTGTGCTCGACGCCGGTCACAAATGCGCCATTACGCGCACCGAGCTCACCGGTGTCGGTGTCGAAGTGATACTTCGGTACCAGGAACAACGACAAGCCCTTGGTACCTGGAGCCGGGGTGATGCCCGGACCTTCCGGCCTGGCCAGGACCAGGTGCATGATGTTGTCGGTCACATCGTGCTCGGCCGAGGTGATGAAGCGCTTCACGCCCTCGATATGCCACGAACCATCGGGCTGCTGGATTGCTTTGGTCCGGCCGGCACCCACGTCCGACCCAGCGTCGGGCTCGGTGAGCACCATCGTGGCGCACCAACCCTTGTCGATCACGAATTGGGCCCAGCGCTGCTGCTCTTCGGTACCGTTCCGATGCACCACGACAGCCATGCTGGGGCCGCTCATGTACATGAAGACCGCTGGATTGGCGCCCAGCATCAGCTCCGAGGCCGCCCATCGCAGGGTGTGCGGCGCACCGTAACCGCCGAGCTCGGAGGGCAGGTCGACGCGGTACCACTCTCCGTCCCACAACGCCCGGTAAGACTTCTTGAACGCCGCCGGGACCTCGACAGTGTGGGTCTCGGGATCAAAGGTGGGAGGGTTGCGGTCAGCCTCGGCGAAGGACTCCGACAGCGGTCCGCGGGCCAGCCGGTCGACCTCAGCGAGCACATGCTGCGCGGTATCCCGGTCCATCTCGGTGAACGGCCCGACGCCCATGCGATCCTGCACCCGGAGCACCTCGAACAGCATGAACTCCAGATCGCGGAGATTGCTCTTGTAGTGACCCATGTCCTCGCTCCAACGCAGTCCCGGACCCGGCCTACTCACCGGTAACAACACCATATTACCGGCTGGTAACCCGGGCAACTCCGGCGTGCCGCGCGTGACCGGACACACAGTGACTCCACTGTGACGAATCTTCGCAGCAGGTGATTGGCTAAGCTGGATTGGATCCGGTCGCCATTTCAGGAGAGATTTGATGGCCACGTCACCGAAGGCTGCGCGCCGGATTGTGGTCGTCGGAGCGGGGTTCGCCGGGTTCCATGCCGCCCGCTGCCTGTCACGACGCTTGGGTAGCCTCGCGGAGATTGTCGTGGTCAACCCGACCGACTACTTCCTCTACCTGCCTTTGCTGCCAGAGGTGGCCGCCGGGGTGCTGGATCCTCGGCGGGTGTCGGTGTCGCTGGCCGCGACGTTGCCTGGGGTGCGGTTGTTACTCGGAGGAGTAAGCGGGGTAGACCTGGGCGTACGGCAGATCGGTTATACCGATCCCGAAGGCGGCTCCCACGATCTAGGGTATGACCGGTTGGTGCTCGCTGTGGGCAGTGTGAACAAGCTGCTGCCCATTCCGGGAGTGGCCGCATACGCCCACGGATTTCGAGGCATCGCGGAGGCGCTTTACCTTCGTGACCACATCACCCGCCAGGTAGAGCTGGCCAGCGACACAGATGACCCCGACCAGCGGGCGGCGCGTTGTACGTTCGTGGTGGTCGGCGCCGGCTACACCGGCACTGAGGTCGCCGCCCAGGGCCCGTTGCTCACCGCGGAGCTGACCCGGGGGAATCGCGAGCTGGCGGGGCAGCCGGTGCAGTGGCTGCTGCTGGACTTGGCCAAGCGGGTGTTGCCCGAGCTGGATCCCCGGCTCTCGGCGACGGCAGATCGGGTGCTGCGTGCCCGGGGAGTGCGGGTGCTGATCGGCACTTCGGTGGTCGAGGCGACTGCTGACGGGGTGCGGTTGAGCGACGGACAATTCGTGGCGACCCGATCGCTGATCTGGTGTGTTGGGGTGCGCCCCGATCCGCTGGTCGAGCATCTCGGATTACGGATAGACAGAGGCCGCATCGCGGTGGACCGCCAATTACGAGTGCTCGACCACCCTGACGTGTTCGCCTGCGGGGACGCCGCCGCAGTCCCGGATGCCACCCGGCCCGGGCAGCTCACTGCGATGACCGCCCAGCACGCCGTGCGGCAGGGCAAGCTCGCCGCCCGCAATGTCGCCGCGTCCCTTGGGCACGGCCGTCCGGCTTCCTATCGGCACCGCGACCTGGGGTTCCTTGTCGACCTCGGCGGGCGCGACGCGGCGGCCAACCCCCTGCATGTGCCGCTGTCAGGCCTGGCGGCCAAGGCGGTCACCCGTGGCTACCACCTGACCGCGATGCCCGGCAACCGGATCCGCACGGCCGTGGACTGGGCACTCGACGCCTTGCTCCCTCGCCAAAGAGTGCAGCTGGGCCTGGTCCGCTCGTCGGCTGTTCCGTTGGACACCATCCCCCCCGACGTCCGCACCTCGTGATCAATCCTGTTTGGCGCTACGGCGGGATGGCCTGAGCAGTAGACCGTGAACTGTTCCGGGCTATCCTGTCACTCTAGTGGCCCCGGATTCGAACAGCTACCGACCGTTGCTGGCACAGCGCATGCGGGGACCTGCCCTGGCCGTCATCGTGGTGGCGATCACTGTGATCGCCGTTCTCGGGATGCGCTATGCCGATCAGCACCTGCCAGGACATCTGGACCGCAACCTTGACGCGTTGGTCCGGGGCCAGCTCGGCCGGGATGAGCCCGTCACCCGCGCCCTGGCCAACCTCGGGAATCCGATACAGGTAGCACTTCTCATCGCTGCGGTAGCCGGCGCCGCTGCCGTCGCCAGGCGTTGGTCGGGGGTGCTGCTCACCATCATCGGCACCGTCGCCGCGGCCACTACTAGCGACCTGATCCTCAAGCCGCTCATCGGCCGGCTGAGGTACGGATAATTACTGGGGGTCCCGACGTCGGCGCTCCGCTCGGCGTATGTAAGTCACACCTCACATCGGGTCGGCTGGTAGGCGCGGAAGGCTGCGAGGTTGAGCAGAACGGTGGCGAGTTCGTGCGCCGCCTGAGGACGACCCAGCTTGGCCGCCTGAGCTGCCATCTCGGCTCGCAGCCCGGGGTCACCGAGCAGCCCGTCGAGAGCCCGGGTGAGATCCTCCGGGGTCGGTGAGGTGCCGAGCAGGGCGTGGGCTGCGCCGGCCTGCTGAAGGTAGCGGGCGTTGTGTTCCTGTTCGTCGCCACCGGTCGGGACCAGCGGGATGAGCACCGAGGGCTTACCCAACGCGGTGAGCTCGGCTAGCGTGCCCGCACCCGAGCGGGACACCACCACATCAGCTAGCGCTTGTACGTCTCGTAGCTCCGCGCCGACGAACTCGATCACCCGGTAGCGGCCGGCCAGCTCGGCGGGTAGCTGCTCGGCGCGGCGCTGCAGACCAGCCAATGAGCTGGCGCCGCACTGGTGCACTACGTTCGCCCGAGGCAACAGCCGCTCCAGGACCGACTCGACGAGACGGTTGATCTGCACGCTGCCCTGTGCGCCACCCGTCACGTAAACGGTAGGCAGGCGAGCATCCCAACCGGTCCAGCCCAGCGCCTCGACGCCGCGGCGGGCCTCGCCCCCCAGCAGCTCGACGCGGATCGGATTGCCCGTGACCACTGCTCGCCCGCGCAGCGTCGCCGGCAGGAGCTCCATGGACGTCTGCGAGGAAAGCGCGATCGCGGTAGCGCGGCGCACCAGCACCCGGTTCGCCAGGCCCAGCCTGGTGGTCTGCTCGTGTACCAGCAGCGGAGCATCGACCGCCTTCGCCGCCAGCCCGACCGGGACTGCCACGTACCCGCCGGTGGACAGCACCACGTCAGGCCGGAATCCGCGCACCACCCGGCGGGCCTCCACAAGTCCTCTGGTCAGGCGACCGACGTCGCGCAGATTCTCCGTAGAGATCATTCGTAGCGGATTCACGGAACGCCGCAACTTGCCGGTGGACACCGCCTGGAAGGGCAGCTGTTCCTGCTCGGCGACGCGAGCCTCCAGCCCACCAGCCGAGCCGACGTAGAGCACATCGAGCCCCACGTCCGCACCCTGCAGAAGGTGCCGAGTGGCCCGGATCGTGGTGATCGCCGGGTATGTATGCCCGCCGGTGCCTCCGCCGGTGACGATCAGACGCAGCGGACATTTCCGGGCAGCGAGGCTGAGCAGGCTCTGATCCAGCGTCATGATGAGTGCGGGGCTCCGGTGGGCGGCGGCAGGTCGGGGCCAACGTACTCGTGGTCAGAACGGATCGTTGAAGCCCGGCCGCGACGAGTCGTCGATTTCCATGGGGGAAATGTCACGATCGGTAGTGTTGTCTTTCACGGTGCAATCGATGGAGCCGGCGGAGATCAGGATTCCACGCTTGAGGTTCGAGCCGGAGAAGTGGTTCTTGCGCAGGTCAGCGTGGGGCCAGCGGCGTAGATTCACGCCCTGCTCGCCTTCGGTGACACAGGTATTGCCGATGAAGGTGATCGACCGAGTATCAGCCGGGGCCTCACCGTTGCCGCTCTCGTCACCCGTGGCCAGCAGGCAGTTCTCCGCGACGTTCTGGCAGGTGTTGCCCACGATCTCGACATCGAAAGTGGCTGGACGCCCGGTGTCGAACGTCTGGAAGCAGTCGGGGTGAGCAGAACCCTTGGCCGGGATGTCCCGGATCACGTTGCTGATAATCCGGTGGCCGGTGCCGAAAAACCGCACGCCGTCGGCATCACCGTCATCGGCGGGCACGGTGGCGCTCACCAGGTTCTCCCGCACGGCAATTCGCTGTCCGCTGATGGAGATGCCGATCGTGGCGGCATGGAGCACGGTATTGGCTTCGATGGTCGAGTCGATGCACGAGGCACAGATGATCCCACCGTGCGCAGTGTCACGAACGGTGTTCTTCTGGGCGACGATGCCGGTGCCCTCCAGCAGTAATTCGCCACCACCAACGATCGTGAAACCCTGGATGACGACATAGTCAGCGAGGATGTGGAATTGGTGGATGGTCGTCTGCCCATCCGAGATGAGCCTGATCGGCGCGTTAGCGGTTCCGGGCCTGACCATGGTCAGATCCACATCGGCGAGGTCGACCCCGGCGAAGCACAGCGTATCGCCCGGGGCGGCCACGGTGATCCCGGCACGCGCTTCGTCAACGTTGTGGATCACCCGGGAACAGGGAGAGCCGGCCGAGGCGACGCCAGCGGTGATAAGACTTGCACCGAGCAGCGCAGCAGAACAGACCGACATCCTGCGGGCGACCGTAATCATCGCCCACAAGAGTAACTCTCAGTGACACAACTGACCCTCAATGCCCACCAGACACGCGGCAACACAGTCCCGATATGGAGCCATATCGGGGACCGCTGCGGTGAGATGGTGCTCAGCGGAGCACGGGTGCCTTCGTCTCAGCGAGCTGTTCGAGGAGGATCGCGGCTTCCTGAGGCGCGTCGTGGCGGTTGAGTTGTGCCTGGATCGCCTCGGCTGCGGCGCGGTACCGAGAATCACGAAGTATGGTCTGCACGGCGCCAGCGACTTGCCGGGGAGTCGGGGTGCTGGTGCGCAGGTTGATTCCCGCGCCGGCGTAGGCAATCCGGTTGCCGGTCTCCAGGTTGTCCCCGGTCTTCCCCGCAACCACGATCGGTACGCCGTTGGACAGCGCATACTGCACCCCACCGAAGCCGCCGTTGGTCACGTAGACGTCCACGAAGGACAACAACGGGGTAAACGGGATGGCGCGCTCTACCCGCACATTTGGCGACAGCGAGGAGGGGCCGAGTTCATCGGGATCTCGGACTCCGGCGGCGATCAGCAGGAGGTCGTCGTCGACAAGCCCGCTGATGGTAGGTGCCACCAGCTGATCCGGCGCTCCGGTGCCCTGGGTGACGAGGATGACAGGGCGCCGCCCCGCGACCAACTCGTCCCACCAGCGCGGCGACACGAACTCGGTGGGTCGATCAAGCAGCGCGCCGATGAAGTGCACCTGCGGCGGCAGATCGGACCGCTGGTACTCAAACGCTTCCACAGTCGGCTGCAGGAACAGGTTGGGCGAGAGGACCGGGCCTTCGAACTTGCGCGGCGCCACCCCGATCTCGGCGCACACCCGGGCAAGCGCCTGGGACGCCTCCCGGAACACCACGTTCGGCGCGAGGAACCGCAGTGCCCGGTTGCGCGCCCGGCCCAGCAGCGAAGCGTTCGGTAGCAGTCCCAGGCCGAACGGTGCCACCTCACGACCGGGCAACCCCAGGCAGGAGACGTTATAGATCGCCGAAGGGGGGCCGCCGGCCTCCTCGATCGTCACGGCGGCGAACATCGACGGATCGCCGAGCACAACATCGGCGGGGAACCGTGCCAGAACCGCCGTCAAGTCCCGGTGCTGCTTACCGGCTTGCGCGATGACCAGGTTGAGCAGATCGAACCGGATCTGGTTTAGACCCGCGAGCGCGTGACGACCGGGAAACGCGGCGTCGTAATCACGATCATCGTAATCGTAGGCATGCTGGTATTCCACGAAATGCGCACCAGAGGCGTCAACCTGCGCGCGGAACCTCCGCCCGACGTACCACCAGACGTCATGTCCTCTCCGGACCAGAGCGCGAACCACTGGAATGGCGGGCAGTACATGCCCGGTGATCGGTTGCGAAGCTATGAGAAAGCGCGCCACCATCTGCTCTCAAGGCAGGTTCCTTACGGACGGCACGGACGACGGGACCATCGCGTTGCGCTGCCACCCCTTCCGTACATGGGCTCATCGTGGGCGACCGCGGTCCCGTTACCTCAGAGGACGATCCCATGCCGCTGCGTAATCTCGCCGGCTCGGATGGAAGCGCGACGTTGCTCACCGCAATACCAACGGGAGGGCGGCTACACCCCTACCGACCTGTTCTTCGGCAAACCGATCCGGACGCGGCACAGTGGCCGATCAGGCCTTCAGTTCCTCGACCAGGAGGCCAGGCCCCGGCTCCGGCCGGCCTCACCCAGGCTGATCAGACCAGCCACCACGCCAGCGCCAGCACGGCGATGAGCGTGATGACCGCCAGTAACAGCAGCACCCCGCCCAGCATCCCCACCGGGTCCGACTCTCCCGGACGCACACCCAGGCCCGGACGGTGGCGGAGGTACAGATCAGCAGTGCTCATAGCACTACCGTAAAGACGACCTGGTTACCGTGGTGCTCACGTTCAGTTAGCTAGAGGCAAAATCTTCGCAGCGCCGCGTGCTTCCTGCGAAGTCCTAGCCCATCGACGGGGCGTAGCCGCGAGGGCACGCAACGTCGTGGAGTTACCGGGTTGTGCTGACGCTCGGCGCTGGCGGACCCCCACTGACCCCACACCTGCAGACGCGGGTTGGCACCTGCCCGGTCGATGGGTCAAGATCGGGGCATGGTGCTCGACGCACTGCGGGCACTTCCGCCGACTCCGATGCTCATCCTGGCCTTCCTCTGCCCGGCGCTGGAGGCCTCCACCATGCTCGGTGTGGTCTTCCCCGGCGAGATAGCGATCTTGGTGGCAGGTGCCGCCGCGCAGGTGGGGACGTTGCCACTGTGGGCGGTGATTCCGACTGGCGTGGCGGGAGCGGTTATCGGCGACGCGGTCGGGTTCGCCGTCGGCCGCCGCTACGGCGAGCAAATGCTCAGACGATTACCAGAGCGACTGGTCAAGCCGGAGGCCGTGCGCACGACCAAAGACCTGATACGCCGGCGCGGGCCCATTGTCGTACTAATCGGTCGCACGACCGCGTTGTTGCGCGCATTGGTTCCCGGCTTGGCCGGAATGAGCGGCTTGAGCTGGGAACGATTCCTGCCCTATAACCTGCTCGGCGGGGTGATCTGGGCGACACTGGTCGCTACGCTCGGTTACCTGGCTGGTGCCAGCCTGGCAGCTGTGCAGGAACAGGTTGGCATGGTCAGCAACATCATCCTTGGTGTCGTGGCCGCATTAGGACTAGTGATGTGGTGGCGCTCGCACGTCCGGCGGCGGCAATCGAGACTCTGAGCAACGCAGATCCGCCAGCTAGCGAATTTAATTGCAACATATGGGTGGCCGTTGACCGACTCATGGTTAACTGACTATGATCCGGCTCACAGTTAGACAGACCTGTCTGTGCCTGCCCTCCTGTTCACTAACAGTGACGGCGGGCGCCCCTCGTGGGACGATTTTTTGCGACAGGAAGGGGTCACGAGCACGTAGTCATCGGTCCGCCTACTCATTCATTTGAGCCTACTCATCATTAGAGAGGACAATCATGACCGATTACGATCCGAGAACGGCCACCGGAATTCCTACCGAGCCCGTCGGCTCGCTGCCTCGTCCGGCCAAGTTGCAGGCCGCCTACGCTGCTTATGACGAGGGCAAGATTGATTTAGCCGCACTGGAGGCTGAACAGGAAGCGGCCGTAAAGGATTCGATCGACCGGTCTGAGGCCACCGGATCACCCATCATCTCCGACGGTGAGCAGCGTTGGTCGAGCTTCGCCACCTACCCCATCACCGACACCCTCAACGGAACCGGCCTCGCTGACAACCTCGGGCCGGGCGGCCAGTTCTTCGCGATCTTCGCTGACGGCCACGGGCGGCAGCTGCCCCGCCTCACCGGTGGGCCCCTGCGATACAAGCATTACGCGGCCGACGCGCTCAGGAAATCCATCCAGCACGCGCACGTACCCATGAAGCAGGCCGTGATCGCACCCTCCATGCTCGCCCTGCTGTACCCGCTGAAGGATGAGGTGCCCGGCTACAGCCGGGAAGACTTCGAGAAAGATATCGTCGACGAATGCGTGAAAGATATCCGCGAAGCCTTTGCCGCCGGCGCAGCCAGGGTCTCCGTCGACTTCACCGAGGGCCGGCTGGCCACGAGGGAAGATCCGCGCAACCCGTGGACCGGCGCTGGCCTGCTCCCGCACTTCATCGAGCTGAACAACCGTGTTATGGCCAATTTCACCGCGGAAGAGCGTAAGCGAATCGGCGTTCACACATGTCCGGGCGGTGACCGTGACTCGGTGCACAGCGCGGACGTGCCTTACAACAACCTGCTCCCGAGCATGTTCCAGATTAATGCCGGCTACTTCCTGATCCAGCTGGCGAGTGAGCGGGACAGAGACACCGTGTACCAGTCCATCGCGGCGAATCTGCAAGATGACGCCGATGGCGTCGCCCAGATGGCTTACATCGGCACCTGCGTGACGCAGAGCCCACGGCCGGAGAGCGCCCAGGAGATCTGCGATCAGCTGTTAAGAGCAGCCAATTTCATCGACAAACAGCGAATCGGTTCCACCGACGACTGCGGTTTCTCGCCATTCAGCATCGACGAGAAACCCAACCACGGCTCACCCGATTACGCTCGCGAGATCGCGTTCCAGAAGATCAAGAACCGGGTCGAAGGAACCAAGATGGCCGCCGAGAAGCTAGGCGTCAGCTGAGTTAATTCGCAAGAACCGGCCCGGTCACTCACCCGTGAACGACCGGGCCGGTCCTCTCGTTTCTGCATCGATCTACCATGCTGGTCGTCCCGCGCCCATACCGCCCGGCAGGGGCCTAATGCGATGCCAGATAAGTGCGACCCGTGGCCGCGTGGGCGTGCACCACCTCGACCAGTGGTGATCAGTCCGGGTCTGCCCATCCCGACACCCCAGTCCTCGACGGTGAGGACGGTCGCGCCAGGGCCTGAAGGGAACACTGGGTTCGGATGGTGACATGAGCCTCCGGCGAGGAGAACCGCACCGCGTTCTCGGTCAGCTCTGCAAGTACGCGGGTGACGTCGGTGACAGTGTGCCCGAGCACTGAGCTCGGCATCGGGCAGCTGAGTGGCCAACCGCATTGAACCCAGTCTTGGTACAGCGCGATGAACCCGATGATGACGAAAGGCTCCGATCACCATGCACGCCGCCAACGGGATCTCCATAGAAGGTGACCAGCGGTCTGCATGCAAGCAATAATGCAAAATGAACAAGGCCGGCACATGCAGGCCGAACATCCAGCAGAAGCGTATGCCGCCTGCGCCAAACCGGGTCGTCAAGCAGATTGCCGCGCGGCAGGTAGTCCAGCAGCTTGGTGAAAATCCCCGGTGATCGCCTTTTTCATGGGCTGGTTGCAGAGGTCCGGGATGACTGACCGATGCCATGATCATTTGACGAAATTCTCACTCGTTCGTCGGTTTTCAGACTGCGGCAGGATACTGCCGCGCGATGGCTGCGCGAGAACCCAGCGCTACGCCGAGTAGGCGGTTCGGACCGAGTGCACCGCCGAACATCGCAATGCATCCCCTCCGAAGGACGCGTCAGGAGCGCCCTCCTCCGCGAGCCGTCCGCCATCCCGCGGATCCTGCTGTGATCAGCCCTGTTGTCGCCGAGTTCGACAACAGAGCTGTCGCACCACGAGCACCTAGGATCCTGTCACTCGGGTGGTGTGGACGGCGGGTGAAATGAGCAGGCCCTAAGATCTCGTGACGGAGGTGTATGGGCGCCTGGTGGCCCCCGCGGTCTTCAACACCGACGTGGTCGAGCAACTCGGCCAGGCGGGTTCGATTCCCGTCCGCCTCCGCAGACCCGCACCACAGCGGCCGACCCGTAATCAACTCGAGATTGAAAGGGGTCGTTGAGATGTCCCGAGTACACGTCAGTCTCATTCAATCCGATTTCGGTCGCAGCCAGCACGGCAACTTCGAAGCAGTCATCGTGCACGATGCCCAGCTGTGGCACTGGTTCCGAGACAATTCTCGCAATGACTTCGGACCGTGGGCTCGCGGACTGCGCATCACGGGTGACAAGGACATGGTCGCCGGACCCGGCTGTCTCATCCAATCCGACTACCGCGCCGGACCCCACGGCAACTTCGAGGTTGTCGTCCCGCTAAGCCAAAGCACCGGAATTACCGAACTCTGGCACTTCTTCCGCAGCAACAGCGACCTCAGCCAACCCTGGGTCCGCGGCACCCGAGTCACCGGTGACCGTGACAACGTCGCCGGCGCCGCCTGCCTCATCCAATCCGACTACCGCACCGGACCCCACGGCAACTTCGAGGTTGTCGTCCCGCTAAGCCAAAGCACCGGAACTACCGAACTCTGGCACTTCTACCGCAACAACAGCGACCCCCGCCAACCCTGGATCCGCGGCACCCGAGTCACCGGCGACCGTGACAACCTCGCCGGACCCGCCTGCCTCATCCAATCCGACTACCGCACCGGACCCCACGGCGACTTCGAAGTCGTCGTCCCGCTGCGGCAAGCCACCGGCAACACGGGACAACTTGACACGGGACAACTTGACACGGGTCAACCTGACACCGTCGAACTTTGGCACTTCTACCGCAACAACAACGACCCCCGCCAACCCTGGATCCGCGGCACCCGAGTCACCGGCGACCGTGACAACCTCGCCGGACCCGCCTGCCTCATCCAATCCGACTTCGGCGCCGGGCCCCACCGCAACTTCGAAGTCGTGGTCCCCCTACGACTCAACAATGGCGCTGTAGAGCTTCGGCATTTCTACCGCGACAACAGCAACGTCCGCATGCCGTGGAACAAGGCTCAATTCATCACCCAATCATGCGCGGGAACCGGCGCCGTCATCCAGTCCCGGTTCGGTTCGGCAGGCAACGGCAACTTCGAGGTGATCACTGATGAGCACCGTGATGCGGTCGTCCACTACTGGCATCCGAGCTTCCGCATCTCGGAGTGGTGGATCCGGACTGATTGCTTCGACATGCCCACGCCCCACCCGCTGATGGCTGAACGCGCCCGAAAGATCGCTCAGCTGACCGGCGAGTTCGATCGCGAAGGCTGGAACGGCACAGGCACACCGAACTTCGCCACCAACCGGACCGAGAGCAGGTTCGGCATTATCGGCACCGACCTGGGCAGCTCCTTCACGCACCAGGGTCGCCTCTACTTCTTGTTCGGTGACACGTGGCGAGTGGGCCACGGCAGGCCTAATGATGATCTCGATTCCATCGCATTCTGCACGGATAAATCTGCCGACGACGGCCTGGAATTGACGTTTCTCTCGCACGCCCCGATGGTCCCCGGCATTGCTCAGGGCGGCTTCAATGTGCCGCTCGACGGGGTGAGCTGGAACGGTAGCATGTACGTGTTCTTCAGTACCGATACCCGGCAAGCGGGCCTCTATGCGTTGATGGGCAGATCGATAGTGGCCCGGTCCGACAACAACGGACTTGACTTCACACTCCTTCACGAAGTGTCTCGATACAAGTTCATCAATGTGTCCACTATGATCGTTGACGCCCAGCAGTACGGACTGCCGGGCAGCGGCCC
>DASYMC010000079.1:0-4821 GCA_036009255.1 Pseudonocardiaceae bacterium
GCCGGAGCCGGCTGCATCATCCAATCCACCCCCACCACCGGACAACACGGCAACTTCGAAGTCGTCGTACCCCTCCGGCAACCCACCGGCACCATCGAACTACACCATTTCCACCGCGACAACAGCTACGATCACCTCCCCTCGCCGCTGCGTCAAAGATTGACGATGACGATGCAGGTGCCTTGGAAGCGCAGGCAACGAGTCACGGCTGAACAGGACAACGTGGCCGGACCCGGCTGCATCATCCAATCCGCCTTCAGCGCAGGGCGGGGCAGATTCGAAGTCGTGGTACCCCTCCAGCTTCCGGACGGTTCGCTAGAGCTCCGCCATTTCTTCCAGGATCATAGCGATGTCCCAGCACCTTGGACTAGAGCTCAGTTCATCACCCAATCCTGCGCAGGACTTGGCGGCATCATCCAGTCCAGTTTCACTTCAGCCGGTAACGGCAATTTCGAGGTCATCGTCGATGAGTGTCGCGGCTCAGTCGTTCATTATTGGCATCCGAACTCCGATGTCGAGGAGGTTTGGATTCGGACTAATTGTTTCACCGTTCTTGAACCCCTTCCCCGACTTGCCCGTCGCGCCCAGAAGATCGTTCAGCTTACGGGCGAGTTTGATCGCGAAGGTTGGAATGGTACGGGAACACCTAATTTTGCCTTTAATCGGACCGAGAGCAGATTCGGTATTATCGGCACGGATCTTGGCGTCTCCTTCGCCCACCAGGATCGTCTCTACTTTTTGTTCGGTGACACCTGGCGTGTAGGCCACAGCACCCCGAACGATGATCTCGACGCCATCGCCTTCAGTACGGATATGAACGCCGACGATGGTCTTGAATTAACGTTCCTTCCCCGACCGCCGTTAGTCCCCGACATCGCCTCGGGCGCTTTCGAGGTCCCACTCGACGGGGTGAGCTGCAATGGCAGTATGTACGTCTTCTTCAGCACCGATCACCGTCGAGCGGGAATATACACTCTGATGGGTAGATCAATATTGGCCAAGTCGGACAACAATGGTCTTTACTTCACTCTCCTTTACGAAGTGTCACGTTACAAGTTTGTCAACGTCTCCACAGCGATCGTTGACGCGCACGAACACGGACTGCCAGGAGACGGACCGCAGCTCGTCGTCTTCGGCAGCGGCCGCTACCGCTCCAGCGATGTCTACCTTGCGGTTAAGCCGGCAGCGAAACTTGACGAACCCGGCGGTTTTTTATTTTTTGCCGGTGGGTCCAGTCAACCGCACTGGAGCAGCGATGAGGATAGTGCAGTCCCGCTCTTTGGCGAAGGCAGCATCGGCGAATTGTCGGTCCGCTGGAACCCGCTACTGGGAGCCTGGGTGTGTCTTTACAATGCTGACTGGCCAGCGGATAGATCATCGGTCGGTGGAATAGTGATGCGCTGGTCGAGGAGTCCATACGGGCCCTGGTCCCGAGGCAATCTCGTCTTTTCGGTAAACGACGGGCTCGGCAGATTCATGCATCAGCCCAATGTTGATCATACACAGGAAGGTTTCGGTTCTGACCGCAGCAATGACCCGGCAGGGATGTATGGCCCCTATCAGATTCCTCAATATGCCCGCCGGTCACGCCAAGGAGTGCAAATCTACTTCACAATGTCGACCGCGAACCCGTATCAGACAATGTTGATGACTGTCGGCATACCGACATCGCTCGGGTGAGCCGGGAACAGCGGGCCCCAGCCGCGGTGGTATCTACGGCGTCACCCGCCCACCGTGGGCCAGCAATGTGACCTGCTGCGCCCTGAGCGGACAGATCATCCGTGCCTTGCCCCGCAAGGTCGTTGGTAAGCGACCGTGCGGGTACACGTCTGCCCACTCCAATACGGCGCTTGCGGGATACGTCCGAGGCCACCGTTGGGCGTAACCAGGACAGGCGGGCCGGCGTTGTAGCAGTGCGGGCAAAGATAGTCCCGCATCGGACTGGTTCGGCCGAAAGCGGGATATGGCATTCACAACGAGTAGACGCACCGCCCTGATGCTGTTGATGACTCCGGGCCTGGCATTTCTCTACGGCGGTACGGCCCGCGCCTCGACAAAAAGCGCCATCTCCGTCACGCCCGGGGGGGACCGTGCACAGCATTCAGCATGGGCGCATCGGGGACGATGGGATCCGATTTTCGAGTTACCGAACGTCGCGATACATACCCACGTGTTGCCGAACGGAAAGGTGCTGTTCTGGGGACGGCGGGATCAACCTACCGGCTCGATGCATGAGCATGAGTGCACGCCATACATCTGGACTCCTAGAACCGGGGAACTGACCCCGACACCGCAGCCCAAGCGCGCGGACGGCACAAAGGTCAACCTTTTCTGCTCGGGACATACCTTTTTACCCGACGGACGACTGCTGGTCGTGGGCGGCCACGTGACCGACGGCGACGGGCTCGACCAAGCGTGCGTCTACGACTACCGCACCAACACCTGGACCGCCCTGCCTGTAATGAACGAGCGCCGATGGTATCCGACCGTCACAACACTCTGGGACGGGACCGTGCTGGTGTCGTCGGGAAGCTACGAAGACAACGGTAAAGTGGTCATCAATGATGTCTCACAAATCTGGGAGGGGCACCGGTGGACGACGACGGCCCACTTCACCGGCATCCCGCTGTATTCGCGCATTCACCTTGCCCCGAATGGACAGATGTTCGCGTCCGAGCCGGACACCAAGGCGTACGACGCCGGGAAGGTCATCCACATCGGCGGCGGCAGCAGCAACGACGGGGCCACCGATGTCCCCACCGCCGCTGTGAAAATAATTGATCTCTGCGCCACCCCCCCGGCATGGCGTCAAATCGCAAGTATGCAGTTCCCCCGCCGCCAGCATAACGCGACGATTCTCGCGGATGGAAGCGTCCTTGTAACAGGAGGAACCAGGGGTCCTGGCTTTAATGATCTCGTACCAGGAAAACCCGTCCACGTCGCCGAGCTGTGGGATCCAGTGACCGAAGAATGGACCAAGCTCGCCGCCGAAGATGTCGATCGCTGTTACCACAGTACAACAGTGCTGCTGCCGGATGCGACAGTGCTCAGTGCGGGTGGCGGCGAGTTCGTCATCGGCAGCGAGCCAAACGATCCGCAGGATAGTCACCGTAACGCACAGATTTTCCATCCACCCTATCTGTTCCACGGCCCGCGCCCGAACATTGTTTCAGCCCCCGAGGAGATCGCCTATGGCGAGACATTCCCGCTCAAGATCTCGGGATCGGACGTCGGAAAGGTCACCTGGATACGGCTCCCCTCGGTGACGCACGCCTCCGACCACAGCCAGCACTTCAACGTGCTTGAGTTCCGCTGCGACGACGGCTGCTTGACGATTGCCGCGCCCGAAGGGCCGGAGATCTCTCCTCCGGGGCACTACATGCTCTTCGTCCTCAGCAAGGCCGGGGCGCCCTCGCTCGCGCGGATCGTGCGGATCGGCTCCCGCGGCACACCCTCGAGGAACGGACGTGGCTACTGGGACGGCGGGGCGAACAGCTCGAGGGCGATGTTGTCCGGATCACGGAACGACAGGCCAGATCCGTATCCCGCATCGACGATGTCACCGTGGGCGACACCGAGCTCGTCGAGGCGGGCAGCCCACTCCACGAGCTCGCTGCGGCTCGCACAGCCGAACGCGATGTGATCGAGACCCGGCTTGCGCTCGTCGAAGGGCTCGTCGCTGGCCAGATCGGGGAAGCCGTGCAGCCCGAGCAGCGTGTTGCCGAGCTCGTAGACGACATGCCGGAATGGGCCAGTGTCCTCGTCGAGGACCGGCTTGATGCCCAGAACCCTGGTGTACCACTCCTCGCTGACGGCGAGGTCGGACACAGTCACGGCGACATGCGTGACGGCGGGCACCATCGCTGAAATGGCCACGGTGTCTCTCCTTGTGTTCGTGGCGATCGATACCGCCGTGACCGTAGGAGTGTGTGTCCGGCACAGTTGATACCGCCGTGACCATATGAGCCGGCGGCGAACTCACCGGATCCCGCAGATCGGCCCTTCCGCCATCAACTCTCTGGTCCGGCGTGCACGGCGCGGCGCCGTAACGCCGTGGGAGTCGGCAGGTGACACGGCGTGCTGCTGGATCGCTACGCCGAGATCCGCCTGACTCCGGGGGCACCGCTCGAGTTCTACGGTCGAGGCATCTTCGCCGCGCGGAACGTCCCGGTGGACGTACGGCCGTGGTAAGGACGGCCAGCGCCCGGCACAGCCAAGAACGGGCCGCTCCCAGCCACGTCAGGAATCCCGCCGCCCGCCGGTCGCATCGCGCACCATGCGTAGCGATGGCTACGCCCGGTGTTACTCCGGGTGAGTCCCAAGGTAGACAAAGTGCATAACGTACTGGGATGCTCCCCGCATGACAGTGCAGATCGCTATCCGGCTTGACGACGCGCTCGCCGAGAACGCGCGCGCCGCCGCCGTAGCGGCCGGAACGAACCTGTCGGACTGGGTCCGCTGCGCTATCCGGCAGCAGGCCGCACTGGCCACAGCGCTACGAGCCCGGGCTGAGGAGGACTCCGGCCCACCGATGTACACCGACGAGCAGGAAGAGGCTCTCCTCGCCGCACGCCGACGCCGCGCAGTCGCGGCGTTTGATCGCCGGTGAGCGTATCTCCTCGCCGCTCACCTCCACCCAGGATCCGATTCGGACAGGTCTGGGAATCGCCTGACGAAACAATCGGCTCGATGCGCTACCTCGTGGTCTCCTCTGACGCCTACAACACCGCCTTCGGTGACCGCCGCGTCATCGCCGTCGAAGTTGACTCCCATGCCGTCTACCACGGCGCCTACCGCGAACCCATCACCGACGCCGGCACC
>DASYMC010000080.1:0-1977 GCA_036009255.1 Pseudonocardiaceae bacterium
ACACGGATGCTGGCCTTGATCGTCCGACCGACCAGCGGTGATGACGACGCCGTCAGCGTCGGGGAACAGGTAGCTGGCCAGGACGCGGCGCCCGAGGGTATGGATGCGTTCGCCGTGATCCGTGATGAGCCGGGCAACGTCAGTGTCAAAACCATCGCCGCTGAAGTAGTCAAGCTTGAGGTGATCACCACGGTGGGGCTACCCGAGGAGCTGTTCGACGAGATCGCCCCCGGTGTGCTGCTGGCGTGGCGCTCGCGGGTCGCGGCCGAGGCACCCAGTCATCTGCGCGAGCACCCGCACGAGATCAAAGTGACGTTGCTGGCCGCCTACCTGCACTGCCGCCGCCGCGAGATCATCGATGCCTTGGTGGACCTGCTGATCACCACGGTGCATCGAATTAACGCCCGCGCCGAGGCCGTGGTCATCGGCGAGTTCGTCGCCGAGCTCAAACGGGTGTCGGGCAAGGAGAACATCCTGTTCAAGATGACCGGCGCCGCGCTGGGGGCACCCGAGGCAATCGTCAGCGAGGTGATCTACCCGGCGGTGCCCGGCGGGGTGGATACGCTGGTGGCGCTGTGGCAGGAGTACAACAGCAAGGGCAGCACCTACCGGCAGCATCGCCAGCGGGTGTTCAAAGCCTCCTACACCCACCACTACCGCGCCGGGCTGATCCAGATCCTCGACACGCTGGAGTTCGGATCGACCAACACCGTCCACGCGCCGATGATGGCTGCTCTCGCGCTGATCAAGCGGTACCGGGCCGAGCACACCCACCGCACCAAGTACTACGCCATCGCCGAGGACGTCCCGGTCGCGCACATCGTGTCTGGTGAGCTGGCCGAGCTGATGTACCGCACCGACAAGGGCGGACGGCGGCGGATCCTGCGCAGTGTCTATGAGTGCGGGGTGTTTCAGACTCTGCGTGAGCAACTGCGCTGCAAGGAAACCTGGGTGCACGGCGCGCACAAGTGGCGCAACCCCGACCTCGATCTCCCGAAAGATTTCGAGGAGAAACGCGCCGAGAACTACGCTGCGCTGCGCAAACCACGCGAAGCGACCCGGTTCACCGCCGAGGTGGTGGAGGAGATGCACGCCGAGCTGTCCGCGCTCAACGACACGCTGCCCGGCCTGGACTGGCTGCGGATCGTCGAGGGTCAAAAGGGCGCGATCGTGCTGACCCCGCTACCCGCGGCGCCTGAGCCGCGTAATCTTCGCCGGCTCAAAGCCGCGATCCGCGCCCGCTGGGGCGTGGTTCCGTTGCTGGACATGTTCACCGAGACCGCGCTGCGCACCGGCTGCCTAGACGCCCTGATCCCCTCCGGGGTCCGGGTCGACCTGGATCCCGGCGAGGTGGTCGAACGCATGCTCCTGGTGATCTACGCTTATGGGACCGGCGCGGGGATTCGTGCGGTCGCCGCTGGCGAGCACCCCTACTCTGAAGACGATCTCCGCTATGCCCGTCGCCGTTTCCTGACCGTCTCCGGTGCCCGCCAGGTAGCCCGGGTGATCGCCAACGCCACCTTCGCCGCCCGCCACAGCTGGCTTTGGGGCCAGGGCACCACCGCCGTGGCCTCGGATTCCACCCACTTCTCCGCGTTCGACCAGAACATCTTCACCGAGTACCACTCCCGGTACAAAAGGGCCAAGCGCGGGGTGTTGATCTACTGGACGGTCGACACGGTGGGGTCGATGGCCATCTACAGCCAGCTGCTGTCCTGCTCGGCCTCGGAGGTCCACGCCATGGTCGAGGGCGCGATGCGCCATGGCACCGAGATGGACCTGCAGACTAACTACGTGGACTCGCACGGGGCCAGCTTCATCGGGTTCGGCATCACCCGGCTGCTGAACTTCGACCTCATCGCCCGGTTCAAACAGATCAACACCATGAAGCTGTACCGGCCCGGCAAGGGCGCGACCTTCTCCTACCCCCGGCTCGACCCGGTGCTGACCCGCCCGATCCGACCCGAGATCATCGCG
>DASYMC010000081.1:0-6225 GCA_036009255.1 Pseudonocardiaceae bacterium
CGGGTAGTGGAGGAACTGTTCGAGTCGATGTTCCCGCAGTCGGTGTCGCGCTCCTACAGTGTCGGCAACGCCGCCGGGTGGTACGCCGGCCGTGCCGCCGCCGACCTCGCTGTACTCGACACCCGACCCGCGGTGCCCTCAGGGGGCAGCTGACACCCACTTTCGTAGTTGTCCTGTGCCGGTCACCAACCGTACTGCCGCCCTGTCCGTGAGGTCAGCGATGGCACCTGGTGTCCAGCTTGTGTCAGTTCGCTGCGTCGCAAAGACGCGTTGTCGTGGCTGAGTGATCACATCGCGGGCCACGACGGCGCGTGCTCACCCGGATCGGCCAGCACGCCTGCCAGCAGGTGGTCTCCGGGATCGCCTATTGGCTGATCTCACGTACGACTTTAGAACTCCAGGGGCACCAAATGCAGCCGGGAAGAAACGCCCCGCAGGCCTCGTCTAGATGGTCCTCAACGTAGCTCATATTGGCGTCGCACACTTCAATTGCCATGGCAAAGAAGCTCCGCGACTTTCTCGGCACCTTGCACCAGAATCGTCCGGTCCGGGGCCTCACCGAGCGTGCCCTCGACCTCCTCATGTCCGGCGTGGCCGATCAGGATCACGGTGTCACCGCGGGTGGCGAACCGGCGGGCCTCAACATGTGCCCTGGTCACCAGCGGGCATGTCGCGTCGATCACTTCCAGCCCCCGGTCGGCGGCCTGGGCCCGCACCGCAGGGGACACCCGTGGGCGGAGAACACCACTGTTGCGCCGTGCGGGACGGCGTCGAGCTCGTCGACGAACACCGCACCGCGGGCCTGCAGATCGGCTACCACGTGCAGGTTGTGCACTATTTGTTTCCGTATGTAGATCGGCCCACCCCGGTGGTCCAGCAGCTGCTCCACGACTGCGATGGCGCGCTCGACCCCGGCGAAGAACGATCGCGGTGCGGCGAGCAGACGGTGAGAGCCATCGGGGGTGCCTCCGCGCAGGGCTCAGTGGTCACGATGAGTGGCTAGCCGGGCGAGCGCACCCAGCTCATTGGCGGCGCGGACGGTGAGGCCGGCTAACTGCAGGTCCCGCATCGCCTGCGCCAGCAGGTCGTCGACCTCGATCTGGCTCCACGTGCGGCCGCCGGCCACGTCGATCAGGCCCGCAGCGCGGACTAGATCGGGCCCGGCTAGTGGCTCGTCTTGCTGATAGAGCTCGGCCAGCTGCTGCCCGGCTGGGGTGTCGGAGGTCAGCGCAGCTACCACGGGCAGCGACTTCTTGCGGCTGCGCAGGTCCGAGTACACCGGCTTCCCGGTCACCGCCGGGTCACCCCAGATGCCTAGCAGGTCGTCCACGTGCTGAAACGCCAGGCCTAGGTGCTGACCGAAGCGCCTTAGCTGCTCGACCTGAGCTGCGCTGCCACCTCCGAAACGGGCGCCCACCGCGCAGGCACACCCCATCAGTGCACCGGTCTTGCGCTCGACCATCCGCAGGCATTCCGCCCGTTCAACGCCCGCGCGCCGCTCCAGGTCCAGGTCCGCGCACTGGCCCTCCACAAGGTCCTGTACCGCGGCGCTGAGCTCTCGGATTCC
The DNA here is from genome assembly GCA_036009255.1 of Pseudonocardiaceae bacterium. Lineage (GTDB taxonomy): Bacteria > Actinomycetota > Actinomycetes > Mycobacteriales > Pseudonocardiaceae. Next base: position 1,568 of record DASYMC010000081.1, read on the forward strand.
ATCCATGGCGGCCGGGTGACCGCTACCGGCGAGCACGTCAAGGGCCAGCGCCAGCACCGCGTCTCCAGCCAGGATCGCCGCGTTGACCCCGAACACGCTCCACGCCGTGGAGCGGTGGCGGCGGGTCAAGTCGCCGTCCATCACGTCGTCGTGCAGCAGGGAGAAGTTGTGCACCAGCTCGACCGCGGCCGCGGCCGGCACCGTCGTGGCTGGCGAACCGCCAACCGCCTGGGCGCTGAGCAACACCAGCGTGGGGCGGATCGCCTTGCCGCCCGGTGCCTTGACCCCACTGGGTGGTTCCGGCTCACCGGCTTGGTTGCACCAGCCGAAGTGGTAGCCGGTGATTCGCCGCATGTCCCGCGGCAATGTGTCGACCGCCGCGCGCAGGGCCGGCTCGACAAGGACGCGGCTACCGGCAAGCACCTCGCGGGCTGATCGGCCCTCGGTTTTCACATCGATGGTGGTCATGGCCGTTGCCCCCAGTAGCCGATTTCCACATTCTCCAGAACGCCAAGCGCGTCGGGAACCAGAACCGCCGCCGAGTAATAGGTGCTGACCAGATACGAGATGATCGCCTGGTCGTTGATGCCCATGAAGCGGACGTTGAGCCCGGGCTCGACCTCATCGGGGATGCCGGTCTGGTGCAGGCCGATCACGCCTTCGTCGTCCACGCCGATGCGCATCACCAAGATCGAACTCGTGCCGGTCGCGGTGATGGGAATCTTGTCGCAGGGCAAAATGGGCACATCACGCCAACCCATCACCATGTGGCCGTCGACGTCGACGGGCGGTGGGTAGATGCCCCGGCGGTTACACTCCCGGCCGAATGCGGCAATGGTGGCCGGATGGGCCAGAAAAAATTTCGACTTCCGCCGGCGGCTGAGTATTCTGTCGAGGTCGTCAGGGGTCGGCGGCCCGGTGCGGGTGTTGCTGCGCTGGGACAGATCGGCGTTGTGCAGCAGCCCGAAATCACTGTTATTGATCATCTCGTATTCTTGGCGTTCGCGCAGCGCCTCGATCGTCAGCCGCAGCTGTTGCTCGGTCTGGTCCATCGGGGTGCTGTACAGATCTGCCACCCGGGTGTGCACTCGCAACACAGTCTGGGCCACACTCAGCTCGTATTCCCGCGGTGAGCGGTCGTAATCCACAAAGGTCGGCGCTAACTGCGGTTCTCCCTCATGCCCGGCAGTTATTTCGATCTTAGCTTCGCCGCGTTTATTCTGTGGCCGTCGAGCTTGTGCTCGGAATCGTTCGAGATGCGCCCGCAGCGCGTCGGACCGGCCCGCCACTTCCTCGAATTCCTGCCGAGGTAGCGCGAACACGGTGCATGGTGTCAACGCCTGGACGCCGTAGCTCCAGGTGCTTGCCGGCCGTACTAACTCCCGATCTCCGAAATAGTCCCCGTCGGCCAGGACATCCACTATGGTCGGTTCTCCATACTTGCCCGGCCCGACCTTGTTGACCTTGCCGTGCGCGATGAGGAAGAACTGATCGGCCGGCTGGCCCACTGCTACGACCGTGTCGCCGACCCCGAGTTCCCGCACCGTGAATCGGCCAACCAACCCGCTGAGCACCTCGAGATCGTCGAAATCCCGCAACATCGGCAGCTCGCGTAGCTCGCCGGGAATGACCCGTAGCCGGCCGGCTTCGGTGGTGAAGGCAATCCGCCCGTCGCCCACCGTGTAGGTCAGTCTGCGGTTCACCCGATATGTGCCGCCCGAGGCCTCCACCCATGGCAACATCCGTAACAACCACCGTGGCGTGATGGCCTGCATCTGGGGCACGGACTTCGTCGTCGTCGCCAGATTGCTGGCGGCCGCCGTGCTCAGACTCGACTGCCGCCGTTCGTGATTCACTACAGACGCCGTATTTACCACAGACTCCGTCACCGCATGTACCGCCAATCAGTAAGCGTCACAAATCGACTACATACCTATGCCGACGACAACGGCCGACGTGCCCAGCCCGGTGGGGCCGCCGAACCGCTGCCGCGGCGGTGTGCGATACCGCCGGCGCAATGCTGATTCGGGATAGCGGCCGGTCAATATGTGCCAGTCCAGGATGCCGGCCATCCAGTCCTGCAATCCCACGACGTATTCGTCGAGAGCCTTGCGGGCATCATCGTCTAAGTCGAGATCGTCCATCACGAAAGCTAACTCAGTGGCCAGCACGTGCTCGAATTGCAACATCCGCGAGGTCATCAAATCATTCACCACCGCCACGGCCCGGTCCCGATCTAAGTCGAGGAACTTCTGCACGACCAGCACGCAGTTGTGCAGCTCACCCTCGAACTCGATCTCCTTCTGATAGGAGAAGACGTCGTTGGTGAAGCATGCGTAGTCGGCCGCCGAGTTCTCTAACGCACGAAGCGTCCGGGTACGGAACGTCTCCGCTGGAATCCGCGCAGCCCGGGCGATGCGGGCCAAGTTCATCGTGAGGTCTGAGCCGAAGGTCTTCCGGCGCATCTCGACGTAGTCGACCGGATCGGGCACCCGATGCTGGATGTGGTTGGCCAGCTCCCACAACCAACTCGTCGTCATGTCCTCGACACCTTGCCGGAACTGCCGGCGCTGTGGCATGGCCATCGGGGATGCAGTGCGTATCCACAGCTCTCCAAGACCCTTTTCCACCGCGTTGGCCGGCGGTGGTGTGGTGTCGCAATCCAACGGCATGAACATCGGCAACCGGGCATTGAACACCTTCGCTGCCGCCATATTCTTGGTAGGGCCGAAGACCGCCGGAAAATAGTCGTCACCGTAGGTTCCCCAGGTTAGCCAGGCCGAGGACTGGTCGAGCTCGGGGCCGGACGCGTCGGGATGAAGCCTCGCCGCGCAGACGGCGAGATCAAACAACGCGAGATTCTTTTCATCCCAGATGCCGATACCACCGGGCAGTGACTCGAGCATCCCCATCTCCCGAGCCCAGTCGATGCAATGCTGGCGCGACCGCTCCAGGTTGACATTGACTCGGGCTTTATAGGGCATGTAGAAGTCTGGCAGAGTTGTCGGTCCCACCGGTTCGTAGGGAGTGTGCGTATGGTATTTAACTCTTTGCAGACCCAAGGTCCTGGGTGGCAAAGCCCGGAGAGACAGCGTGAGTTGCGTTGCCGACGTACCCAAGCCGGTGGGGCCGCCGAGCACACGCGACGTTACCGGCAACTCCCGCTGGGACTTCTTGTTCATGTACCGGCTCGACCGCAGGTGCCACTCGTGGCCGCCTGATTGCCAGTCCTGCAAGCCCTTGACGTAGAGCAACACACTTTCGCGTTCAAGCAGATCCAGGCCATGTTCCTCGAACAATGAGGGCAACTCGGTCAGTGTGGTGTTCTCGAACTGATGCAGCCGGGAGGTCAGGATGTCGTTGGTCAGGTCCGCGGCGCGTTGCGGGGGGACATCCAGGAACCGTTCCAGCACCAGAACACAGTTGTTGATCTCACCTTCCTCCTCGGTTTCCCGCTGGTAGGAGAACAGGTCGTTGCGCAGGTGTACGCCATCGGAGAAGGTGTCCTTCAGAACTCGCATCGGCCGGGTGTCCGCGATCCTGGCCGGGATCTCGACGAACGCAGCGTGCTCCACGAGGTCTGCTGACCATGGTGCGCCACCGACCTTGCGGCGCACCTCGACGTACTCGATCGGGTTCGGAATCCGGTTCCCGCTGATGTTGGCGAGCTCCCACGTGGACTCGTGCAGCAGGTTCTTGGTGCTCTCGAAGAACCGCAATCGCCATTCTGGTGATCGGTGCGGGACGGTCCGCGTCCATAGGTTGATCAGCCCACGCTCGACCGGATTGGTCGGTTCCGGCGTCGCCCCGAGATCCACCGGCATGAACGCGGGTAGCCCGTCGAGGTACTCCTTCGCACCGGTCTGATCCTGGCTGCGCTTATAGATTTCCAGGAAATGATCGTCAAAATAGAAGACCCAGACGTACCAGTCGGTTACCAGGTCAAGTTCGCGGCTTGGTGCGTCGGGATGCGTGTAGGCGCAGAGTAAGGCGAAGTCCATGGAGTCGAACTTGGCCTCGTCCCAGATCTCTGCTCCGGGTTGCCCTGCGGCATCGTTTCCTGAGGGCGAGTCCAACATCCCCATCTCGCGGGCCCACGCCTTGGTATGTTCACGTGCCGTGCCCAGGTGCGGGTTCAGCCGCGCTGGGTAGGGCACGTAGAAGTCCGGCAGCTCATAAGGTTGCATGACCAGCCCTCAGTTGATGTACGAAACCGGTGCGCTATTTCGACTTTTTGGAAGGTCCCGAGGGCGGCGCCTTGGTAGTAGCTTCCGCTGACTTGGCGGCGTCGGACGGTTGTGAAGGGCCAGGTGTCGACACGTCGTCGAAACGTGATATCTCGACGTTTTCGAGGATGCCGATGGCGTCAGGGACCATGATGGCCGCGGAGTAATAGGCGCTGACCAGGTAAGATATGATGGCCTTTTCGTCGATGCCCATGAAGCGAACATTGAGCCCGGGCTGGACCTCGTCGGGAAGCCCGGTCTGGTGCAACCCGACCACCCCTTGCTTTTCCAAGCCGGTACGCATCAGCACAATGGAGCTGGTCTGGTAGCCGGTGACCGGAATCTTGTTGCAGGGAAGAATTGGTACACCACGCCAGGCTGGCACCTTGTGACCGTTGAGGTCGATGTTGTGTGGGTAGATGCCGCGGCGGT
>DASYMC010000082.1:0-19817 GCA_036009255.1 Pseudonocardiaceae bacterium
GTGCTGATCATCTAGCACCCGAATGGAAGATCTTTTCTGTGAGTGGTCCCGGCATGATGAGGAACGTTCGATTTCCCTAAGATGGCGATATGCTGCGAGGTCGAAGAGCTGATGACAGCTGAACAGAAAGGCGCGGTGATCGTCACTGGCGCCAGCCGGGGTATCGGCGCCGCGATCGCCGAAAAGGTGGCCGAGGACGGGTACGGCGTGCTCGTTAACTACGCGGCTGACGCAGACGCAGCGCAATCGGTGGTCGCCACCATTCGGGCACGCGGCGGCCGGGCCGTGGCCGTGCGCGCAGACGTCGCGGTACCAGGTGACATCGCCGATATGTTCCAACAAGCGAAACAGGAGCTCGGGCCTTTGGCCGCGTTGATCAACAACGCCGGGATATTGGGTACCAAGGCACGCATCAACGAGCAGGACGCAGACGCGCTGACTCGCCTGATACATGTCAACATCGTGGGTCCCATGTTATGCGCCAAGCACGCCGTCCAAGCGATGTCGACGGCGCATGGCGGCGCCGGCGGATCGATTGTCAACGTCGCCTCGGTCGCCGCCCGAACCGGGGGCCTATCAGGGATCGTGCCCTACGCGGCCACGAAGGGTGCGCTGGTGACCTTCACCCGTGGCCTGTCCAACGAAGTCGCCGGCGAAGGGATCCGTGTCAATAGCGTGTCACCAGGCATCATCGCCACGCAGGCGATAACCACCGTCCCAGACGCCGAAAAGGCCGCTGCAGCTAGCCCGCTCGGTCGCATGGGCCGCCCCGACGAGGTCGCGGCCACCGTATCGTGGCTGATCTCACCAGCGGCATCGTTCATCACCGGCAGTGACATCACCGTCTCCGGCGGCCGTTGACCGACCAGCACCCACCGCACAGACGTGGGCACGCTTTCACGTACGGTTCAAGATGGACACCCCCCCTTTAGCCCCATGTCGGCCTACAAAGTGCCGAGGCACGACCGGCACCAACGGGTATACGCGTTTGCTAACGTCGCAGCTAGTGGGTGTTGATGCGCACCATCCGGCACTACCCAGCTGGTTCGATCTTGAATCGCAGGATTACTGGTTCGAAACCACCAAGACAGCGAGCCGATGAAGATGATCTCGGCTTGGTGCTGCGGTGATCATACACCGAACACCTGATGCAGACTGTAGCGACGCCACATGACCGATGGGGCGCCACGATCAACTGAGCGGGCGTGGCATCGTTGGGGACTACCGCGTCGCTACTTGCGAACAGATTCGTTCGACCATTGTACATGCTAATAATCGCACCAAGTAGCCAAGCCGTAGAACCAAGTCCTAGATTCGCCTAAGACCGCTCTAGTCACGAAAGTATCTATTCGCCTGCACTGTAGCATATTGTTTGTGTAGGTCGCCTTCGAGGTTGTCACCGAAGCTATCACCACCTCGTCGAAGGCAGCGCGCGCATCTCTAGGGCGGCCAAGCTCGCGCAACATTCGACCCTTGTTGACGAGCGATCTAGCGACCTCTTCCCGTAGGGGCAGTTCGGAATCGTCACCGAGCGGGCCACCACCTCGTCCTATGCGGTCAGCGCCTCTTGGAAGCGATCAAGCTTGCCTAGCAGGGCGCCCTTGTGAAACAAAGCACTGGCGACCTCTTCGCGTATGGGCACTTTGGAGGGGACACCGAAGCGGGCCATCACCTCGTACCGGTGATCGCACCCTCCGGGCGGTCAAGTTTATCGAGGGCGAAGCCCTTGCCGACCAGCGCTTTGGTGACCTGTTCGGGTAAGCGCAGTTCGGAGGCATTACCGAAGCGATTCATCCCGGTTGAAGGCGGTGAACGCATCCTCAAAGCGGTCACGGTTTACCAGGAGAACGCCCTCGCTGACCAGGACTTTGGCGGTCTGTTCGCGTAGGGAAGGTTCGGAGACGTCACCGAAGCGATTCACCACCCCACCATAGACGGTCAAGCGCATCCTCGCGCGGTGAAGCTGCCCGCCAAAGCCCAGGTTGACCAGCGATCTGGTTTTGCGATTGCCGGATTTCGGTTGCTGCCGGCGGGTCATGCCGACCCTCAAATAAGGCGCTCTTTGAGATCTATATCGTTGTGGCTAGGTGAAGCATCAACCGAAACGGTGTGCATTGCTAAGGATGCGTACGCCGCCATTCAGGTAACTCGACCCGCCCGTCCGACGGCACCGCCATCCAAAGCTTCTGGCAACCACGGACGCAGCAGATCGCGGACGCTACCGGACCCTCATGCACGGCTTTGGGAGCGGGAGGCCCCGTACTGCAGCGAAGTACAGCGACCGTAGAACCCGAGTCAGGCTCGGACGGACTCCACCAGGCTTGCAACCAGCGTATGAAAGTCCATCGAACCTCGTTGCGCAAAGTTCACACTAAAAAGGTCAATTGTGTGCCTCACCAGAAACTTTAGGGTCGGGCGCCGCGCTGTAGATCGCATCTATCCAATCTTCTACGGCGCCGAGCAGTCGGGACTCCGTATCGAGCATCCTGACTAGATCCGGGAAGTCTGCCGAATCCGACTTTCCGGATGGACTCCCCCCGTGGCCGCGCCGCGGGGACGGCCCCCGAAACAGCCAACCGACCGTGTGTTTCGCTTACTCCCAAGCCAGCTAGTTGCGCGCTTGGTCCACGTCCTTCCGGTCTTCGTCCAGGTCAATCGCCTTCGCCTGGGTGACCACGCCCTCCAGGGCCTCCGGGGACAGCCCATCCGGCTGCGAGTACACCAGCACACCCTTCCGGTACGCCATGATGGTAGGGCTCCTGCTGATGTTGGCAGCGGCCGCCAAGCCCTGCTCGGCCGCGACATCGACCGTGCCGTAGACGACGTCGGGGTGCTGGTTCGAGGACGCCTCGAACGTCAGCGCGAACCTGCGGCAGACGCCGGACGAGGAGTCACAGAAACAGACGAAAACCACATCGTTGCCGGTGACTACCTCATCGAAGTTCGCTTCAGTCAGCGTCTGGGTGGCCATAGCATCCCTTCATGTCGTTGTGCCGATGCACCACCGGGCACGTCGAATATCTTGCACCTACCTGAGCGCCTGGCCATGATCAATCCTAATCTGAATTGATCGTCTTGACTGGACAGCTGAGAAGTACAGCAACCGTGTCCCACGAGCCGGACGATGGCGGACTCTGCAACCATGGCTGACCTGCGCAGGAAACCTCATGCCGCAGCATTGCCAATCTCTGGGGTCGCAGGTTCAAATCCGACCGGTGTGCCCCAGGTCGTGCGACGGAAATGCTCATAGCCGAGCGCGGTCACCACCTCGTCCCCATGGGTCGCGTCGCGTAGCACGCGGTGGTGATCTGCCCGCCGCGGGGACCAGTCACCAGCCGGGCCGTCGGGTTCGCGGCGGCTGCCGCAACCCAGGGCAGCGCGCTGGAGGCCGGCGAATCAGTCATCCGCCGCTTGTTGGTCTCGAAGGGCTTCCGACATGGACTGCCGACGTCTGGTCGCCGGGTCCGCCTGCCGGACGCGGGCCCGAACGATGCGCGGCGGTTAGGGCGGAGGTTGACGTCAGCGGACAAGGACACGCTCACCAAGGAGTCGCGCCCGTCGGGGTGGGATGTCGGTGTCGGTGGATGCGGGGTGTCCCACGAGTAGTGCCGTCCTGAACACACCGTGCGTGGGTTCGATGCCGACGGCTTCGAGGAGCCGCCGAACGAATTCGCTGCACTCACAAACAACTACACAGCGCTATCCGGACCCAGTCACTGATGATCATCTCAGCAAGCCGTCAGCGGGAGCGGCGCGACTCGTCCCAGCAGACAGCAGCCCATGGTTTTGGCGGTACTCAATCACAGCACGCTCGGCGTCGAGCGTATTTACGTGGGAATGGGTGCACACGACAAGGCATCATCGGGTTCCCGCGTCAAGAGCGCCGACGTGTGGTCCCCCGCTCATCTCCCAGCTTCTGCGAAGGCGGGTCGAGCTGATAACGTGATAAGCGCCACAGCGACCGGAGCGTGGGTGCCGCACAAGGATCATGAACTAGGGTGCCCCAAAGCCTGGAAATCCGTCTTGCGTCCTGCTCCAAATGGGTGGTCCACTCACCACCTCGGCGGCTCAGAAATCGGGGTGAATCAGGTTCTCCTGGAGCCCTACCCGGTAAAGCCAGACCAGCGGAAACGTCTCACTCTATTGCATTGAGTGACGACGCATGCACAGCAGCCTCAACCGCATCTGGCCATACGGCTACCCTTGCATTCCACAAAGTAATCCGTACGGTCGGTCTCGTCCTGCACCAAGGAGTCGCCATGGGTGCGGGAATCCGGACCCGGCGCGCGAAGCCCCTGTCCCTCGGGCCCGGATAACGCAACCTCACCCTGACTCGGGACAGGCGCGGTCTGGTGATCGATCGATGGGACCCTACTCCCGTGCGATTTTCGAGGCGATCAGCCGCACGCGCGTTTCGTGGAGATCGGTTATGACGAGGACTTCTCGATTACTCCCATGTATCGGCATCGCCGCGACCGCTGTGACGAACGCTCTAGTATTCGCGATATCAGCTCAAGCAGGCCCGATGCGCCAAGATCCATGGGATCTGGTGGCGCAGTGCGAGAGCAGCGGCAACTGGAGCACCAACACCGGCAATGGATATTACGGCGGGTTACAGTTCAGCCCCGGAACGTGGAAGTCCTACGGCGGAGAGGCCTTCGCAGGCACCGCCGACCACGCCACTCGGTCGCAGCAGATCGCCATCGCTGAGAAAGTACTCCGTGCGCAGGGGTGGAAGGCCTGGCCGACCTGCTCCAGAAAGATCGGGTTCCGCTGACACGACGAGAGGCTGAGGAGATCAGGCCGTCTTTCGATCGTCGGACGTCAAGTGGCGTCAGGACACAACAGGACACATCCAGCAATTCACAGCAGATCGATTGCCGGACAACCGCATGCTTTTCCACAGATTATGACAAGTCGGGCTTCGCGGCTGGGCCGAAACGCCGTATATCGGTTGGTCACTGGCTGCTACCAATTGCTAGGTGTTTACCTCGCCCTGTGCCGATCTCTATCACGGATACGTTGTTCGCGAAGGCGTTGGTGATGTAGGCGCGGCGGGTGGTCCGGCGCCACGGCCACCTACCGGGTGACCCCCGACCAGCAACTTGGGTTCCCAAGCTCACTACGCGGCCCACCGTCGTCAGATCGGGCTTGCATCAACGGTGATCGTTCGCACCTTTTTCGAGGTCACTAAACCGCGCCAACGGATCCGCTCCAATTGCAGAGGATGAGCGTTCGCAGTTGCGAAACACGCAGCTAATGGGCACTATCCACGACCAACCACAACAACGGTTGAGAATCCTTGGTTAACGATCCGCGTTATGGTGTTCGGTCTCATTCAGCGCCCGACGGGCGCGCACGATAGGCAGCGGATCGAGCGGGTGGTGGATCAGATGCCGCACGATTGCGCGCGGGACGGTGCGGGTGAAGAAGACTCCCACGTCGATGGACTCCCTTACCGCACGTACGTGTTCACGGGGCAGCTGGGAGCGGATGAGGCCCTGGCTCAGATCGTTGAGGTCCGCCCGTCGGAAGGCTTCGGCCAGCGTCGCGTGGCGTCCTCGGTAGGGAATCAGATGGTGGTGCTTGGCGACGATGACCGCCAGCTCCTCGGCCCAGGCGCCACGTCCGGTGCGTTTCAGCCAGGCGTCCATGGTGCGGATGGAAGGCCCCAGGTAGTTCAGCGAGCTGAACACGTCGATGTCGTGGAACGCAGCGGCTATGGCCAGCTTGTCGTCGCGGTGGTCATGGTCGGGCACTACCGCACGGGCCAGGTTGAGCACCCGATAAATGTGACCGCGGTAACTGAACCAGCCACGCTCGTCACCCGCGGCGTGCTCGCGATGACTGTCCAGAATTTCCTCGACGAGAGGGTGTGTTCGGAGGAGATCAACGGGTGCAGACGCCACGTTGTTCATCACCCTTCGATCGACGAATTCGAAGTTCGGAGTTACTGCCGGGATCCGCGGCCATACGGCACGCCGCCGTTCCAACATAGCCACGCAGGAAAGAGACCGGGCACTGCGATAAAATACGTCATGCTGAACTCCTGATCGAGCGGGCTGGTGCCGCGAGCGGAGACGAACCACTCCACCGTTCGGCGTCCGGTGGGGCCGCCGTCAGTCCGGGTTCGCGGGCCACGTTGAGCGGGGACCGAGCGGCGTACCGGCCACCCACTCAGCGGGATCAACCAATGCACACCAACTACCCACACCATACCGAGCACGCGCATCCTCCGTGCCCCTTCTCAGAGTCAGGAGGAGTGCTCGAAGGGAAGGGCCCGTGTGGGGCTTCCGGTGCGAGCTTTCCGAGCTGGGCTGCACAAGTGATCACGATCAGCTCTTTGGCTCTTCTTGCGGGGTGGAGGACAGCTTGGCCATCCAGCCTTCGTTTTGGATGGAGATGATTCGTTCGCACCGCGCTACGAGTTGGTCCAGTTCAGCTGGTGAGGTGGTGGCTGTGGCATCGTGGCGCAGCTGGCTTAGTTCTTCGGCGGTGCGCAGGTACTCGATGAGTTGGTACTCATAGCGGCTGGCGCCGACATGCGCGGCGACCGCGGCACTGATCGTGGTCACCACCGCGATCCAGGCGCCCCAGCCCCACTGGGGCAGGCTGGCCGCGAGCGTACCCAGCACCACTCCGGCCACCGCCAACACCAACTCAATACGACGGAACTGCTTCAGCCGTGCCCGTAGTTGCCGGGCCCTGGGCCGGTAATACCCGTCGATCTGGCCACCGACCCGTATCCGGAGATACGACCCGAAGTCACAGACGTCGGGCAGCTCGCGCTGCGCCGGTTGTATATCGACGCTGTACCGGAGTAGATCTGCGGCTTGCTGGCGGGCTCGGTCGGTGCACGCCTTCAGGTGCCGGTCCCGGTCCTCGCACCGGTAGTCCCCGGCTCTCGCCAGGTAGAGGTAGATCTCGCTTTTGAGCGCTTCGGACACCGAGCGGGCCCGAGTCCAGTCCCGCAGCACCCGTCCGCTGTGGCGGGGCCGCAACACCGGCACCAGGCCCACCCCGACGGCGGCGGCGACGGCCAGTACCGCACCAGCCGTGGCCTGTGCTGCGGGCAGTCGTGCCGCGAGCGTGGCTAACACCGCGCTCCCGACAGTCAGCACCAATGCCGCCGAGCGGGCACGATCGATGGAGGTCTTCATCTGGTTGGCGGTCTGCGACCACAGCGATTGCTGCTTCCACAGCTCCTCGGCCAGCCGATCCTCACCCGGCACGTGATCAGGGTGCCACAACGCCCGGGAACGGCTCAGCTGGCGCACCCGGCGACACCTCGCGGACCTGTCCGCTGCGCTTACCTGTCTCCAAGAGGCCACCCGGTGTCCTCGTTCACGCCATAGCGTCGGCTGCACGGGCGCCCATCGGTGTCGCTGCGCGATGGAGCCGGCGCCGCGATAGCTTCGTCTCTCTTGCCACCTGGGCACGGCAGCGAACTAATACCGGCGGCGGCATGTACGTCGCCTCCGAAATGCGCCCTTGATCTTCTCGCCGGCTTGCTCCAGATTGCCGATCACCTCGTGAACCGCCCTTTTAGATTGGGGTACTGGCGTCTTGGCCTGGCGCGGTGGGGCATCTGGCAGGATGTTGTACTGGCCCCGTCCCCAGCGAGCAGCCGGAGGAGCGTTGAGCGGTAAGATTGAGTTCTACATCGATTATGTGGATCGCTATATCGAAGAGGCCGAGACGTGCTTCGCAGGGTCCGATCCAGACCAGACAGCCGACTGCTCTGGACGTGGTTGACTTGCGGTGGCGTAAGACCTTCCTGGTAGAGGTCAAAGAGAAGCTTGCTCAACTCGGATTGATGAGTTGCGCGGTCTGTGAATCTGAACACCTTACGGTACATCGTTTTCCATTCTTAGCACTAATGGGCAACCTTCCTCCTAATATCAGTAATCTTGATGACCCCGAGGTGATCGTCGAGTACCTTGTTCGAGTTGAGTGCGGCATTTGTGGTTACGTGATGTTGTTCAGCGCCGAGCGTTTCCGGGCTGGAGATGATGAAATCCTGGTGCGGGGGATGACCGAAGAGGAGGAGGACGAGTTGGAGCGTCGGTATCCGCTTTAGCACTCCAACCCTAGATCGTGATCACCCCGGCGCGAGCTAACGACAGCGACGACGACAACGCTGACGACAATCGGTACCCGCAGCAGCGCACAGCGAAGCCGGGTCGCGGCGCATTGTGTCGGCGGACTTCCTTGCGGCTGTGCGTGGAACCGTCTTGATCAGATGCCCTCGGTGGTCGTGGTTCCCGCTGCCGTCACATGGCGGAACTGCCATCACGCACCGCTACCGACGGAGATCGACTGCGTGGTCAAGTTCATCAAAGATAGGCTGATGAGCGTCGCCACACGGCCGGGCATCCCGAGGGCCGCGTCACTACGAACTGCGACCGTAACCCAGATTCACGCGCTGACCTCCGTCCGGTCTCGCTGTACCTGGTCACTCTCGATGTGCCCGTCGCGCATCCGCACAACCCGCTTAGCGAATCGGGCGATCTCCTCTTCATGTGTGATGATCACGACCGTGCGGCCGGCATCGTTCAGCACACTGAGCAACTTCATGATCTCAATGCTGGAGGCGGTGTCGAGGTTGCCTGTGGGCTCGTCGGCAAGCAGGAGCGCGGGATCGTTGATCAGTGCCCGTGCGATCGCCACCCGCTGCTGCTGACCGCCGGAGAGCTCATTGGGCAGGTGCTTTTGGCGATCGCTCAAACCTACCTGCTCGAGAGCCAACCGAGCAGCATTGCGCCGAGATCGCACCCCGGCGTAGACCAACGGAAGCTCGACGTTGCGGATTGCGCTGGTGCGGGCAACCAAGTTGAAGGACTGGAAGACGAATCCGATCTTGCGGCTTCGAATCTTGGCCAGCCGGTTGTCGGACAGCCGGCTGACGTCGGCGCCGTCGAGCAGGTAGCGCCCGCTGGTTGGGATATCGAGACAGCCCAGGATGTTCATGAGCGTGCTCTTGCCCGACCCGGACGGCCCCATGATGGCGACCATTTCGCCATCGTCGATAGTCAGGTCGACACCGTGGAGTACCCGCAGCTCGATCTTACCCATCTGGTACGCCTTGCTGACATTCTCAAGCTGGATCATTCCACTCCTCGGTCTGGATACCGATGGCTGTCGAGTTCGGTGGCCGGGCGCTCAACTCGCCATCCCGTCGCGAGGGTCACCGCGTTTGCGAAATCTCCGGCTGGGCGTCCGCCAATGAGGTGCTGCGCAGCGTCAGTTCCTGGATCGGTATGTAATGCGCGGCAGCCACCGATGCGATCCTGCAGGCGTCCATACCGGTGACCGAGAGCCCAGGGCCGGGTTCGGCGAGCACTGTCGCACCCATTCCGGTCAGCAGCCTGGTCAGTCCGCCACGGCGGGGCGAGCGCACGAATACGTCGCGCCGGACCTGCTTGGTGGGCTCGCATACCTCCATCATGCGCACAACGTTGCCGCGTTGGGGGCGTGCGCACATCGGATCGTGGTCTGAGGTTGGGTGTCGGACCCTGCTCCGACACCACGCTGCTCGGCGCGTCGTGACCGCGCGGAGCAGGGGACATCCCAACCGGACTGCCCTTAGCTGTTGGCTGTTGGGTGTAATACTGAAGGCGTGGACCTGCCAGAATGCGGTCCACCGTCGGCGCACGACGGTTCTCCATGCAGGCGTGTCACTGCTGACGGGCTGCGCGTGGCGTCAATTCCTGGATCGGTATGTAATGGGCCGCGGCGGCCGACGCGATCCTGCAGGCGTCCATGCCGGCCACTGACAGTCCACCGCAGGGTTCGGCAAGCACCCGCGCACCCATGCCGGTCAGCACTCTGGTCAGTCCGCTGCGGCGGGGTGAGCGTACGAACACGTCGCGCGGGCCCTGCCGGGTCGATTCGCGTGTCTCGTTCATATCGCTAATGCTGCCGCGTGCGGGCCGTCTGCGCATCGGAGCGGGGTCCGGGATTGGGGATCGGACCCTGCTCCGATGCACGGCTGATCCGAGACGCCCCGCACGCCTTATCGGCACCACTGACCAGGACGGGTGCCCTCTCGCACATCGTTGACGAGCGGCAGTAGCAGGACGCTCAGGGCGCCGGCGTTCCGCCGCCACCACCGAGGATGCCGCCGACTATGGCGGTGACTGGGTTACCGTCCTTGGCTGGCGAGCCCGATCCCGGGTCCGAACCGTTGCCCTGACCGCCAGCACCGCTGCCCGGATCGCTCGCCTGCGCCATCGCTGGGCTCGCGGCGAGGACTTCCCAGCTTGCCATCCCTGCAGTCGTTGTCAGTACGAGGAGAGACAACGTCGCCGCCCTCGTCAGCTTGCGCACCGCGCCGTGTTTCATGGTTACTCCTTGCAGTCGTCGAGCTGTTTTCGATCGGTGCGGTTGATATCACGACGGGCTGGGTGGCGTTTCTCCGGGGTGCGCCCAGCGTGACGAGAAGCATCCACTGAGTGATCGATGAGCACCGCTAGGTGCGGGCATGGCCGGGTCCGCGCTGCTGCTGCGCCGCAGCTGGGAGTGTTGCGCTCACCCAGCGCACAGGCAGCGAGCACACTGGTCGCGTGAGTCAGTCGTCCTCCCGTCATCTTCCGGACGCAGCACGTGCCCGGCGCAGGCTCTCGTCAGAGGACAGGCGGCGTGAGCTGCTCGACGCGGCGCTGCAGGAGTTCAGCAGCCGGGGTTACCACCTCGCTCAGATGGAACACGTCGCGGCCACCGCCGGGGTGAGCAAGGCGCTGGTGTACCAGCATTTCGCCAGTAAGGAGGAACTGTTCGCGGCGGTCACTGAGCAGGTCGTGCAAGGTTTCATGAGACGGTTGCCCGATGTGCTCGGCACGGCTGGCGATGCGCTCGGCGCTTGGCGGGGAGTGGTCCGGCTGCTCTGCGACTTGGTGACCGAGCGTCCGGAGTCCTGGGCACTGGTGGCGCGGCACCTGGACAACCCTGAGCTCGGCGCGCCGTTACGCAGGCTCCGGGAGCAGGTATACGAGGTGCTCGCGGCGGTGCTGGCCAGCTATTACGCCCCCGAACAAGGGAATACGGTGCCCGCTGAGGAGGACGTGCTCAAGCAGGCACGGTTGACCGTCCCGCTGCTCGTCGGCGCGCTGCAAGGGCTGATGTCGTGGTGGCTGGAGCATCCGGAGGTGCCGCGAGCGATGGTGGAGGCGAAGGCGGTGGACTTCGGGTGGCTGGGATTGGACCGGATCCGCCGGGGAGAGTGGTTGCCTCTCGCAAAGTGACTGACTTGCAAAGTAACTGACGAGTAAGTTACTTTGGAGGTCACCTGCTTGTCCAAGGAGCCGAAGATGTCTGTGACCAACGCCGCCGAGGCCACCACCAGCAACATTCCAGACCGAGAGGTCACCGCGCAGCGGCTGTTGCGGACCTCTGCCAAGCATTCCTACGACCCCGCCGTCGAAATAGACTGGGACGCCCCGCTCGAGCCGGATCGCTACTTCCTCGATCCGCGCCGCAGCTCCCTCTATGGCACGGCGCTGTGGCAGCAGATGAGCGAGGAGCAGCGGATCGCGCTGACCAAACACGAGCTGGCGAGCTTGTACTGCATGGGCATCTGGTTCGAGACCATCCTCATGCAGATGCTCGTCCGGCACGTCTATGACCGTCCCAGTGGCAGCGCACACGTTCGTTACGCGTGGACCGAGATCGCCGACGAGTGCCGGCACTCGGTGATGTTCTCCCGCGCCGCGGAGAAGTTCGGCGGTCCGGACTACGGTCCCGGTTGGTTGGTGCACCAGCTCGGACGGTTGCTCAAGACCACCTCCAACGGCACCCTGACCTTCGGCGGCGCGATCTACGTCGAGGAGATCCTCGACGCGGTGCAGCGCGAGCAGATGGCGGACGAGTCGCTGCAGCCGATGGTCCAGAAGGTGTCGTGGATCCACGTCGTCGAGGAAGCCCGCCACATCCGCTACGCCCGCGAGGAGGCCCTTCGGCAGTGGCCTCGGCTGGGACTGCTAGGCCGGGCGTACAGCCGCTTCGTCCTAGCCTTGGTGGTCTACTTCTCCACCACCAGGCTGATCGATCCCAAGGTGTACGCGGCGGTCGGGTTGGACGTCGATGAGGCCGTCGCGGCGGCCGCGGCGAACCCGCACTGGCGGCAGACCAAACAATTCGCCGCCCGCAAGGTCGTTGAATTCTTCAACGAGATCGGACTCATCGCCGGACCAGGAAAACTGCTCTGGCGGAGGGCCGGGATCCTGTAGAGCGAGCGTGACGGACGCGCTCTGACCCCAGCCGGAGCTCAGCCGAGTTCGCGGGTGTTGAAGGTATCGCAACTCGCCGGGTTCCCGGATTCGTACCCGGTGCGGTACCACTTCTGGCGCTGCTGGGAGGTGCCATGGGTGAACTGGCTCTCGTTGACTTGACCGCCGCCGAGGTTGGTTTGGATGTAGTCATCGCCGATGCGCGACGCGGTGTCCAGCGCCGCGCTGACGTCCTCATCGGTGACGTTGGTGATCAGCGGTCGGCCGGAGGAGCCCGGGGTAGTGCTCGCATTCTTCGCCCAGACTGCGGCGTAGCAGTCAGCCTGCAGCTCCAGTCGGACCGAGCCGGAGGTGGGCCCGGTCTCGCCCGGCTGGACCCGTCTTGATGTGCCGAGCATGTTCTGCACGTGGTGGCCGTACTCGTGTGCGACGACATAGGCCCGAGCGAACGGGCCGCCCTTCGCCCCGAAGCGCTGCTCGAGCTCCTGGAAGAAGCGCAGGTCGATGTAGCTCTCGCGATCGGCCGGACAGTAGAACGGGCCGGCGTCCGAGCTCGCGTTGCCGCAGCCGGTGCTCACCCCGCCGTTGAAGAACTCAATCCTCGGCTTGACATAGGTCCGGCTGCCGGTACTGCGGAAAACTCCGGCCCAGTAGGAGTCGAGGGAGTTGTCGACCGCAACGACCTCGCAGTCGAGCTTCGTGTTCGCGTCCTGTCCGGTTCGGCAACTCTCGCTGATCTGGGTGTCGTTGGCGCTTTGTCCCTCGCCGAGCCCAGGCAGGCCGCTGGGTAGCGGGCCGCCCGAGCCTCCGCTGAGCTGGGAGAGCAGGAAGTAGATCAGTAGACCGACGATGCCGACGCCACCGCCTGCCGCGACCCGGCCGCCCATGCCGCCGCCGCGCTGGTCGTCGACCTGGGACGTGTCGAGCTCGGAGCCCTCATCGAACCGCATGCTGCCTCCTATCGAGTACTCAGGCTCGCACGCCCATCACCGCGGAGACATAGTTGATGGGCGCATGGTCGGCCAGTGCGCGCACCGGCACGTAACCCTTGAACACAGCGTACTGGTCGTATGCCGACGAAGCCTCGCGTTGATCATCATCGATTATTTCTTCCCGCGGCGAAGGCATAACCGTTCCGTCCCGATCGATGTAACGCAGGAGACCGACGTGTTCGTATTCGTATCCGAACAACGTCGGCGGCGGAGCCTTGGCTACCAAGTCGCAGCAGTCGACATAGCGTGAGTGACTGACGCCCTGCATGCTGGTCGCGAAGTCTCCGTCACCGACGCGCGGCGACCCGAATGTATACAGGTAATCGGGACCGTGCAGTGCCGCGGCAAGCGTGGCGAATGCGCCACCGAGGCTGTGCCCGGTGAACAAAGCGCGTGTGCCGGCCGGGATGAGTCTGGCGCGGTCCCGCACCCCAGGAACGTCCGCGAACTCATCACTAAACCCTTCGTTCACCTTTCCGGCGCCGTCCCATTCGACCGTCCTGAATTTCACGTCGGCGAACAGATCGGTGGGATCGTCCCCCTCGGTGCCGCGAAACGCGGTGACCGCAATCGGGTCCTCGGCGTCGTTCGACGTCGCGACGAATACCTGCATTCCTGGCTCCCCATAGCCGATCGCTGTCGCCAGCGTGAAGTTGGCGCGCGCGAGGTAGGTCCTGAGTCTCTCCTTATCTTTCACATACGCTAGTCGCGACATTTCGGCGCATAGCGCCTCGTCCGGCGGGATCGGGCCGATCCTGAAGAAATTGTCAGCTTTTCCAGGGTTGAATAACGACGTGTATGACCGATCGTAGGGGATCTGAGGCATCGCGGGTTCCTGGTATCTTTCGGGGTGAAGGTAGGCATCTGGTCATGGAGTAGCCGTGCTTCACCGTCTCGGGGTAAGCGGCGCGATCGTCTGGCTGAGCAGGTCGGACTTGGCGTTGTCACGGACGAGGTGCGGGTACTGCTCGCCGCCGTGGTAGTCGATCGTATAGTTGATGAGAGTGTCCTCGTTGTTGACGAGCAGCTGAATCGGTTTGTCGGAGGTTTTCGCCGCACTTACTGCGTCACGCAATGCGTCGGGCGAAAACTTCTTGCCGTCAATGGCGACCACGGTCATGCCGGGGCCGAGTTTCGCGTTCGCCGCGGGCATCCCTGGGATCACGTCGCTGATGACGCCCTCGTCGTTCAGCCGAAGGCCGATCGAGTAACCCATTTCGACCTGCTTACGGGCGGATTCCAAATCCTTGATCCGCTGGCCCTGCACGGTGTCGTAGACTAGCCGCCAACCGCCGCGATCGATACCGGCGAGTGGGGGGTGGGCGTCGGTCGTGTAGAGGCGCTGGTTGAGGAACGTCCGCCAGTCGTAGGGCGCGACCTCATCGAGCGTCGCGACTACATCCTCGACGGTATACGGTTTGACCGACGGCGGCCCCGACTTCCCGCCGTGGAAACGGCGGCAGAAGTCGTCGAGTGAGCGTTGTCCCGACGTGAGTTGGCGGATCAGCGTATCGGAATCGAGCCAGAGGAGCCAACCCTCATTGTAAAAATCGGTGCCGCGCCGCTCGGTGCTCCATTCCGATGGGGCCTGGTAGAGAAGCTGTGCCGCGACGGCCGTGTCGATCAACGGGCGCCAGAGCCGACCGGGTGTGTGGTCGAGGCTCGCAGCGGCCTGAGCCAGCGTGTCGGCATACTGTTCCGGCGTCCAGAGTCCACTGCGGACCGCGAGCACGTTGCCGTAATACTGCGTCAGCCCCTCGTAGACCCAGAGCATCTCGCCTTGCATCGGCGTCTGGGGATTGGGCGTCGCCAGCCCAACAGGCCGGCGGTACTTGCCGTTCCAGGAATGGACGTACTCGTGCGAGAGCACACCACGCGCGAGCCGTCCCTGCGTCTCGTCGATCAGCGCCCGCTCAGCAACGCGGCTGTCGTTCGATTGATGATGCTCAAGCCCGAAGTGCGCCACCCGGTCGCTCAGAGTGAACAGAAAATTGTAGTGCTCATAGTGCTCGGCACCAAAAAGCGCTCTCGCCTCGTCGACGAGCTTCCGCATAGCGTCGGTGAATTGCTGGCTCGGTTGGAGCGCGGCGGGGCTGTCGGCGGTGATGTCCATCTCAACCGCCGGGTTCGCGGTCGAGAGCGGGATGGAGCGGAAATGCTCACCCGCAAGCACTGGCGAATCTATGAGTGTCATCAGGTTGGCGGTTCGGAATGTCACCTCGCCCCCCGACTCCCGATCCATCGTCAGCCCCGTACCGAATTTCCAACCCGTTGGCAGCCGAACGGAGGCATTGACGAGGAGGTCGTCGGCCTGCGCGACCGGCGGGGAGAGCAGAAGCCAATTCCAGGAGAAGACAGCGAGGTGCGAGGTCGTCGAGGAACCTGACGTGAAGCCGCCTGCGAAGGTCGGCGCCAGGAACTCGAGGCTGGCTTCCACTGCGGTGGCGCCCTGCGGCACGTCGAGGTGGAAGGCGTACATGTCAACGGGGTCGCGCCGCCAGGGGAGGGGCTTTCCGTTCACCGTGAATGCCAGCCCCGAAAGATTATTGATCGGTCCAGTCGGCCCATGCTCGCCCGGAATCCACTGCGGGTAGTACAGCGTGAGCGGGCCTGGGCTGACCGGTATAACCTCCCGGGCGTGGAAGAGCTTGCGGGGGGCCTCGGTGGCGTCGACCGTAAGCGTGATGGTCTGGGTGGCGTGCGCCCCGCTCGCCTGGGCGAGCCCGTCGGCGGCGAGCACGACGACCGGGACGAGGACCGAGAGCAAAGACAACAGCAGCGCACGTCTTCTGCCCATGGGTTCCCCCGGTTGTATCCCGGATCAGGGTGATCGGCCAGCTGGCGCGGGCTCGTCGTCGATCCTATGCGGGGCCATCGCACAGCAGTGCTCATGTCGTCGCCCCGGTGTGTCGGTACCGAGACTCATTCCCCGACATGGAGACATATCGGGGTCAAGGAGGTCCCGTTGAGCCCGATATGTCTCCATGTCGGGGTCAAGGAGGGGGTCAATGTCGTCATAGTTGGACTGTCGTGGTGAGGTGCACGATGGAGGGCCGGCGGGGTGTGGAGCCGAAGCCGAACCGGACGGGCGGGCGGACGTCCGCCATGGTTCCGAGGTCGGTGCCCTGCCAGCGAGCGGTGACGGACACCAGCGGATGGAGATCTCGGGCTCCGTACCACTCCCTTCGTCCGGAGCCTGCACTGCCGCGGGTCCGCACCCCTGGCAGCGCCGTTCGGACCAGCGGGTCGATCAGGGTCGCCCACGAAGGGGCGGTGGCCACCGCGCGCGGTACGGCTTGCAGGAGCAGCCCGAGCCAGCCCCGTCGTCCGATGCTCAGGTCGGCTCGCAACTGCCCGGTCGCCACCTGCAGCCGCCCTGGCCGACGGATCATCTCGACCGGTGTGACATCGACGGAGTCGAAGCGGTAGGTGCTGGCGAGGAAACCGGCGACCTCGTCGCTCGGAGCGATCAGCAGCCGCATGCCATCGGGTGTCTCGAGCATGACGTCGCTGATCGGGCCGAACGGCGAGACCGGCCACCGCCCGAGGACGATACGGTGTCCTGCGGACGTGCCGAAGGCAGCGATCTCACCTTCGAATCGCCAGCGCGTCACCAGCCCGATGATTCCAGGTCTGGACATGCCGATAGGTGCGGTGACATCACGAAGTCGGGAGGGAGCGCAGGTGATCAACACGATCGAGGTGGCGGACCAGGGCAGCGTGCTGACCTATACGTTCGAGGACCTCATGCGTTACCACGGCCCGGGTTCCCCCGGCGGCGTGGCCCACGCGTTGAAGGTGATGGAAAGGGTGCTGCCGCAGCTGGAGCCGGATGGCCTGGTGCAGCGCCACGAGATCGAGGTGGACACGGCCTTTGCCGGCCCGGGTGCCCGTGACGCGTTCGAAATGGTCACAAGGGCGGTCACCGAGGACCGTTATGCCGTCCACGATGCATTGGCGCGTGCCGAACTGGGGCCGACCCGCGAGCGTTTCGTTTTCCGGCTCGGTTATCGGGGCCGCCGCGTGACGGTGTTCCTCCGGGAGGGATTCGTGAGCGAGGAGTTCATCGCGTTGGCGCGTATGCCGCAGCGCAGCGAGCAGCAAGAGAGCCGCCTGACCGTCCTGAAACGCGAGATGGCTGAGCTGCTGCTGGCAACTCCGGCCGCTGAGGTCTACGATGTCGAGGGCGCTCTCGGCGTCAATTAGGCAATCTTGCGCTTGGTCGGGCTGGTGTCATCTTCGCGCTCCGCCAGCACTTTGTGCGGGACTTGCAGCAACCGCACCAAAGTGACCAGCCCGAGGCCACCGATCAGGTTGCCGAGTACGGCGAAGGCGAACAGCCCCAACCAATCGGCATAGCCGAACGGCGCCCCCACCTGCAATGCAGCAAAGCAGATCAGCGACCCGACGATCGCGTGATTGACCTTGCCCGCGCCGAGCAGAAATCCCATGACGATCGCCGGCACCAGGCGCACCCCGTCGGACTCCGTGGAGTGTTGCAGGTGGGTCATCAGCGTGATCAGCATCCCGCCGACCAGTGCCAGCGCGAAGGCCTTCCACGAGATGCCCAGTCCGATGTAGAACCGTCCCGCTTCGATGGCGGTGGCATGGAGTGCGGGGAAACCAGCCATGACCAAGGCGGTGATGACCCATCCGCCGGCTAAATTGGTCAAAGTTGTGGTCGCCCAGAGCCGCGCCAGTGACAAGGGGGTGGCACTCTTGGCCACCACCGCCGTCACTGGAATAAGAAAGTCCTCGGTGAATAATTCACTACGCGCCAGGGTCAGCGCGATGAAACCGATTGACAACCCGAGACCGCCGAGCAGGACGCTGTGGGTGGCCTGTTCGATCAACAGCAATGCCAGCACACCCACCCCAACGTCCAGCCCTCCGAGAAAGCCGGTCGCAAGCAGCCCGGACCAAGAACGGCCGAGACGTTGCCTTCCCTCGTCCACGAGCCGGTCGAAAGTCTGCTCGGTGTCCTGCTGCGGAACGGCCGGTGTGGTGGTGGAGGAGCGATCACTCATGGCCTGATGCTAGGGCCGCGGCCTCAGTCCGGCGCGGTGTCAATCCAATACCGGCGAGCGGGTCACCTCGAAGCGGGTGCCGACATCGGTGAACCCGAGACGGGTGTACCACTGGTGCGGCCAGTCGTCGGCCGCGGCGGCCAGGAAGACGACATCGCATCCGGCCGCTCTAGCCCGCGCGATCGCGTCGAGCACCAGCACGCGGGCCAGACCGGCCTGCCGGTGCGCCGGGTCGGTCATCACGGCCTCGATCGCCGCCGTGGCGCCATCGATGCGCAGCTGCGTCGACGCGATCGGCTCACCGCAGCCGTCAAGCGCAGCGAGGTCCACGATGCGCAGCACCGCATCGGCGACGGTCTCGCGATCGACGAGCTGGCGCACCGAGTCATCGTCGAGGTGGGGCAGCTCGCGGCGCCAGGACCGCTCCCAGAGCCGGCTGACGATCTCATGCGTGACAGCCACCACGCGGGTGGATCTGTCCGCCACGCCCTCTGCACCGTAGACCATCAGGCGTAACTCCTGCACGTTCCATCCGCGACTGGCCAGCGCGGTCGCTGTGGTGGGGTCATCGAGCACGGCCCGCCGGTGGCTGAGGGCGGCGCTGCCGAGTACCCGGTCTGCTTCAGCGGCCACCGTGGCCGCATCGCTTCGGCCCTCGATCCACAGCGTGTTGTGTTCGTATGACGCGGGGAACCGCGGATCGAGCACCGCGGCTCCGCCGTCCACCGGCACCACAGCGGCGGCGCGCCGCAGCGCCAAGGCTCGATCGAACACGCGAACCCGAGCTGCGACGTCTCGGGGAGCGGGGAGGTCGACCGGATCGGCGAAGCACCCGTCCGGTCCTGGCTGGTAGGGCACGGCTGCCACCACCGCATCAGCAGGAACCGGCCCGTAGTGATGCGGGAAGTGCAGGTCGGCGGCGTCCGGGGCCGGTTCAAGGCGGAGCTCTGCGGGTAGCTTCACCGGGTCGATGACCAACGCGAGGAGATCCAGTCGCCCCGGGAACTGCGCGTTGGCCGGTAACTGCACCTGAGCCGGCGTGGACAGGTGCACAAACCCTTCACTGAGTAGCGACGGCGGCGCCACGCTGCCGGCGGCCAGCGCCATCCGCCACGTCGCCGGCGTGCACAGGTGCAGCAGGAGCCCGGAATCCATGGGCGCCATCTTCCGACGTTACCTCGCAGGCGTTCCGACCACCCACGCCGACCCAGTCGGTGCCGCATCGTTGGCCATCACGCCGACTCCCGTGGTCCTGCCGGCCGCGATGAGCGACGCGACGATGGCACCGGCGGAGGTACCCGCCACTCGCTGAATATCGGTAACTGACCTTGCGCAACGTATTTACCGGCCGACCAGATCGATGCCCTTGACGCCACCGCCTTGAGTGATGCAGCCGGCTCGTTGATACATCGCGCTCAGCAACATTCCCGCGGATCAATGGACCTCGGTTAGAGGTGCCGGAGCTGGGGCCAAAGTCGTGACCACGGTGCCCGCTGGCCGGAGCAGAGCCAGATTGGCGTGGGCCGCGAGAACAGGTTCATCATGGGACCGGTGGTGACGGTCGCCACCTG
>DASYMC010000083.1:0-41937 GCA_036009255.1 Pseudonocardiaceae bacterium
TACCTGCCGGGCATCGCCGCGCTGGCCGCTGGGGCCCTATCCCCGCTGGCCACGCTCCTGATCGTCCTGCTAACCCTGTTCGGGATGCTGCCGATGTACCGGCGGGTGGCGGCGGAAAGCCCGAACGGGCAGGGTTCGGTGGCCATGCTGGAGCGACTGTTGCCGTTCTGGCGCGGGAAGTTCTTCGTGCTGACGCTGCTCGGGTTCGTTGCGACGTCCTGGATCATCACGATCACCCTGTCGTCCGCGGACGCCGCCGTGCACGTCGCGGAGAACCAGTTCGCCCCAGAGTTGCTCACCAGCCATAAGGTGCTGATCACCGTTGCACTGCTGGTTGTGCTGGGCGCGGTGTTCCTGGCCGGCTTCAGCGAAGCCGTCAAAGTGGCGGTGCCGCTAGTTGCGGTGTTCCTCCTGTTGAACGCGGTGGTCGTGGTGGTGGGGGTGGTGCGCAGTATCGGCGAGCCGGTGGTGGTGCAGCGGTGGCTGGAGGCCCTACTGAGCAGTGGCGGCCCGACTGATGTGGCCCTGACGGCGTTCCTGGCGTTTCCGTCGCTGGTGCTGGGTCTGTCCGGGTTCGAGACGGGGGTGAGCATGATGCCGCTGGTCCGGGCCGACGGCCAGAACGAGCAGGAGCGGCTGCGCAACCGGATCGCCAACACCCGCAAACTGCTGACCGTCGCTGCTGTGATCATGAGCGGTTATCTCATCACAATTAGCTTCGTCACGACCGTTCTCATTCCCCCGGCGGAATTCAAGGAGGGCGGCCGGGCCAACGGTCGCGCCCTGGCCTATCTCGCACACGAATTGCTGGGCGATGCCTTCGGGACGGTCTACGACGTGAGTTCCATCGTCATTCTGTGGTTCGCCGGGGCGTCCGCGATGGCAGGCTTGATCAACATCGTGCCGCGCTACCTGCCCGGCTACGGGATGGCCCCGGAGTGGTCTCGCGCGGTACGGCCGGTTGTGCTCGTCTACACCACGGTCGCGATCGTGATCACTATCCTGTTCCACGCGGACGTGGACGCCCAGGCCGGCGCCTACGCGACGGGCATCCTGGCCATGATGGTGTCGGCGGCGGTCGCGGTGACCATGTCCGCCCGGCGACGTCGACGACCCGGCGCGGTCGCCGGTTTCGGGCTGGTCACGCTGCTGTTCACCTACGCGCTGGGGGCGAACATCATCGAGAAGCCGGACGGCATCGTGATCTCGCTGGCGTTCATCGTGGGAATGGTCGTCATCTCCCTGGTATCGCGGCTGAGCCGGGCGACCGAGTTGCGCGCCGACGACATCGAATTCGACGACCTGGCCGCTGCCTTCATCCGGGGCAGCGTCGAGCACGGACAGCTGCATCTCATCGCGAACAAGCGCCAGGCAGGCGACCTGGCGGAATACCGGGACAAGGAGCGGGAGCAGCGGGACCTCAACCCGATCCCACCACAGGCCTCCATCGCTTTCCTTGAAGTCGACGTGACGGACCCATCAGAATTCTCCCGCGTCCTCCACGTCCGCGGGATCGAGGTCAACGGGTACCGGGTGCTGCGCACGCAGAGCCCGGCAGTTCCTAACGCGCTCGCCGCGATCACGCTCAGAATCCGCGACGAGACCGGGGTCCGCCCGCACCTGCATTTCCAGTGGTCGGAGGGCAACCCCCTCGCGCACCTCCTAAAGTACATCCTGCTCGGCCGGGGGGAGACCGCCCCGGTCACCCGGGAGGTGCTCCGCGAAGCGGAAAAGGACCTCGCCCGCCGTCCCGTAGTTCACGTAGGCGGCTAATCATGAGCAGACGGGCCCTCGGGTAACGCCCGGCGCCGCAGCGTGTCCCGTGGCGAGCTGGACGCCCGCAATCTCGATGTCGCGGTCGGTTCACGGGCACGGACCGGGCTAGACGTGGTCGCGCTGATCTGCGCACTCATGGACCTGATCGACAACGACCGAATCGATCTGCTCGATCTCGACCGGGCCGGTCCGGTTGCGCGCCAGCACGCGCTGGTACCCCGGCGATCCGCTGTATGAGTACCGGCCTGGTGAGTTCGCTCGACAGCAGATGAAGGCCAGCGGGCAACGGCTGGGCACCGAGTGGATGCGGCGATGGGATTTGGTGCTGATGGCGGAGCGCCCATGACGCCACGGCGTCTCGACCCATCGATCGTCCAGGCCGACTAGCCTGTCGAGCCGGGGAGCCTCACGCCGCGAACAGCAGCGTCAGACCGCCCACGGTGTACCCCACCATCAGAACCATCAGCGGAAGCTGCCCGATAACGGCGTCCGCCCGAGGGAACAACGCGACCGATCGGTCGTGGGCGCTGATGACCGCGAGAACGTGTCCGACGATGACAGCTAGTACCTGGATAAAAGCGATACCTGCCGCCGTGATCAAACCGTAATTGATGGCGCCGGAAACGTGTGCGTCGGCACCAAGTGGATTCGAGAGCAGGGCGAGTGCCGCTTGCCCCTGAAAGAGCAGGAAAGAAAAATAGTGCGCGATCACGTATCCCACGACGATGGGGATGACAGTGTGCGCGAGCAGACCGGGAACCGGTCTTCGACCCCGATCACCGGCACGACCGGCCAGTAACGTCGCGCCGACGAACGTGACGGCCACAATGCCGATCATGACCAGTAACCCGGCGGTGGAGATCAGGGCGGGCGCAACCGGCACCGACTGCACGGCGCGGTCCCACTCGGCTGAGCCGGAGACGGTGTCGAAGAAGGTAGAGCCCAACAGCACCGCGATCAGGGCGACAGCACCCGGCGTCGGCCCGAACGTGGCCGCCCCGTCTAGCGGGTTGCGAACAACCAGACGGCCGTCGTCCCGTCGTCCGAAGGGCGACAATGTGGCGACGAGTGTGGAATAGACCTCAAAGCCGTCGCCGGTGGTGAACCAGGCCTCGCCGAACAGCAGGGCTGCACTGAGCTGGATGGCGGCGTAGCCGCCCAAATACAGCAGCAGCACGCTGACGGCGTCACGGTCCGGTGCGGCCAGCTCCAACCACACGAAACTGAGCAGCGACAGCGTGGCCGGCCAGTAGCCCAGCGACTGCGGTAGTGACCGCACCCCGCGGTCTGCGGGGATCCGGGTGAGGGCGCAGAGCAGCAGGTGAATCGTGCGCAGCGGGTTAACCCGCCGCCATACCGGGCCGAATAGCAGTGATAGCGGGACGATCCCTACCCAGAACAGCACATACACCGCGTAGGGCAGCGGGTTGGGCGCGCCATCGGGTAACAGCAGAGCCGTCGCGACGACATACGCTGGTAGGGCCAAGCCCAGTAGGCGCAAGAACCAGCGGAACCCGGTGCTGTCCACCAGCCGCTGGATCGCCAGCGGCAACTCCCGCCCCGCGGCCCCCGCACGCAGCCGAGGGGTCCGCCACAGCACACCCAGACCGAAGAAGGAGGCCAGCAACGCGATAACGGCACCCTGCACCATCAGATCCAGCGGTAACGGTAGATCCCGCCGTCCCTCAACCCCGTGCGCAAGAAACTGCGCCGCCGCCCCGGTCATCAACCGCTCATTCCCTCTACCGGAGTCCGGCGGGACCTGGCTAGCCGAACCAGATGTGCCCCCGCGATGATCAAACCGATCGCGGCGGCGTACGAGATCACCGTCAATCCGCGGTCCAGCGTCCCCGGCCCTGGGAAGGGCAACTGGGAGTTCCACAGCACACTGATATCGGCCGCAGCCAGAATCAAGACTATCCCGCCAGCCGTGACGGCACGGTCAGGCGCTGATTCGCTTGCGCGCAACGCGCTGACCGCGCTAACCGCGCCGACCAGTAAGGCGAATCCGGCCACCAGACCGACACTGACCCAACCGAACACCGGCCCATTTTGCTGCGGGGCGAATCCGGTGCCGAGTACGTGCAGCACGAAGGCCAGGATTCCCGCTGTGACAACAGCTGCCATGGGCCGTTGCCAGTTGCGCATCCATCCAATAGCCGCCACCGCGGCGGTAAGGAGCACCAGGACCACCACCCAGGGCCACGGCGAAGGCGGCGGCATGAGATCCCGGGTGCCGACGACGGTGACCTGCTGCCCGTCCACGAGCAGCGGCAGTGTCCAGGATCCGGATGCCGGTTGCGACTGCCGCGGTGGTGGTGCGATCCGGGCGTCGGTCCACGCGACGCTGTCTGCGTCGCTGCTGCGCACCCATCTCGGCTCGGGCGCCGGACTCCCCGGCCCGGGCGCGACCGGGATCAGGCCGGTCTGAGCAGCTGTGCCGCTGAGCTGATTGACCTCTACCAGGTGAGGGGACAACCGCAGGAATGGTTCACCGCGGTAGCCGAGAATCACGATCGTCGCCGCGCCCTGGTTGGTGATTCGCACGAACTGCCCGCCGAGCCCGACAGTGGCCGCGACGGCTGGTAGCGCCGGGCGGATCGCGGTGACTGTGGTCCGGTAGTTGGTGGGCGATCCGCCGGTTCCGACGACGTGCGCCGCTGCCGGGACCGGATTGATCAGCGCCAGCAGCCCGGTCAACGCCGCAGTCAGCGCGACCAACCGGAATGTGCGCGTGACTTTTGTGGTCAGGTCGCTCACCTCGACGCCACCCCCACGATTGGTTCGTTCCAGGTTGCCGACCGGTTCGGGTGCGAGTACCGAACAGTCCGGTCGAGGATGAACGGGGATTTGCTATCGCTGCGAGGACCAGTCACCAGCGAGGGTTTCAGCGATCTCGTAGGTGTTCAGGGCCGCGCCCTTGCGCAGATTGTCCCCGCAGACGAAGAAGTCCAGCGTGTTTGCGAAGTCCAGGGCTTGTCGAATCCGGCCGACGTAGGTTGGGTCTGCGCCCACCACCGCTGCCGGGGTCGGCCAGATTCCGGCCGCCGGATCGTCAGCCAGCACGATGGTCGGTGCCGCGGCGAATACCTGCCGAGCCGCCTCGACGGTGATCGGTTGGGCGAATACCGCATGTACGGCAAGCGCGTGGGTGGTGACCACCGGCACCCGCACGCATGTGGCCGACACCTTGAGTCCGGGGATGCCGAGAATCTTGCGCGACTCGTTACGGACTTTGAGTTCTTCGGAGGTCCAGCCGTCGACCTTGAGCGACCCAGCCCAGGGCACCACGTTCATCACCAGCGGTGCCGGAAACGGTGATTGAGCGGGCAGCCCAGCCGCAGCCAGCGCCTCGGCGACGTCCCCGCCCCGCACCCCGATATCCTTCCCGGCCACCGCGGCGATCTCGGCGTACAGCCGGTCCACTCCACCGCGCCCGGCACCGGAGGCGGCCTGATAACTGGCCACCACCAGCTCGATGAGGGCGAATTCCCGGTGCAACGCACCCACCGCGGTCATCATCGACAGCGTCGTGCAGTTCGGGTTGGAAATGATTCCCTTTGGCCGCACAGCCGCATGGGCCGCGTTGATTTCGGGGACCACCAACGGCACGTCGGGATCCATGCGGAAGGCGCCGGAGTTGTCCACCACGACGGCGCCGCGCTGCACGGCGACCGGGGCCCACAGCTGCGAGACTTCGTCCGGGACGTCGAACATCGCGATGTCCACCCCGTCGAACGCCTCAGGGGTGAGCGGTGCGACGACGTGCTGCGCGCCCCGCACGGTGAGCTGCTTGCCGGCCGAGCGAGCCGAGGCGACCAACCGGATCTCGCCCCAGGGCACCGACGGCCGGGAGTTGATGATTTCGATCATGACGGTCCCGACGGCGCCGGTCGCGCCGACGATGGCGAGGACTGTGCCACGCGGGACACCCGCACCCGAGCGGTCTTGCGGGATACCCGCATCCGGGCACATTATCTTCCGGTCCCCGCGTAGATGACGGCCTGCTCATCGCCGCCCAGGTCGAACGCCTCGTGAATCGCGCGCACCGCGTCGTCCAGTTGCTCGGCGCGGACCAGAACCGAGATCCGGATCTCCGAGGTGTTGATGGTCTCGATGTTCACCCCGGCCTGGGCGAGCGCCTCACAGAATCGCGCGGTGACACCCGGATGCGAGCGCATACCTGCGCCGATCAGCGACACCTTTCCGACACGGTTGTCGCACAGCACATCCTGGAAGCCGATCTGTGCCTGCATGGTCCGCAGGGCCCTCACCGCGACAGGCGCGTCGAGCTTGGGCAACGTGAAGGTGACGTCGGTGCGGTTGTCACTGTGCGAGATGTTCTGCAGCACCATGTCGATGTTGATCTCCGTATCGGCGATCACGCGGAAGATATGGGCGGCCTTGCCGAGCTCGTCGGGCACCCCAATCACGGTGATCTTCGACTCGGACCGGTCGTGCGCGACGCCGGTGAGCATGGCCTGTTCCATGGTGCGATCCTCCACTGATCCAGCCACCATGGTGCCGCGGTTGCGGCTGTAGGACGAGCGGACGTGGACGGCAACGTTGTTGCGCCGGGCATATTCGACACAGCGCAGCATGAGCACCCGAGCCCCGCACGCCGCCATCTCCAGCATTTCCTCGTAGGTGATGGTGTCCAACTTGCGGGCGTCGGGCACGATCCGCGGGTCGGCGGAATACACACCGTCGACGTCGGTGTAGATCTCGCAGACGTCCGCCCGCAGGGCGGCAGCCAGCGCGACCGCGGTGACATCGGAGCCGCCGCGACCCAATGTGGTGACGTCCTTGGTGTCTTGGGACACTCCCTGAAATCCCGCTACCAGCGCCACCGCGTCCTGATCCAATGCCCGGCGCACCCGGCTCGGCGTCACGTCGATGATCCGGGCCCGGCCGTGTGCGGCGGTCGTGATCACTCCGGCTTGTGAACCCGTGAATGAGCGCGCGTCGACGCCCAGATCATGGATCGCCATCGCGACCAGCGCATTGGAGATCCGCTCACCCGCGGTAAGCAGCATGTCGAGCTCACGCTGGTGTGGTTGGGCAGCCACTTGCGCGGCCAGATCGAGCAGCTCATCGGAGGTATCGCCCATCGCCGACACCACCACGACGACCTCGTTACCGCCGTTGCGCGTCTCGACGATCCGCTCGGCAACCCTCTTGATCCGCTCGGCGCTGTCCACTGACGAGCCGCCGTACTTCTGGACGACGAGCGCCACTCCCACCTCCCGTTCCGACACGGCTTGGAGACATGCCGGAGCTAGTGGCAGGCTCCTCTTCGCCTCAGTATCTCCCTATCGGGATCAGTGCGGAGACACAAGAGATGACCGTGTCCCCTGACGTCAGGGTCAGGGGACACGGTCAGCAAGAATCCGCCGCCTAGGCGGTAGCAGCTTGACGCCGCCGACTCGCACTGATCAGGCCGGTACCGAGTGCCAGTGTCACCAGCGCGGTCACCAGGTGCAGCCAGTTGTCTCCGACTGGACCAGCGGGAATGGACAGTAAAGACAGGTAACCAAGGAAGCCGATCACAGTGGCAAGCGCATAGATGCCACCGATGGCGATGTTCAATCCCTCGTTACCAGCTGGGGTGAGTGCAAACGCCCCGAGCAGCCAGAACGCGCCGATCCCGATATGCACGATGTTGTGATACGGGTTTATCAGGAAGATTCCGAAAAGTTCGTGGTTCGTCATCTCGGTGAAGTTGCCAAAACCCGAGACGAAAAATCCGATGATCCCACCCACGATGTAGATGGAGCCGAGGACCATCGAAAAGTTCTGCTCGAACGTCCTGGGCGTTCCCCTGTTCTGAAGTTGAATTCCGAACTTCTGCTCTGTAGTTACCATACCTGTCCCCTTCCACGACACCGACGGCTCACCGCCGAGGCGCGTGGCGCGTAAACCCGCGTCGCGGCGCCACCGCCTGGCCTCAGTACGGACTTCGGCTCACGGCAGGCCACGGTTCACCCCGTGACCGACGGACCACCCAATCGGATGTCGAAAGATCGACCAGCAGTTGGGGCAGCGTCCGCGCCACGAAGGCCACAACACGACACGTACTGGGGTGCTCGGTCGATGGTGACACGCCGCTAGTACGATGCTGCCCTCCGTGACGGGGGACCCAGCGAATGGCATGCTGAACGGCGATCCATTGTTCACGCACAGTAAGCGAAAGCTTACGCTCTGATGGACGGAAGTGGGCACCATGACAAGCGTGTTGGATGCGGTGCGCAAGAGACGCGTGTCGGTCATCGCCGTCGGGGCGGTGCTGGCGGTCGGGCTCGGAACATCCGCAGCTATCTGGGGGCCTGAGCTCTTCGCCTCGAGCCTTCCCGGAAAAGCGACAAATTCCGCTAATTCCGCAAGTACCACGAATACCACGGACAAGGCAGCGGACACCCCTGCGAAGGCGTTGCCGGCTGGCTTCAGCCAGTTCCGGAGTGATCATGCGGGCTTCGAGATGGGGTATCCCTCCAACTGGACCAAGCTGAACCCGAAGGACCCCCAAGTCCTCCTCCTCCTGGCGCAGGGGACCCAGGACTCCCTGCTGGTACGGGAAAGCGAACTTCCAGAGCCGGTAGGACCCCAACAGCTTGCGAGTGCCCGTCAGGTGACGGACAAGCTCGTGACGTCCAACAAGTCCGTTCAGATGATCACTGAACCGAAGCAGATCGAGCTCGGCGGATTGCCCGGCTTCTTCTACTTTTATTCCTTCAAGGATGCCACCAGCGGCCAGGAGGGCGCGCACTCGCACTTCTTCCTGTTCAACGGCAAAACCATGATCAGCATGGTCTTCCAGACGCTACCCAGGGAACGTTTCGCCTCCACCGCACCGACCTTCGACAAGGTCGCGGGTTCGTTCCACGCACTGAAGAAGTGACACTCCCCCTGCACCGCGAGTCGGATTGATCTGATGTCGCCGAGTTCGACGTCAGGGTCGTGCGGACGTGGGTGTCCGACGCTGGTGTCGAACTCGGCGACATCAGCGTCTCGAGCTGACTAGTGCCGGCTCATGCCGTCCGGAGTTACAAGATTGCAGCGGGGCGGTAGGTGGCAGCTTCCGGGTGCCGGGCCACCACCGTCTGGACCTGGGCGAGGACTGCTGCCACCTGCTCGGCGGCCACCCCGGTGAACGGGAGCCGGTCGGCGAGCAGGGCGTCCAGATCGGCGCTGTGCAGCGGCAGCCTGCTGTCGTCGGCCAGCCGGTCGAGCAGGTCGTTGCCGGCGCCTTTCTCCCGCATCGCGACGGCGACCGCAACCGCGTGCTCCCTGATCACTGCGTGCGCGCTCTCCCGTCCCATGCCGGCGCGTACGGCGGCGACGAGGATCTTTGTGGTCGCTAGGAACGGCAGGTAGCGCTCTACCTCCCGGTCGATCACTGCGGGGTACGCGCCAAACTCGTCAAGCACCGTGAGGAAGGTCTCCACCAACCCGTCGAAGGCGAAGAATGCGTCCGGCAGGGCGACGCGGCGCACCACGGAGTCGGACACATCGCCCTCATTCCACTGCGAGCCGGCCAACTCGGCGACCATCGAGGCATAGCCGCGCAGCACCACAGCCAGTCCGTTGACGCGCTCGCAGGAGCGGGTGTTCATCTTGTGCGGCATGGCGCTGGATCCGACCTGCCCGGGTTGGAACCCCTCGGTGACCAGTTCGTGGCCGGCCATCAGGCGGATCGTGGTCGCCAGCGACGACGGCGCCGCAGCCAGCTGCACCAGTGCGCTGAGGACCTCATGGTCCAGCGACCGCGGATAGACCTGTCCGACGCTGCTCAGGACCCGGCCAAAGCCCAGATGCTGGGCCACTCGCTGCTCCAGAGCCGCGAGCGCGGAGTGATCACCACCGAGAAGATCCAGCGCATCCTGGGCGGTGCCCATCGGGCCCTTGATCCCGCGGAGCGGGTAGCGCTCGAACAGCTCCTCAAGTCTGGCGAAGGCCACCAGGAGTTCGTCAGCCGCGCTGGCAAACCGCTTGCCCAGCGTGGTCGCCTGGGCCGCGACGTTGTGGCTGCGCCCGGCCATCACCAGTCCGGTGTAGTCAGCGGCGCGGGCCGCCAACCTGGCCAGCAGTGCGACACAGCGGTCTCGTACATGCTCCAGCGAAGAGCGGATCTGTAGCTGCTCCACGTTCTCCGTGACATCTCTCGACGTCAGCCCTTTGTGGATCTCCTGATGACCGGCCAGCGCGTTGAACTCCTCGATACGCGCCTTGACGTCGTGCCGGCTCACCCGTTCCCGGGCGGCGATCGATGCCAGATCCACTGCTGCCACCACGCGCTGGTAATCCTCGAGCACCTGCCGCTCGACCGGCAGGCCCAGATCAGCCTGGGCGCGCAGTACCGCCAGCCACAATCGGCGCTCGAGTACGACCTTGTGGGCGGGCGACCACAGCGCAACCAGCTCACCGGAGGCGTACCGCGCCGCCAGCACGTCGGGGATCACCAAGGCAGCCTACGGCTGCCAACTCCCGGTGTGTCGTGCTCACCGGCCCGGTGTGTCGTGCTCACCGGTCCGGACGCGTATCTCGAAGGGGTCGACAGCACTCAACTCAGTTAGTCGTCGAAAGGAGTGACGCATGCGCATGGTCGAGACGCTGCTCGCGGTGCGCGCCAGCCGGATGTTCGATGGGGATCGGTGCTTCGGCCCGAGCACGGTACTGATCGGCGGCGGCCGGATCGTCGACGTCGACACCACAGGCGCAGCACCTCCTCCGCACGCTGAGGTGCTCGAGCTCGGTCGTGATGTCTGCCTGCTTCCCGGGCTCATCGACGCGCACGTCCACCTGGCCTTCGACGCCAGCGCCGATGTCGTGGCCCGGCTCGACGCCGTCGATGACGGCCAGCTGCTGGCTCAGATGGCGAAGGCCGCCGGTCAGGCTTTGCGGGCCGGTATCACCACCGTTCGCGACCTGGGCGACCGAAGCTTCCTGGCGCTGAGGTTGCGCGAGCAGCTCGACGCGGGGGGTGATCCGGGACCTCAGATCGTCACGTCCGGCCCACCGATCACCGTCCGCGGTGGACATTGCCATTTCCTCGGTGGAGTGGCCACCGGAGCGTCGGAGCTACGCGCCGCGGTTCGCGAGCGGGCCGGGCGCGGCTGTGATGTCGTCAAGGTGATGGTCAGTGGTGGGCGCCTCACACCGGGCAGCACTCCCCATGAGTCGCAGTACGACCTGACCGATCTGCGCCTGATCGTGGCCGAGGCGCACGGCCTCGGGCTGAGTACAGCGGCGCACGTACACGGGCCGCGCTCGGTCGCCGATGCGGTCAGGGCAGGCTTCGACACGTTAGAGCACGTCACGTTCATCACTGACGAGGGCGTGGCCGCCGACCCGGCGACCATTGCCGCCATCGTTGAGTCGGGAGCTGTGGTGAGTGCAACGGTCGGCGAGGTGCCAGGCGTAGGAGATCTGCCGGTCTCCATCGCCAGCCGTCTCGAAATCGTGATCGAGAGCTGGGCTCGGCTGCATCGCAACGGCGCACGCATCGTTCCGGGCACCGACGCCGGGATACGCCGCTCCAAGCCTCACGATGTGCTGCCTTATGGGCTCGCCGCACTCAGCGGGCTGGGGATGACCAACCTCGAGGCGCTGCGCGCCGCCACCACGGTTGCCGCAGGCGCGTGCGGGCTCACCGGCCGCAAGGGCCGACTAACCAGGGGGGCTGACGCTGACCTGCTCGCCGTCACCGGAGATCCGCTTCGTGACATTCGCGCCCTCCACGATGTCGTCGCGGTTATCCGCGCAGGTCGCCTGGTGCCTGATCATCCTTCAGGCTTGAGGGGATGGCCGCGTGACGATCTCGCGGTCCCTCGGCCACGACACACCGGTCACTAGGCCACGACACACCGGACAAGGGAGGGCGACACGCCGGTCAGGAGGCGGGGCTGGCGCGTTGGGCTTGGGTGAGCGCGTCGATGACCATTTCCAGCCAGCGCAGGCTGCGGCGGTAGCTCTCGGTGTCCTGGGCAGACGGCGCGGGGGGCAGGATGCGATCCGGTGAACCCATGATGCTGACTCGCCCGGAGACATCGAGCACGACATGCAGGGTCTCCAGCATCCAGCCCCACTCGGCGGCAGACGGGAAACCCCGGCCGGGGAGCTGGACCACGCCGCCGTGCCGGGGCAGTGTGCCGAGCACCCGGGCCAAGCTGTGTTCCAGGTCGTGCAGCACCCAGCCTTCCCAGAGCTGGCGGACCGGGCCCGTCTCCTTGGTGCCGCACCAGTAATCCACGACGTAAGCCAGCCGGCCGTCGATGGTGCCGATGGGTACCGGCAGTCCGGTGACCTCGGCGAGCGGGTCGTCAGTGCAACCGGCCAGCTGCCAGCGCACCAGCTCGCGCAACCACGACCATTGCTCGCGGAGGAAGCGAACCCCTTCGGGCGACAACGTGAGCAACAGTTGCTCGCCTTGGCGGTCGCATATGACCATCGTCTTGCTCAGCCTCCAACCCCGCTAATGATCGTCGGGAGGCTATCGCGTCAACCAGCTGCGAACGGGCCATCTTCGCGGCGCGTCGCTCTCAATCCGATATCGCTGCGGTAATGCCCGCCAGGCAGGTGAACCTGCTCGACACGCTGGTAAGCCTGCTTGCGCGCGGCCACCAGATCGGGGCCGGTCCCCACCACGGAGAGCACCCGGCCACCGGCCGAGACGACGGCCCCATCATCGCGGCGGCGGGTGCCCGCATGCAGCACTCCGGCGCTGTCGGACCCGGTGATCACGTCTCCGGTTCGTGGGATGCCCGGATACCCTTCGGCGGCCAGCACGACCGCCACGGCGGCCCCGGGCGCCCACTCCAGCGGCGGCTGCTGGGCCAGCGCCCCGGTAGCGGTGGCCATTAGCAGCCCGGCCAGCGGAGTACCCAGCAACGCCAGCAATGCCTGGGTTTCCG
The DNA here is from genome assembly GCA_036009255.1 of Pseudonocardiaceae bacterium. Lineage (GTDB taxonomy): Bacteria > Actinomycetota > Actinomycetes > Mycobacteriales > Pseudonocardiaceae. Next base: position 12,687 of record DASYMC010000083.1, read on the forward strand.
GGTCGCCGAAGCGGCAGTTGAACTCGATTACCTGCGGGCCCGTTGCGGTCTGCACCAGGCCCGCGTACAGCAACCCGGAGAACGGGACACCCCGCAGGGCCAGCTCGTCCACCACCGGCTGTACGATCAGCGCCACGACGTCGGCGGCCAGCGACTTCTGGGCGCAGGGCAGCGGGGCATAGGCACCCATCCCGCCGGTATTGGGGCCCACGTCTCCTTCGCCGACCCGCTTGAAGTCCTGAGCGGGAAGCAGCGGCACCACCGTACGGTTGGCGTCGACCAGGCAGAACAACGACACCTCCGGCCCGTCGAGGTAGGACTCCAACAGCACAGGGTGGCCGCCATCGAGCAAGGTCAGCGCGTGTGCCCTGGCCACTTCGACATCCTCGGTGACCACGACGCCCTTACCGGCGGCCAGCCGATCGTCCTTGACCACCCAGGGTGGGCCGAAGTGGCTTAGCGCAGCATCCAACCGGCCAGGATTATCCACCAGCTCGCTGCGCGCGGTCGGCACCCCGGCAGCGCCCATCACGCCCTTGGCGAACGCCTTGGATCCCTCGATCTGCGCCGCGCCGGACGACGGCCCGAAACAGGCGATGCCGGCGGCGCGTACCGCGTCGGCCGCCCCGGCCACTAGGGGAGCCTCGGGGCCGATCACCACGAGATCGGCTGACCACGAGGCCGCCAATGTCGCGATCGCAGCCGGATCGGTGACGTCAGCACCGGGCTGCTCGGCCAGTGCTGCGGTGCCGGCATTGCCGGGCGTGCAGGCCAGCGCCGTCACCCCCGGGTCGCTGGACAGCGCCAGCACGAGCGCGTGCTCGCGGGCGCCGGCGCCGATCACCAGAACTCGCACAGTGCGCAGGGTACGGGCGCCGGCCGACGGCCCAACCGCATGGCCTAGCGAAGTCGGTAACCCGGAAGGGTGACAGCCGATACACTGGCAGTACCGGTAGTACCGGTGTCGGTACGTGAGGTGACGAAGACAAGATGAGTGGTCAGGCGCAGTTCGTCACGTTTGCCGAGCTGGCGCGAGCCTGGTCGGATGCGATGAGCTCGAATTCCGAGGTTCCAATACCGAGCTACTGGGTAGAGGAATGTCTCCGTGACCAGCTCGGTCGTCTGCTAGATGTGCTCAGGAACCAGGAGTACCGCCCGGAGCTCACGGCGCTGGTCGGCGAGACACTCGTGAACAAGGGCTTTTCCGGTGAGCACGCCCTAGCCCGGACGCTGGAGGTCCTCAGACGTGCCCTGCCCAGAATGGCCGAGCTGCACACCGTTTCGGAACTCGATGACAAGATCCCGACCCTCCTCGAGGGGTTGAGCGCCGGGTACACCACCGCCCTGCCGCGTCGTACCCTCGAGGATCGCGAGGTCTGGTACCGGGACGTGGTGACCAGCATCCTGGACATGTTCGACACCGCACCGCTGGGCCTGGCTATCAGCCGTCTGGACGGCACCGTTACCGAGATCAACCCCGGGCTGACCGAGATCCTGCACTACCCGCCCGCCAAGCTCGCCAGCCAGGAGCTGTGTGAGATCTTTCATCCCGACGATGCCGCGGCGCTGACGGCTGCCTACCAGGGGCTCAGCGATCGGACCCAAGGACCTTACTCGTGCGAGGTACGTAAGCGAGGCTTCCAGAGGAAGGTCAAGCTGCTCGCGGCGAACGGAGACACCATCTGGGCTGTGCTGACCGTGCTGGTGCTGCGCGACGTCCCCGGCAATCCGACGCACCACCTCACGATGATCGAGGACATCACCGATCGCCAGCTGCTCGAGCAGCGGGTCCGCCACCAAACGCTGCACGATCTGCTCACCGGGCTGCCCAACCGGCTGCATTTCGCGATCCACCTGGAGGCGGTGCTCGAACGGGACCGTGAGGCTGCCGTCTTGCTGTGCAATATCGACTTGGATCGCTTCGCGGTCATCAATGACGGGCTGGGCTTGGGCTCGGGTGATTTCATGCTGCGATCGGTCGCTGCCAGACTTGCGGCCCGGTTCGTTGGAGAACGGGCTTTCCTCGCCCGATTCGGTGCCGACGAGTTCGCGATCCTCATCGAGGAGTCGCCGACCACGCCCACTGCCGCGACTCTCGCCGCGCTCATCAACGCCGAGCTCGCCGAACCGGTCTACTTCGCCGGCCGCGCGCTGAGCGCGTCGGCGTGTATCGGCTTCGTGCGACGGGTCCCCGGTGAAGCCGATGCCAACGAGCTGATCCGCGCCGGGGAGGCAACATTGCACCGGGCCAAGCGAACCGGCCGTGGGCAGTGGGCGATGTATGACCCACCCGCCGACGCCCAGCAGCGGGCGCAGTACGCGTTAGCCGCCGACATGCCCGCCGCCTGGGAGAACGGTGAGGTCACGCTGGCCTATCAGCCGCTGGTGCGGCTCGATTCCGCCGCTGCTGACGCCGGGTCGATCGTGGCTTTTGCGATCCTGCTTCATTGGGAGCACCCGGAACACGGTGTCGTGACTCACGAGGATTGCCTCGTACTCGCCGAGCAGACCGGTCTCGTGCTGTCGATCGGGCCGTGGATGTTGCAGCAGGCCTGCGACCAGCTGCGCGATTGGCGTGACCAGCTGGAAGGCCCCGTGCCACCTGTCCGCGTTGACCTGACGACGCACCTGACGCAGGATCCCGATCTGGTGGCCGTGGTGCGCGCCGCCCTGACGAAAGCCCAGCTCCCACCCGAGGAACTCCAGGTCGGGATGCCGGCCGAGACGATCGTTGCCGGCCACGGCGACGCGGTGGACAACGTGGGCACGCTGGCAGACATCGGAGTGCCGACGGTGCTCACCCGGTACGGGCAGGCGCTCGGGAGCCTCGCTCTGCTGGAATCCCTGCCAGTGCACGGGGTGGAGCTAGCCGGTCCATGGGTAGGCGCCACCGCACCGAAGCACGGCTCGGTGGTGCGCTCCGCGCTGGCCAGCCTGGTTCCATTGATCCGGCGCACCGGCGCCACAGTTGCCGTGACAGGTATCGATAACGTCGAGGAAGCAGACTGGTGGCGACACGTCGGCGCCGACCAGGCTCGCGGCATCGCATTCTCGCCGCCCGTAGAACCCGAGGCGGTCCCGGCGCTACTGCACGGTGCGCCGGATAGGGCGTGCCACTGAGTATTAACCCGATCAGGAATAAGGATCACCGCAGGCGCCGTCACAGCCGGTAGACTGGTGCAGCGCTGGACGGTCAGCGCGCCACTGGGAATGCTGGGGTAAGGCGGACAAGGCACGATGAGCGGCGCGGCCCGTCCCACGTCGCGCGTCGCTCTGGCCTGCGCTTGGTCCCACGCGGTAAACCCGACCGCCGAGTTGCCCATACCGCGCGAAATCATGGAGGAATGCCTCTATGAATGGGTCGACCGGGTGGTCGACACAATCAAACAGGAGCCCTTTACCCCGGAGCCAGTGGCGGAGGCCGCCGCCACGCTGGTGGCGCGGGGTATCACCGGCGACCAGAGCCTTGGTCGGACCATCGAGGTACTCGGGCGGTTCCTGCCCGCGCTACCTGAGCTGAGCGCCCTCCCCGACCTGACCGACAGAGTCGCCTCCATACTCGGTGCGCTGGTCACCGGATACAGCATTGCGCTGCGGCGTCGGAGCTTCGCTGAGCGCCAAGCCTGGTTCCGGGCGGTGTTCGACTCCGCGCCGGTGGGCATGGTGCTGAGCCGGTTGGACGGAACCATCGCCGAGACCAATGGCGCGCTGACCGAGATCCTGCACCATCGGTCCACCGAGCTCACCGGCCGCGATCTGGCCGAACTCTTCGACCCCGACGACGCGGCGCGGTTACGGACCGCGTATCAGGCACTCACCGAAGGAAAACGAGGACGCCTGCAGCGCAGGGTCAGAGCACTGACCGGGCGCGGAGACACCACCTGGGTCGCGCTGACGGTGTCGTTACTGCGCGATGCAGCGGGCGACCCCACGCGTCATGTCACGATGATCGAGGACGTCGCTGATCAGCAGCTGCTCGAGCAGCGGGTCCGTCACCAGTCACTGCACGACCTGCTGACCGGCTTGCCCAACCGGCTGCACTTCGCGATCCACCTCGAAGAGCAGCTCGAACGTGACCGCAACGCCGTCATCACGCTGTATAAAATCGACTTGGATTCCTTCGGAGTGGTCACCGACGGCCTTGGTATGGGCATCGGCGACCTGCTGCTCCGATCAGTCGCCGAGCGGCTCCAAGCGCTGGTCGAAGGAGAAAATGCTTTCGTCGCCCGATTCGATGCCGACGGATTCGCAATTCTCATCAAGGAGTCGCTGACCACACCCAAAGCGGCGATCCTCGCCGCACGCATCAACGCCGAGTTATCCGAACCGGTCCACCTCGCCGGCCGTGGCTTAGCCGTCAGCGCGTGCATCGGCGTCGTACGACGCGCTGCCGGGGAGACCGACGCGAAGGAGCTCATCCGCGCTGCGGAAGCAACGCTGCACCGGGCGGAACTAACCGGCCGCGGGCAGTGGGGGCTCTACGACCCGATCGCCGACGCCCGCGACCGGGCGCGGTACGCATTGGCCACTGACATGCCCGGGGCGTGGGAAGAGGGTCAGGTCACGCTGTCGTACCAGCCGCTGGTGCGGCTCGATCCCGCAGCAGCCGACGCCGGGCAGATCGTCGCACTCGCGGCGCTGCTCCGTTGGGAGCATCCAGTGCGCGGTGCGGTGGCACACGATGATTGTCTCGCGCTCGCCGAGAAGACCGGCCTGGTGCTCAGCATCGGTCCGTGGATGCTCCGGCAAGCCTGCGAGCACCTGCGCGGCTGGCGCGACCAATTAGGGGTGGCCGCGCCACCCGTCCGGGTGGACCTGACTTCGCACCTGATCCAGGATCCCGACCTCGTGGCGGTTGTGCACGACACCCTGGCAGCTACGCAGTTCCGGCCGCAGGACATCCAGCTCGGGATGCCGGTAGAGGTGATCGTGGCGGGGCACGGCGACGCGGTGGACAACCTGTGCACGCTGGCCGAAATCGGAGTGTGCACGGTGCTCACCCGGTACGGCCAGGCGGTCGGCAATCTCGCCCTGCTGGAGTCGTTGCCGGTACGAGGTGTGGAGATTGCCGGTCCGTTGGTACGCACCGCCGCGGCGAAACCCGACTCAGTGGTGCGCGCCGCCATGGCCAACCTGGTGCCGTTGATTCGCCGCAGCGGCACCGCCGTTGTCGTGGCGGATCTTGACGATGCCGAGCAGGCCTACTGGTGGCGCGATGTCGGTGCCGATGCGGCACGTGGCACGGTGTTCGCCGCGCCGGCCGCAGCGGAGCACATCCCGTCAGTACTCCGCTGATTCACGACCTCAGCGCTTGGGCCAGCAGGTACTCCGCCTCCAGCTGCACCGGACCGCCATCGGGAGATGCCTGCCGCTCGATCGCAGCGACCATCTGATCGGCCCGATCACCCGCCGCCTGCTTGGCGGCGAGATACGCCGCCGAATGCGCGGTGTAGAACGCGCTCATCTGCGCAGGCGAGTCGAAATGCCAGGGCAGCGACCGGCGTTCGATGCGGATGTCACTGAACCCCCAGGCCAGCCTCTGCTCCAGAATGTCCGGATCACCCCAGCTCAGGGTGTCGGGATAGGTGGGGTCAGGAGGCACGAACTCCCGGATGGTGCGGGCCCGCGCTGCGATGTAACCGTCGGAGGCCCACGCGGTGAAAGCCAACCGCCCGCTTGGCACCAGTACCCGGGTCAGCTGGGTCAACGCCACCTCGGGCCGCGGCGCGAAAATCAGCCCAAAGGCGGACAGTGCGACGTCGACAGTGTCGTCGGGCAGCGGCAGATCTTCGACGTCGGCTTCGATCCATTCCACCGCAGGCCCGGTGCGCTCCCGGCCCAGTTGCACCATCCGCGGAGCGATGTCGGCCGCGGTGACCCTCGCGCCACGCGCCGCCGCGCGGATCGCAACGTTGCCGGTGCCGGCCGCAAGATCCAGGACGCGCTCGCCGGCTCTGGGCGCGGCCGCGTCGACCAGCGCGTCCGCCGCCGACTCAAGTCGCCGTGCGAGACCGGAGTAATCGGCCGATCCCCACAGCTTCGCGGTGGCGGCTCTCCTTTCCCCACTCACGCCGCGGTGCGCAGTAGCGCCACCTCGCGCGCCAGGTCCTGGCACGCCGAGTCCCGCCGCGCCGCCGCGGCCTCCTGAAGTGGGGCCAGACCACGCCGTACCGACATCGAGCGAAGGCCCTTAGCTAGACCGATAGCCCGGGTTGCGGTGGACAGCCCCGTTTGCAGTTCGCCACATCGGAGCTGGGCAGCAGCAAGGAGACCGGAGTTACTCATCGTGCAAAGCGCAGCGTGACGGGCCCCGTTGACCGCGGACGACAGGGCTGTTGCGGCACGGTCGAAACGACGCAGTGCGAAGTACGTGCAGCCCTCGACATGTGGCAGTGTGCTTGCAAAGTGCTTCCAAGGCCGAGACTCATCGCACGCCGCGTCGTAGCTATCGTGGGCTCGGCGCAGCATGTAAATCGCATCGGTCGCCAGGCCCAGCATGCCCAGTGACCAGGCGCAGTCGTACTCCAGCTTCGACCGGGTCAGCACCGTAGGCGCTGCCGCAACTCCCAGCTGGAAGAGCTTCAACGCTTCATTCGGTTGCTCAACGAGGAGCTCCAATCTCCCCAAGCCGTTCAGATTAACCACCGCCCGCACCAGATCGCCTCCAGCGCCCGCGCAGTCCATGCCGCGGATAAAGTGCTCGCGGGCAATCTCAGGCAACCCGGCATCCCAGACCGCAGCTGCCGCATCAGCATGCGCGTCGGCCAGCGCAACCAGTAGCCCCTGCCGGACCGGCTCGCACATGTCCGTGCCCAGCAGCGCCTCGCTGGTTTTGGTGTGCGCGGCAAGTGCATTGATCAACGGGGCACCGCCAAGATCTGTGGCGAGTTGCCCGAGGCGCTTGGTAGTAGCGACAACCTGCTTGACGTCCGCAGGCCCGATCCTGCGCCACAGGGGGGTCGGCGTATCTGTGAAGTAAAACGGCGCAGCGGGACCGAACACCGGCTTCCCCCACAGCACGGTCCCGGCATGCCGCAATAAATTGACGTTCTTTTCATCCTCGCTCGCCGGATCCACGGGCGTCGTCTGCGTCGGTCGGGCACTCGTATAGGCCAGACCCATCCATCCCCTGGGCACTCCGAGGCCGTCCGCGATCCGCTCCAGCAGAGTCACGGATTGCACCTGGCGACCCGAAATGATTTCAGAGATCTCTGACTGCTTTTGGCCCGTGGCGCGCGCGATGCTGACCTGAGTCACTCCTGCGTCGCGCAAGATGCAGAACACCGCACCGATGTCACGACGGGCGAGCGCCTGCCGCGCGGTAGGACGGTTCTGCACGTCGATGAAAGCCACGGGGCCCTCCTGGTCGGTGTCAAGAGCCGGGTGCCACACAATGAGGGGTCACACCAACTGTAGTTGGGCAAGTACTTTCGGGTGGTCAGGTAAAGACACCGGAGGTTTGCCATGCTCAATTTGACCAGCTCACAATCGCTCGCCACGTTCTGTGGTGACTGCGGTTGCGGGTGCCCGCAACTGTTTGTTGATGAATCCGCCCCGGCCGAGCAGCGGGTGGTGCTCACCGATGACTTCGGCTCGCAGGTTCGGATGAGCGCCGGGCAGTTCGGGGACCTGCTCGCCCAAGCCAAGAGCGGCGCGCTCGACACTGTCATCTGATTCCCACAACCCTGACGTCGCCAAGTTCGACATGAGAGTTGCGGCGAGTCCCGCGAGCAGCGCTGGTGCCGAACTCGGCGGCGGAGGGCACCGGGTCAGACCAGCCGTTGGTCGCGGTAGCACCAGCGCCAGGATTCGCCGGGTTCGGCGGAGCGCATGACGGGGTGCTCGCAGCGGAAGTAGTGGGCGGTGGCGTGCCGGTGTGGGCTGGAGTCACAGCAGGCCACATGCCCGCAGCTCAGGCACATCCGGAGGTGGGCCCATACTGACTCGCCGAGCTCAGCGCAGTCCACGCAGTTCGCCGGTTGCGGCGGTTCCGGGGCGGGGTTGGGCAGCTGCTGCACGTGTTCACAAGTCATTTGGCGATAGCTCCCGGTGCATGCTGGCCTCATGGACGGTATGCGGCTGATCCTGTTGGTGCTCGGCGCGCTCGCGGTGACCGCGGTGAGTCGCCGGCTACGCGTGCCCGCACCGCTCACGCTAGTCGTCGCCGGATTGGCCATCTCCGCGATCCCCGGCGTCCCGAGCTACGAGCTGGACCCGGACCTGGTGCTGTACGCGATCCTGCCACCGCTGCTGTACTCGGCCGCGCTGGACAGCTCAGCCATCCAGATCCGGGCGAAGATCCGGCCGATCACGTTGCTCGCCGTCGGCCTGGTGCTGTTCACCACCGTGGCCGTCGGGCTGGTCGCCTGGTGGCTGGTACCCGGCCTGCCGCTGGCCGCCGCACTGGCGCTCGGCGCTGTGGTCGCACCACCGGATGCCGTGTCCGCGGTGGTCATCGGGCGGCGCCTGGGGTTGCCACGGCGGGTCATGACGCTGCTGGCCGGAGAGAGCCTGTTCAACGATGCCACCGCACTGACCGCACTGCGGGTCGCGGTGGCGGCCGCGGTCGGAACCGGATTCTCGCTGTGGTCAGGGGTCGGTGGGTTCCTGCTCACTGCGGCCGGCGGCGTCGCGATGGGTGCAGTGCTCGGGCGGGTGGTGCACCAGATACGGCTGCGTCTGGGCGATCCCAAGCTGGAGAGTGCCCTGGGCCTGGTGGTGCCGTTCACCGCGTATGCGCTGGCCGAACAGGTCCATCTCTCGGGGGTGCTCGCGGTGGTGGTGACCGGGCTGTACCTGGGCCACCACGCGCCTCAGGCGGGTTATGCCACGCGGCTTCAGGACCTAGCAGTGTGGCAGGCCGCGGACACCGTGCTTGAGGCGTTCGTGTTCGCCCTGATCGGGCTGCAACTGCCTGCCGTGGTGCGCGGCGTGGGTGCCGTCGGGCCACTGCTGGTCGCCGCGGCCGCGGTGATCGCGACAGTGGTGCTGGCAAGGATCCTGTGGGTGTTTCCGGCCATTTACCTGCCCCGAGCGCTGTTCAGACGGGTAAGTGCCCGAGATCCGGCGCCGCCATGGCAGGTTGCGGCGGTGGTCTCCTGGGCGGGGATGCGCGGCGTGGTCACCCTCGCCGCGGCCTCGGCGATCCCGAGGGTCACCGAGTCCGGAACGCCGTTCCCGGGCCGCTCAGAGATCATCTTTCTGGCGTTCTGCGTCACCGTCGCAACCCTGCTGTTGCACGGCCTCACGCTGCCCTGGGTGATCCGCCGCCTGGGGGTGCAGAGCCGCGAGTCTCATCAGGACGCGCTAGCCGAAGCGGATGCCATCCACACCGCAACGCAGGCCGCCCTGCAGCGGTTGGAGACCGTCTCGGACGGAGCTCCGGACTCGGTGACCAGCCGGTTGCGCAGGCTCGCCGAGCACCGCAGCCATAGTGTCTGGGAACGCCTCGGGCGCCCTGAGACGGAACTGGGTGAGGCTCCCAGCGTCATCTACCGCCGGTTGCGACTGGAGATGCTGGCAGCCGAGCGCGAAACTCTGGTCGGCCTGCGGGATATCGGGCGCATCGACGATGAAGTCCTGACCCGGACCCTCCATGATTTGGATCTAGAGGAGGCCCTGCTCAGCCGTTGATGTGTTCTCAGAATGCGCGGACAACAATCGTCTGATCGCGGCCCGGACCGACTCCGATGACGGAGATCCGCGCTCGGCAGAGTTCTTCGACTCGCGCCACATAGGCTTGCGCGTTGGGCGGCAGTGCATCAAGGGTGCGGCACTGGGACAGGTCCTCCCACCAGCCGGGCAGCTCCTCGTACACCGGGACGGCGTGGTGGACGTCGGTCTGAGTCATCGGCATTTCCTCGGTGCGCCGGCCGTTGACCTCATAGGCCACGCAGATCGGTACGGTCTCGAGCCCGGAGAGCACGTCGAGCTTGGTCAGGAAGAAGTCGGTGATCCCGTTCACCCGTGCGGCATAGCGCCCGATCACCGCGTCGAACCAGCCGACCCGCCGGGCTCGCCCGGTGGTGACGCCGATCTCTCCCCCAGCCTTGCGTAGCCGTTCGCCCATGGCGTCGTGCAGCTCGGTCGGGAACGGACCCGAGCCGACCCGCGTGGTGTACGCCTTGAGGATCCCCACCACGGCAGTGATCTTCGTGGGGCCGATACCCGAACCAGCGCATGCACCACCCGCGGTCGGGTTGGACGAGGTGACGAAAGGATAGGTTCCGTGATCGACGTCGAGCAGGGTTCCCTGGCTGCCCTCCAGCAGCACCGTCTCATCGCGCCGAAGCGCCTCGTCAAGGAGCAGCCGGGTATCGGCGATGCGGCGCGCGAAGTGTGCGCCCTGTTCGAGCACGGTATCCACCACCTGGTCGGCGTCCAGCGTCCGCCTGTTGTAGACCTTGACCAGGACTTGGTTCTTGAACTCCATGGCAGCCTCGACCTTCTGGCGCAGGATCTTCTCGTCCAGTAGGTCCTGAGCTCGAACCCCTACCCGGGACACCTTGTCCTGATAGGCGGGCCCGATGCCGCGCCCGGTAGTGCCGATCTTGGCCTTGCCGAGGTAGCGCTCGGTGACACGGTCGATCTCGACGTGGTACGGCATGATCAGGTGAGCATCGGCAGAGATCAGCAGCCGCTCGGTGTCGACGTTCCTGGCCTCCAGGCCGGCCAGCTCGTCGAGCAGGACGCCAGGGTCCACGACCACGCCGTTGCCGATGACGTTGGTCACGCCCGGAGTGAGAATGCCAGAGGGGATGAGGTGCAGTGCGAAGTCCTGGCCGTCGGGCAGTACCACGGTGTGGCCAGCGTTGTTACCTCCCTGGTAACGCACCACCCACTGGACCCGCTCGCCGAGCAGGTCTGTGGCCTTACCTTTGCCCTCGTCGCCCCACTGGGCGCCGATTAGCACGATCGCCGGCATGTGGTACTCCAACTGGGGTCGGTTCGGGCCGCCGAGGCGAGCGTAAACCTTCAAGGGGCGGATGTGGTCGAGGCTGAGGTGCTGACCTGCGGGTCTGCTCAATGGCCCGGAGCGCAGTGTCCCCCGGCGACAGCCGTTTCGGCCCGACCCGGTCGCGAGGAGCTCGACTCGGTGCTGGCCGGCCTGGACGGCCGGCGCTTGGTGGTCTGCGGCACCGACGCCGACCTGGCCGCGGTGCTGCTCCGGCTGCTGCGCACCGAGGCTCTCGGTGCTGTGCCGCTGGGTTACGTGCCGGTCGAGGCTTCCTCAGCGGTCGCCCGGCTCTGGGGTCTGCCGGTGATACCCGCGGCGGCGGCTTCGCTGGCTCTGCGCGGCGATCCCGATCCAGTACCCCTGGTGCGTGATGATGCAGGTGGCGTACTGGTCGGACGCGGAGTGGTTGCGCCACTGGACGGGGTGGCCTACTGCGACGACGAGGTGGTGCTGCGCGGGCGCGCCTCCCGGTTGGAGGTCACCCCGGACCGCACACTCGGGCTCCTGGTCCGCGTAGTGCGCCGTGGACTGCCCGGGCGCCGGGTGCGCCAGGCCGCCGGACGCGCCGTCCAACTGGGCTGCCAGCCGACCAGTGTGTGCCGTGACGGCGTCGCTGGTCGCACGACGGACCGCTGGACCTGGTACCGCCACACCGAGGACTGGCACCTGATCCGACTCCCCGCGAACCCCTAACCCCGGCGTGTCGTGCCTTCCTGCCTGCTGTGTCGTGCCTCTCTGCCTGCTGTGTCGTGCCTCCCTGCCCGGTATGTCGCACCTCTCTGCCCGGTATGTCGTGATCAGCTTCCCTACCTGTCGTGGCCGGCTGCCCGCTCTGTCACGCTCTGCCGCCCAGCGCACGTGATCACCCCAGCCCCAGGGCTCCGCTCGCGGAGGGATCGCATTCGTCGAGGAAATCCCGGCACCGCCGGGCCTCGGGGTCCTCGCCGATCTCGGCGGCCGCCCGGGCCAACGCGGCAAGCGCCCGGAGGAATCCTCGGTTCGGGCCGTGTGACCACGGCACGGGCCCATGTCCTTTCCAGCCGGCCCGACGGAGATGGTCCAGACCGCGGTGGTACCCCGTGCGGGCGAAGGCATAGCCGGCGACGGCATCCCCCTCGTCGAGCGCCCGTTCGGCCAGCGCCGCCCAGGCGGCGGAGAACTCGGGGTATGCGGCGGCCACAGTCGCCGGATCGTTCGCCGCCGCTAAGGTCGCCTCGGCGTCAGACTGTTCGGGTAGCAGCGTCGGGTTGGGTCCCAGCAGATTGCCGTGCACGTTCATCGCACCATCCTGCCGTGCTGCCGCGGTCGGTAGATAGCCAACCGATCCGGCGCCGATCTGGTCAAACCGTTCGGGTACGCCACAGGGGATCGGGGAGGCAGCCTCGCCGCGAGTGCCGGGACGCCGTGACCGGCCAGCTTCGGTTGGGTGGCCGTCCAGTCGCCGCGACCTAGCCGGCCAAGGTGCGGCCGGCGGAGCGGAGGTTCTCGCAGGCCTGTGATACCCGGGCGGCCATCGACTGCTCGGCGAGCTTGAGGTACGACCGGGGGTCGTAGACCTTCTTGTTGCCCACGTCGCCGTCAACCTTGAGGACCCCGTCGTAGTTGTTGAACATGTGCGCGGCGATCGGACGGGTGAACGCGTACTGCGTGTCGGTGTCAACGTTCATCTTGATCACCCCGTAGGACAACGCCTGGTGGATCTCGGCCAATTCCGAACCGGACCCACCGTGGAAGACGAGGTCCAGTGGCCTGGAACCGGCCGGCTGGCCCAGCGCCCGGGCGGCAACCTCCTGGCCCATCTGCAGGATCTCGGGGCGAAGCTTCACGTTGCCCGGTTTGTACACGCCATGCACGTTGCCGAAGGTCGCGGCCAACAGGTAGCGACCTTGTTCGCCACCACCGAGTGCGTTAACGGTGTGCTCGTAGTCCTCCGCCGTGGTGTAGAGCTTCTCGTTGATCTCGTGCGAGACCCCGTCCTCTTCCCCACCGACGACGCCGATCTCCACCTCCAAGATGATTTTCGCCTTGGCGCAGGCTGTCAGCAGCTCGATGGCGATCGACAGATTGCGGTGCAACTCCGTGGCCGAGCCGTCCCACATATGCGACTGGAACAGCGGGTTCTCCCCACGGCCCACCCGCTCGTGGGAGATCGCGATCAGCGGCCGGACGAAGGTGTCGAGCTTGTTCTCGGGGCAATGGTCGGTGTGTAGCACGATGTTGACCGGATACTTTGCGGCCACCACCCGGGCGAACTCGGCCATCGCGACCGAGCCGGTCACCATGTCCTTCACCTTGCCGCCCGAGGCGAACTCTGAGCCACCGGTGGAGAGCTGCACGATGCCGTCGCTGCTGGCCTCGGCGAACCCGCGCAGTGCCGCGTTCAGTGTCTCCGATGAGGTCACGTTGATCGCCGGGTAGGCGAACTCGTCCGCCTTCGCGCGATCCAGCATCTCGCTGTAGACCTCCGGCGTAGCGATGGGCATTGTGAAACGACCTCCGGATATCTGGATGTTGGGTAGTCGTGGTGCACGGGTGACTGCGGCCGGTGAGCCGGCCATGGATCACTGCCGGCGAGCCGGCCAGCAATCACTGCCGGCAAAGCCGACGATCACCAGCGCAGTATGTCTGACCGCTGGCGGCGAGATGCGATCGGATGCGCGTGATATGACCGCAGTACGTTTTCGGCGTGGCCACCGATGAACCTCTGGAGCGCATGACCGTGCAGCACCCGGTTGAGATGACCCTTGGCCACCTACGGGTACTGGACGCCCCACCCACCCCGGACGCCGAGACCCCGTTAACGCTGGAAGATCTTTATCGCCAGCACCGGATGCGGCTGGTGCGGCTGGCGATCCTGCTGGTCGACGAGGCGACTACCGCCGAAGATGTCGTGCAGGAGGCATTCACCGGACTGCACCGGCACTGGTCTGGGCTACGCGACGAGGCAGCAGCGCTGGGCTACCTGCGCACCGCGGTAGTCAATGGTTCCCGGTCGGTACTGCGCCGCCGCAAGACCGCGCGCGGCTACGTTCCCCCACATCAGGCCAACGCCCGCTCCGCGGAGTCGTTGGCGATGCTCACCACCGAGCACCATGCGGTAGTCGCCGCGCTGGGCCAACTTCCCCCGCGCCAGCGCGAAGTACTGGTACTGCGCTATTACGGAGGGATGAGCGAGGCAGAGATCGCGACGGCGACCGGGGTCAGCCGCGGCACCGTCAAATCCAGTGCCAGCCGGGCGCTCGATGCCCTGCAACGGATCCTCGAACACTCGTGAGTGCGCCAGTGTTCGCACACCGAAAGAGGCTGTTCCCACACCGAGCGGCACTGGCATGACCGAGCAGGTCGGTCCGAAGTTGTCCGCCGCTTTGCGCGCACAAGCGTCCGGGCTGAGCACCGGGTCACCGGTAGGACCTACGCCTCCTCCCGCAGCGGTATCCCCGGGCCACGGACGGACGCAGGCCAATCCACGGCTGCCGGCCTGGGCAGTTCTCGCGCTGGCAGTACTGCTCGGAGCAATGGCCGGCGGGCTGGCCGGCGTGATCAGCATCTGGTGATGGCGGCACGCACGCGGGCGGGTGCGCGACCGGGCATGTCTAAATAACCCGATATGGTGACGCCGTGATGCTCCGCCACTTCAGCATGCCACTGGCGCTGGTTCCCTCCTGGCTCGATCCCGATCACCTGCTGCGGATGCTGGGTCCCTATGTGCTGGTGGGGCTTTGCCTGATCATCTTCGCCGAGTGCGGGCTCCTGATCGGATTCTTCCTGCCCGGCGACTCGCTGCTGTTCACGGCTGGTCTGTTCGTCGCGAGCGGTCTCATCGGCACTCCGATCTGGCTGGTCTGCCTGTTGCTCACGGTGTGTGCGGTGGCGGGCAATGTGGCGGGCTACTACTTGGGCTACCGGGCGGGGCCCGCGCTGTTCAACCGGCCGGACTCGCGACTGTTCAAACGGGAGCATGTGGACAAGACGCACGCCTTCTTCGACAGGTACGGCGCGCGGGCGATCGTGCTGGGTCGTTTCGTGCCGATTGTACGGACCTTCATCACCGCGATCGCCGGTGTGGGCCGGATGGACGCTCGTAAGTATTTCCTGTACTCGATCATCGGTGGCGTCGTCTGGGCCAGCGGGGTGACCTTGCTCGGCTTCTGGCTCGGCCGGATCACGTTCGTCAGGGACCACGTGGAGCTGATCCTGGTCGGGATCGTCGCACTGTCGTTCATCCCGATCGTCATCGAGCTGGTCAGGGCCCGCAGACCGAGCCGACGGACCGCTGGCAGCTCCAGGTGAGCCCATCCCCGACTACACGATGGCCAGCATGATGGATCGCGGTTAGGGTGGCTTCCTCGTTCAAGTAGCAAAATGGATGCAGATGCCACCTCCCGATGCGCCAGTGACCCCGAAACAGCCAGTGAGCACAGACGCCGGGCATCGCGCCAGCCGCAGCACCCGACGGTTCGCGGCTGGAGCCGTGCTGGGTGCGCTCGCGGCGCTGATTGCACTTGGTGGAGCCACCGGAAAGGCACCCCTACTCGCAGTGGGCCCCAGTCTGGTCACCACCCCCGGCCCGCAGCCACTCCGAGCCCCCGTACACACCTGCCTGAACTGGCAGAAGCAAGATGCCACCGATGCGAAAACGGTGAGCTGCACGCAGCCCCACCTGTTCGAGGTGACCGGGGCGCTGGACCTGCAGGAGTTCGGCTCCCAGGAGCCTTTCCCCGACCCGGCGCGCTGGCAGGAGCTTGTGGCGCAGCGCTGCACCGAGCGCACCATGCAGGCATTGGCTGATCGCTTCGACCCATTCGGCCGATTCACCGTCGGAGCGATCAAACCCAGTGAGGCCGGCTGGCGACGTGGGGACCGGACATTGCGCTGCGGGGTGCAGTCCACCGGCCGTACCGGGACGCTGTTTCCGACCACCGGTGATGTGCTGACGCAGGATCAATCGGATGTGCATCCTCCTGGCACCTGCCTCGGTAACGACGGCAAAGCAGTGGGCGACCCGGTCGAGTGCGCGGGACCCCATGCCATCGAGGTCATCGGGGTGGTCGATCTCAAACGCGCCTTTCCGAAGGGCTACCCGGACGAAGCAGCTCAGGACAAAACATTGAGCACCGAATGCACCCAGCTGGCCAAGGACTACTCAGGCGGCCCCGCGGTGGTCGGAAACAAAGGCCTCACGCTGTTCTGGGGAACGCTGCGAACACAGAGCTGGCAGGCCGGCAGTACCAAAGTGGACTGCCGGCTCGGCGCGTTCCTGCCCGACCGTTCCGGTTTCGCTCCGGTGACCGGCAGCGTGAAGGGACCGGTTCAGATCGGCAAGGAACCGGCCCCACCCGCCGTGCCCAACCCTGGACCTGCACCTGTGACGCCGCCGGTACTCCAGGTCGACGCGCCGCCGCCCCCGCCACCGTGACAAACAGCTGGCTTCCCGACGACAGGTTCGACGAACTCGTCGCCGAGGCGCTGGACCTGATCCCGCATGAGCTCGCCGCGGCGATGGACAACGTGGTCGTACTGGTGGAGCCGCGCCACCCCGACGAACCCGGGTTGCTGGGCCTCTATGAGGGAATCGCGCTCACCATGCGAGATTCGTACTACAGCGCGGTGCTCCCCGACCGGATCACCATCTACCGCGAGGCCCTACTCGACATCTGCGGTACCGAGCAGGAGCTGGTGGAGGAGGTCGCGGTCACCGTGGTGCACGAGGTTGCGCATCACTTCGGGATCGCCGAACACCGGCTGCACGAACTCGGCTGGGGCTGAGCTCCTCCTCCGGCCAGGGGGCTGGATTCGTTGCTACAACAGTCCTTCCCCGGGACCGCACGCTAACTCAGCTCGATGTCGTCCCAGCGCAGGCAGCGCCAGCCGGCACCGTCGGCCTCCAGCAGGACTGTCGCGGCATTGGCCAGGTAGCGGGGTTCGGCGAACGAACCGTCGACATTGACCGCGAGCGCGACCACCGCCAGCCGGGTCGCGGCGCCATGGCTCACCAGCACAGCGGTGCCTTCCCGATGCGCCGAGCGGATCGCCGCAACGTCGGCGAGGTAACGGTCCAGCACCTGCTTACCTGTCTCGCCGCCGGGTCGCGCCGCCTCCAGGTCCCCGTAATGCCATGAGTGATACAGCTCGTGCAGGCTCCGATGAGCCTCCGGTGTCTGGCATCCCTCAAGATCGCCGATGAATACCTCATGCACACCATCAAGGATCTGTGCCGCCAGGCCGTGCATGGCCGCGACCGGCTGCGCGGTCTGCTGAGCACGCAATGCACGGCTGGCGTACACCGCCACCACCGATTCATCGGCCAGCCGCTGCGCCAGCTCGGCAGCTTGCCAGTGGCCCTGCTCGGTCAACGGGCTGCCCGGCAGCCGAGTGTCCAGCATCCCCTCGGCGTTGGCTGTGGTTTGCCCGTGCCGGGCCAGCACCAGCCGCAGCGGCCTCACGCACTCCGCCCGGTGCGCACCGCCAGAAGCCACTCCCGGGCGGCCACGAACCCGGCCGGGTCCGGACCGGGACGGGGGGCACCCACTCGCGGGTACGAGCCGAGGAAGCGCACCCACGTGCAGCGCCGGTGCAGCTCGGCCAGCGCGTCACCGATCGCGTCCTGCGCAACGTGGCCCTCGCAGTCCAAAAAGAACTGGTACTCGCCCAGCTTGGCCTTCATCGGCCGGGACTCGATCCGGGTGAGGTTGATCCCCCGCAGCGCGAACTCGGCGAGTACCTCCAGCAGCGCCCCAGGCCGGTCGACAGCCATCGCGACCAGCGAGGTGCGGTCTGTGCCGGTGGGTGGCGGCACCGCTCCGGGACGGCGTAACAGCAGGAACCGGGTCTTCGCGTCGTCCTTGTCGTGAACTCCGGTTGCCAGCTCGGCCAGCGGGTAGTGCCGCAGCGCGACCGGTGCGCACACCGCGGCGTCGATCCGGCCCTCGAGCACCGCGACCGCCGCCGCGGACGTGGAGTCGGTCAGCACCGTCGTGGCCTCCGGCAGGTGCGTGCCCAGCCAGCACCGGACCTGCGCTGCGGCGTGCGGATGGGTCGCCACGGTGCGCACGTCAGCCGAGCCGGTGCCCGGACGGACCAGCACGCTGAACTGGATCGGCAGGACCGCCTCGGCCACCGCCAGCACCGGCTCACCTTCGACCATCGCATCGAGAGTGGCCGGCACTGAACCCTCCACCGAGTTCTCCACCGGCACGCACGCCGCGTCGACCTCACCCGCGCGCAGCGCGCTGATGGCCGCATGCACCGACACCGCGGAGCGCAACTGCGCCTCTGGCGACAGCACGCGAGCCGCCTGCTCAGCGAAGGTTCCCTCAGGTCCAAGATAAGCGGTGACGGACATAGCGCCGAGCCTACGAGGTGCCCGCCGCGGCCCCTGCGTTAACTCCGGGGTGCGGAGCGAGGTTGGGGACTCGGCAGCAATCCCAGCCGGACCAGCTCGGCCACCGGATCGGTCAACGACACCGACCCGTAGCACGCGAACACTTCACGCACCACGCGGGCGCTGCGCTCGGACAACGCGCCGGCCTCCGCGGCCAGCGTGGCCGCATCGGTGCACGTCAGTGCTTCCTGAGTGTTGGCACCGGATACCGCGTGGGCGGTGCCAACCAGTATGTTGAGCAACCCGTGGTGGGTCAGCCCGGTGCTCTCGTCGTGGTTGCGCACCGCGTGATGCAATCCGGCGGTCGCCTTGAACGGTTGACCGGTCAGGGTCGCGATGGCGAGGAAATCCGCCACCTCCTGCACGCTCGGGAACGACTCCACGGACTTACCGCCGCATCGCAGCTTGGGCCAGCAACCGGCCTCGGCTACCCGACGCACCCCCGCCAACCACTCCGGCCGGCCACGGCGCGGTTCGACCACCCGCACCACGTCGTCCGGAACAAACTCGGTGAGTTGCACCAGCCAATTTGAGTCCACGTCGGAGGGCGCCGGCACCTCGATCATCCGCAAGTCCACGAGCTTAGGGTTGTCCAGCGCGGTGGAGATAGCCTTGGGCAGGCCACCCAGACCGGTATCGGCAATCAGCGACAACGCCACCGGCCGTGCAGGACGCGCCTTGCGCAACGCCGTGACCAGCGCGCCAAGCCGGGAGATCGGGCAGAGCAGAAAACCGATCACCCCGGCGTGCGGCGCGCAGCGCGCGGCGAGATGGGCCTTGACGATATCGACCACGCTCGCCCCGGACGGCGGGAACAGCGCCGCGTCATCGACCAGCCGGGCAAGCAGGGGCGGAACACCCGGAGGACTGGGGGGATGCAGATCCAGCACCGTCGACACCCGAGGCACCTTAGCCGGGGTCCACCAAGCGCCGGTCATCGCGCACCCGATTTCCCATTGGAGGGCATGGTCAACTGGCTGCGCACCTCGCGGGTGACGCTGCGCTCGGCCACGAAGGACATCAACGGAATCGTGCCGGCCAGCGCTATCAACACCATCCGGACGGGTCGCCACCGTACCGACGTGCCCAGCAGGAGGGTGGCGACCAGATAGCCCATGTAGAGGAACCCGTGCACGGGTCCGCTCCAGGCCAGCCGCTGGTCCCCGAAGCCGTAATGCAGCACCACCGAGGTGGTGAGCACGAGCAGCATGACGCCTGTGGCGTAGGCCGCGATCCGGTACCCGATCAACCGGGTCGCGATCCGGCCGGCCCTACCGCCGGTCCTGCTCGGCGAGCCGGGCGAGGTAGGCGTTGTACGTGGCGAGCTCATCGTCTGTTTCGCCCTCCCCGTTCGGCGGCCGGTCTGGTGGCTGGGTGCGGCGAGGAACCGATGGGGTCAGGTCCGGTGCCGGATCAGGCTCGATCCTGCTGCGTACCGGGGTCACCCCATGCTGCTCCAGCCACAGGAACCGCGCCCAAGCGGCAACCAGGACGACCGCGAACAACGGCCATTGCAACGCATAACCGAGATTCTGCCAGTCACCCGTGGGAGATTGCGCCCGGTCCCACTGCCAGCGGCCCAGCCGGACGAACACCGCGCAACAGATCGCGACCAGCACATGCCCAACCCACCACCGCCGGCCCAGCACGAACCGCCACACGCACCCACGATACGCGGCCGAGTCCATGGGGGTGCAGGTGAGGCGGATAGCGTCGCGGGGGTGAGCGCACGGGTTGGTGGGTTGCGGGGGTGGCTGGCGCCCGTGCGGCCGCAGGAGCCGGGGGTGGTCACTGACCGCTGCCAACGCCGAGCGCTGGTCATCGAGATCGTCCTGGTACTGACCGTGACGCTGGGTCTATCGGGGCTACGGAGCCTACTGGCACTGCTGGACGCGCTGCTGGCTCCAGGATCCCTGGCCGATCAATCAGTCGCGATCAACGCACCGGTGCGCAAGACCGAACTGCTGGACCTCGCCTACCAGCTCACCGGAGTGATCCAGCTGATGGCCTGGGGTGGACTGGGGAGCTACCTGCTCTGGCGAAGCGGCATCCCGTTGCGCAGCATCGGTATCGACCGCCGCTCACCCGGTCACGACATGGGGCTTGGCGTCGGTCTCGCGGCATTGATCGGGGTGCCAGGGCTGGGCTTGTACCTGCTGGCCCACGCGGCTGGTCTCAACCTCACCGTGCTGCCCTCCGCGTTGGGCGACACCTGGTGGCGCGTTCCGGTGCTGACCGCGGCCGCGGTGGCCAACGCGCTGGCGGAGGAGCTACTAGTCGTGGGCTACCTGATCACCCGGCTACGCCAACTGGGGACGGGTGAGGGCGTCGCCGTGCTGGCCAGCGCGGTGCTGCGCGGCAGTTATCACCTCTACCAGGGGTTCGGTGGATTCGTCGGAAATCTGGTGATGGGACTGGTGTTCGGCCGATTCTGGCAGCGGACCCACCGGCTGTGGGCTCTGGTCAGTGCGCACGCGCTGATCGACGTCGTCGCCTTCGTCGGGTACGCGCTGCTGCGCGGCCGGGTGAACTGGCTCCCGTAATCAGGGAGGTCAGCGCAGGGTGAGTTGGCGGCTGTGGAGGCCACGCAGGGCGCGGCGTTCGGGGTCGGTGAGGGGGGCGGCATCGACGGTGGACAGGGCTTCGGTCAGACGGCTGGCGAAGGCTTCGGCGGGGGCTACCCATTCCCGAGCGTGCTGGTCGCGGTCGAGGTCCCAGACCGGAACCAGCACCCCGTGGGCACGAAACGAGCCGGCGAAGCGGGAACCCTCGCCGAGATCGAGCTCGTCACGGGCCGCCAGCCGGGCCAGCGCCGCGAGCAGCTGTTCCTCCGGTTCTGGACGAACCCACCTCAGGTGCGCCTTCTCCCCGGCGTCGACCCAGTAGGCACCCTCGACCCCCGCCCCGATGACCGCCTCGGTCGGCATGATCGCCTCGTTGGCCCGCTGCAACGCGGTCGCCGCCTCACCGGTCGGGGATTCCTCGCCCGGCATCCACCAGCTGAAGTCGCGATACATGGTGACCTCGAGCGTGGCGTCGGTTCGGAGTAATTCCTGCAGCCGGATCTGCTCCCCCTCGGCCGTCGTCCCGACCACCGGCAGTACCGAACCGGGGGCTGCGGTGAGCACCCAGCTCACCGCCCGGCCTAGATCCCGGGACAGATCTCCGGAGCGGGTGAGCACCTGCAGGCCGACCAGTGCCGCACCGTCGAGCCGCACGAGCGCGGCGGCCGCCCCTGGTAGCACGGTGGCCAGCGTGACGTCCCGGTTGCCGGGCTCCGCCAGCGGTAGCGGCGCGTTCGCCGATGGCACGAACTCACGCAACGCGATGAGCTGACACTCCGCCGCAAGGCCCTCGAACGGGCGACTGACAATGACATCCCGGGCGCCACCCGGTTCGCCGTGGCAGGCCTTGTACCGCTTGCCCGAGCCGCACGGGCAAGGCTGACGGGGATTGACCTGACCGTCGGCGTCTCGGCGAGTCTTGGTTTTGGTCACGGCGGCCACGGTATCGCGTAGCCGACGTGGCCTCACAAGCCGTGGCCTCACAAGCAGCGCAGCTGCCTCCGCGCGGCTCCTGGGCTGTTAGTCGCCAGGTAAGCGACGCCGAACTCGGCGCACAGTGCCACGTCGGAGGGCTCCTCGACGGTCCAGCAGTAGGTCGGGTGACCGTGCGCCGCGGCCCGCAGGACGAAACCAGGATCGGCCTTGAGCGCGCCGAACCTGGGTCCGGCGATGTCCGCCCACGGGGGCAGCACGCCGGAGCGGACCGCGGTCAAGGTAGGAAGCAACGCGACGGTGGGCAGCTTCGGCGCCTCGGCTCGCACCCGGCGCAAGGCCTTGGCCGAGAACGACATGATCACCACTGGGGAGTGCTCCCGGGACTTCGGGGTGGCCAGGCCGTGCTCGCGGAGCAACCTCACCAAGGTGGCCTCTACCAATCTGCCCTGAGGCGCCGGATGTTTGGTCTCGATGAACAGCTGCACAGGATCCGGCCGGTCCGCAAGGAAGGTGAGCAGCTTGTCCAAAGTCAGCACGCCGATGTGCGGCCTCTCCTGGAAGGAGGGCTCGATGACACCGTCGGCGGCGTCCAGCTCGTCGCGCCAGGAGCCGAAGTCGTGGGCGGACAGCGCAGCCAGGTCATAAGCGCTGACCGGGCCGGAACCGGTAGAAGTACGGTCGATCCGCCGGTCATGGATGCACACCAAGTGACCGTCCCGGGTCAGCCGGACGTCACACTCCAGCCCATCAGCGCCCTGTTCGAGAGCCAGCACGTACGCAGCGAGGGTGTGCTCCGCCAACTCCGCTGACGCCCCCCGGTGCGCGACGACCCGCGGGGCTCCGCCACGCATATGGCTCAGCCTCGCAACCCGGGGCCTCGCAACCCGGAACCGCCAGACACCCGAACCACCACCATACGGCGAGCGCTGGCCAGCTTCGCCGGGCTGAGCAACCGGGTCAGCCGCTGCACCACGACAATCGTAGTGACCGCGAGGATACCCGCGACCAGGTCGGTGGCCATGTGCAGCAACACACCATCGGCGCGCGCTTGCACACCCCCGCGCAGGTTCCACAACAGAGCGGTGCCCGCCAGCATCAGCCCAGTTGCCCACACCACCCACCATCCGATGACCAGACGAGAAGGGCGCGGCCGGCGGCCGGGGTCCTGGCCCAGCGCAGCGTGCTCCAGCTCAGCGAGCACCGCGCCCGGCACCACAAGATTCAGCCCCGGCATCAGCACCCCGAGGATCAATTGCCAGCGCCGCCGGGCCGGGGTGACCGCGGAGTAGTTGGCCGCAGTCGTACTGGCGTGCACCAGCCACCCCAGCGTGACCGCGCCGGCAAGGACCGCGGAGAGCAGTGACACCACCCCGCCGGTGACGACCAGTGCGTCGCTGGCGTGCAGCGGACCTGCTGGCACCGCATCGAACCGGCTGTCCAGTAGCAGCGCATAACGCCACGCCTCGGCTCCGCCGGTGACCAGCGCCAGCATCGCCGTCAGCCCCAGCAGCGGGACCGCCAACGCAGCCAGGCCACGCATCTGCTCATCAGCCTGCGAGGACATGCGTACCTACAGCACTCGTGGTGCCGCGCCTGATGATGTCGCAGCAGATTCGGCCACCATGGGGCGACCGGCGGCGGCCCAGGCACGCATTCCACCGTCGACGTTGACCACGTCCCAGCCCGCCTGCTGGAGATACGCGGTGACCCGGGCCGATCGCCCTCCGGAGCGGCACACCACGCGCACCGGGCGATCGGGAAACGCAGTGGCGAGCTCGTCGAGCTGCTGAGGTACCTGACCCATGGGAACGTGTACGGCGTAGGGCGCGTGCCCGGCGGCCCACTCGTCGTTCTCTCGGACGTCGAGCAGCACCGTATCCTCAGGAACGTCTGCGACCGTGCAGGTCGGAACCGGAGAGGTCATAGTGGCCAATCGTGCCACATGATGGTCGTCAAGCGGGTGAAGTCGATCATCGAGACCGTATTGGCGCGGGTTGCGCCGGTACCGGTGAGGACCGCTCGGAGCCGGCCCCGGTCAGCGCCCGCACCTCCATTTCGGCGAAGCGCGCCTCGTCGGCCGGGTCACCCTTGCTGAGCACGGTGGCGACATAGCCGAGCAGGAAGGCCAGCGGCACCGAGATCAGCGCCGGGTTCTTGAGCGGGAAGATCGCAAAGTCCAGATGGGGGAACATCGACTTGGCTGTACCCGACACCGCAGGCGACAAGATGATCAGCACGACGCAGCTGATCAGACCGCCGTACATGCTCCACAGCACACCGCTGGTGTTGAACCGCTTCCAGAACAGGGAATACAGGATCGTCGGCAGGTTCGCCGAGGCCGCCACCGCGAAGGCCAGCGCGACCAGGAATGCGACGTTCTGACCGAGCGCGGCGATGCCCCCCAGCACCGCGAGCCCGCCGATCACCACAGCGGTGATTCGGGCAACGCGCACCTCACTGTCCGCGTCCAGGTTTCCGCGCTTGATCACGTTGGCGTAGACGTCGTGCGCGAAGGATGCCGACGCGGTGATGGTCAGTCCGGCCACCACGGCAAGGATGGTGGCGAAGGCGACCGCTGAGATGAATCCCAGCAGCACCTCCCCACCCAGTTGGTAGGCCAGCAACGGCGCCGCCGAGTTCTCCTGCCCCGGCATACTGGCGATCCGCTTGGGACCGCCCTCCACCAGTGCCGCAGCAGCGTAACCGATCACCAGCGAGAACAGGTAGAAGATGCCGATCAGCCAGATCGCCCACACGACCGTGCGGCGGGCCTCCTTCGCGGTGGGCACGGTGTAGAAGCGCATCAGGATGTGCGGCAGGCCCGCGGTGCCCAGCACCAGGGCCAGCCCCAACGACACGAAGTCGATTTTCGTCGTGAGATTCTTGCCGTATTGCAGGCCCGGTTCGAGCACCGCCTTGCCCTGCGGCGAGCGCGCCGCGGCTTCGCCCAGCAGGGCCGAGAGGTTGAGGCCGAAGGAACCCAGCGCCCAGGCCGTCAGCATGCCAGCGCCGATGATCAGCAGAGCGGCTTTGACGATCTGCACCCAGGTGGTGCCGCGCATCCCGCCGACCAGCACGTAAAAGATCATCAGGAGGCCGACCGCCGCAACCACCAGAGCCTGGGCTCCGGTGCCCTTGACGTTCAGCAACAGCGCGACCAGACCACCGGCACCGGCCATCTGCGCCAGCAGGTAGAAGAACGACACCACCAGTGTGGACACTGCTGCCGCCGCACGCACCGGCCGACGGCGCATCCGGAAGCTGAGCACGTCACCCATGGTGAACTTGCCGGTATTCCGCAGCAGCTCAGCGACCAGCAGCAAAGCCACCAGCCAGGCGACCAGGAAACCGATCGAGTACAGGAATCCGTCGTAGCCGTAGACCGCGATGGCTCCGGCAATACCGAGGAACGATGCCGCGGACAGGTAGTCGCCGGAAATCGCGACCCCGTTCTGCGGACCGGTGAACGAGCGACCCGCCGCGTAATAGTCGGCAGCGGTCTTGGTGCGGCGCGAGGCGCGGAACACGATGACCAGGGTGACCAGCACGAAGAAGACGAAGATGCCACCGTTGAGCAGCGGCTCACCGACGGCGCCCTGGGCTAACGCTGCGGTCACCACGGTCACCACGCCCCTCCTTCGACCTGCTCGCGGATCCGGCTGCTGATCGGATCGAGATGACGGTTGGCGAATCGCACGTACAGGGTCGTGATGACGAAGGTGGAGACGAACTCGAGCAAGCCGAAGATCAGCCCGACATTGACGTTGCCGGCAACCCTGATCGCCATAAACTGCGGCGCGAACGCGGCCAGCAGGACGTAGAGGAAGTACCAGGCCAGGAAAAACGCGGCCATCGGGAAGACAAAACCGCGTAGCCGCCTGCGCAGGGTCGAGAACTCTGGGCTGTTGTGGGCCACGATCCAGGGATCTACCGGACCCCCGTTGCTGGCGCGGCCGGTGGGCCCCCTGCCGGCAGCGCCGACAGGCTCGGTGGTGCTCAAGCAAACACCTCCAAGGCAGTAATAATGATCATTGATGCTACGTGCGTCGCGGTTACCGGGACACCCTAGTTGCTCACCGTTCACCACCGTGCACAGGAATGTTGGACCGTTCGGCTAGCCGGAGTGGTTACTTACGGTGCCGGCCCCCGCGCATCTGGCGCAGCGGGGCAGCAGCCATCCCGGCGCGGGCCCCTAGCTGGCCCAGGTCCCGGTCCTCGGACAACCCCAACCGGTCCGGTGCGTGCAGGCGAAGCAGGATACGGGACACATCGACCGAGATTCGGTCGCTGGTGCGATTACTCACCACGATCATGGTCAGGAAGGCCAGCGGTACGGTGAAGATCGCCGGCTGGGCCAGCAGCACCTGCCACTCGGGAGTGAGCACGCCCGCCGCGGCAGGCAACACCGCGGCGAACGCCAGGCCGCCGCCGAGGAGGATGCCGGCCGCTGCGCCGGCGTCGGTCAGCCCACGCCACCAGATGCCCAGGACCAGCAGCGGGCAGAACGACGAGGCGGCCACCGCAAAGGCCAGCCCAACACCTTGGGCCAGATCCAATGACGACACCGCGAGCATGAAGGCCAACGGGACCGACCAGGCCGCCAGGGTCGCCGCACGGACATCTCGGAGCCGACCAGGTAGCACGTCGGTGGACAGCACCCCGGCAACACTCACCACCAGCCCCGTGGCGGCGGAGACGAACGCCGCAAAGGCTCCCGCCGCGATCAGTGCGCCGAGCAGCAACGCCGGCCACCGGCCGAGCATTGCGTGCGGCAACATCAGCAGCGCGGCATCGGTATTCGTGCCGGCCAGCAGCTCCGGGAGGTAAAGCCTCGCAAGCCACCCGGACGCCATCGGGAACAGGTAGAACACCCCGAGCAGCGCCAGCACCAGCAGCGTGGTCCGGCGCGCCGCCATTCCATCGGGGTCGGTGTAGTACCGGCCCAGTACGTGTGGCAGCCCCATCGTGCCCAGCAGCAACGCCAGGATGAGCGAGTACGTGGCCAGCAGCGGGTGCATGCCGGCGCCCATCGGGCGCAACCAACGGCCGTAGTCCACCGCGGCGTCGCTGATCACCGGTATCCGGCTGCCCGCGTCGAAATGCAGGGTGGTTCCCTTGCCGATTTGGTGCTCAGCCGGCTCCCAGTCGACCGGCCCATTCGTTCGTTGCCTGTCCTGAGTTCCGGACACCGTGACCCGGGTCGGTTCGGTCACCTTGAGCACGATTTCACGATCGACAGTGATGTCCGTCGAGCGGGAGAAGGACGGCGGCGCCAGGGCCCCGAGTGAATCCCGGGCTCCCTCGGGGTGGCCGGCGTGGTGTATCAGCAACACGAAAACCGGGATGGCCAGGGCGGTCAGCTTGATCCAGTACTGGAAGGCCTGCACGATGGTGATCGAGCGCATCCACCCGGTGTAGATGTTGAGGGTCACGATCACCATGACCACGGCCGCGCCTATCCACCTCGGCTGGCCTGTCACGGCATGCAGGGTGAGCCCGGCGCCCTGAAGCTGCGGTACCAGATAGAGCCAGCCGATGATGACCACAAAGGCGGTGCAGATCTGGCGCAGGCGCACCGAGCCCAAGCGCACCTCGGCGAAGTCGGGCAGCGTGTAGGCACCGGAGCGGCGCAGGGGTGCCGCCACGAACAGCAGCAGCGCGAGGTAACCGGCGGTGAACCCGACCGGGTACCACAGCGCATCCACCCCGCCCTTGAGCACCAGCCCGGCGATCCCGAGGAAGGAGGCCGCGGACAGGTACTCCCCCGAGATGGCCGCGGCGTTCCAGCGCGGTCCCACGGTCTGGGCGGCCCGGAGGAAATCCGAGGTCTGCCGCGCCTTCGCACCGTAGAAACCGGCCAGTATGGTCGCACCGGCCACCAACACCATCGCAGCGATGGTGACGTACAGCGCAGCCTGCCCAGGCACGCGGACGCTCAGTTCTCGACCATCTCGGCGAAGTCCTGCTCGTTGCGCTCGGCGCTGCGGTTGTAGGACCAGGCCACCGCAACAAAGAACGGGTAGACCGCCAAGCCGAGCAGCAGCCACGGCAGCCGCAAGCCCAGGATGGTGGCGGTACCCAGCGACGGCAGCAACACGAACGCGACCGGGATGGCGCCAAGCGCAACCACGATAAGCAGCATCAGCCGGATCGACAGCAGCAGCTGCACCCGCACCAGCTGGCGGACCAGCACCTCACCGACGCTAGTTTGATCTTCCAGATCGGCAAGGGTCCGCACCACCCGGCGGCTACTGCGCCGCTTGGCGAGCACGATCCGTTCCCGCTTGGCCGCCTTGGCGCGAGCGGGAAATGGGTAGACGGAGTTGTCCTGTCCTGCTCGCTCCTCGGCTTCTGCACGCTCAGCCGCCTTGACCAGGGCATCCCACGGGTCGCTATCCGGCCCGGTCGCGTCGTTGCTGCTGTCCTCACTCATGTCGCAGAGGTCCAGGTCACGGCCGTCATCGAGACGTCCAGCCCTGCTTGGCCGCGCGCACCAGGCGGTCCTTCAACTCTCTGGTATGTCTACGGCTGACCGGCAGTTCGGTGGCGTCGTCTCCGTTGCCCACCCGGACGACATAACCCGACGCCGACATCCGCAACTCGGTGACCAGCGGCAAGGCGACCAGGAACGAGCGGTGGATCCGCACGAAACCGGCGTCGGACCAACGGTCCTCCAACTGGGACAGGGGGATACGGACCAGGTGGCTAGTGCCCTCACCGGTGTGCAGCCGCGCATAGTCCCCGTGCGCCTCCACCCAGCGCACCGACGAGCGCGGCACCAACTTCGTGGTGCCGGCGAGCTCAACGGGGATGACCTCATCCTCGTTGCTCTGCTCCTGCCCCTGGACGGTCGCGTCCCGCCGGGAGGCTACGATCCGACGCATCGTGTTGGCCAACCGTTCCCGGCTCACCGGCTTCATGAGGTAGTCGGCCGCGCCGATCTCGAACGCGTCAAGGGCCTTTTCGTCGTAGGCGGTGGCGAACACAACGGCCGGCGGATTGGGGATCGTGGCGAGCACGCGGGCCAGCTCAAGGCCATCAAGTCCAGGCATCTTGATGTCGAGAAACACCACATCAACTCGCGGCAGCGGGGTGCCGTTGGAACTGCGGCTATCGGGTCGCAAGATTGACAGCGCCTCGGTGGCGTTCGTGGCCGTCATGATGGTGCCGATTCGCGGCTCGGCTTCGAGCACCTCCAGCAGCATCGCCATGGGACCTGGCTCGTCGTCCACGGCGAGCACGACAAGCCCGGGGTTGTCGTCGTTGCCGCTCATTGACCGCCTCTCCGCCGATCTGGTGCCCCCGATTTCAACCCCGACTACACCTTCCGACCATTAATCCTGCACATGGCCAGTATCGCTGTCCACGGTTGTGGTGCTAGAGCATGTCCCGCGATCTTTGAGTGTGTCACCA
>DASYMC010000084.1:0-5351 GCA_036009255.1 Pseudonocardiaceae bacterium
CCCAATCAGGTTGTGCTGATCTCGCGGGGACTTTGGCATCTGCGCCGAATTGACTGCCCAAACGGCTGCGGGCGCAGCCAGCTGTGGGTCCGAGTCGGTAGTCGTCGATCCGGCGCCTCCTGTGATCGATGCCTTCGTAGAGTGTTTGAACGCATTGGCGACGATCAATACTGCATGGGCGCAGTCTCGCCGTGGCATGGCAACCCGTCGTGATGGCCTCCGAACGGTGGACTTATGCGCCCAACCCTTGCTCGGCGATGTCGTTCATCCTGATGACCGCACACAGCCGCGAGGACGGTCATGGCATGCGAGGTGATGAGTGGGTCGGAAGGTTACAGTTGCGCAATGTTACCTCCGGATCCGTGGCGAGAGGAGGAGACATCCACTGTGACGGGCAGCTCAAATCCCTCCGACCGAGTTACGATTTCGTATATCGACACCAATATGGCCCACACGGCTCGGGTTTGGACTACTGACTGGGTGGCAAGGATTACTATGACGTGGACCGAGAGGTCGGTGAGTAAATTCTTGCCCAGATGCCCGAAATCGTCGACATTACCCGTGCTGTCGAGGTTTCCTTGCCCGTACTGTCGGGTATTTGGTCGCCCGGGTCCGCCGATTTCTAGACATCAGTAGCGGGCCGCCCACAGCGAATAACACTCACGAGATCGCTCAGTAGCTCTGCACGTACTACATTAGGAGGGCAAGGACCAATGTTGCTAAATTGACCGATTCAAACGAACTTGAAGCGTACTCATTCCGCAGGCCCAACGCTGGAGATGATCTTGACGGCCTTAACTTAGAGGTGTCGCTAGGAGAGGAACTCGGACTAGTATGGCGCCAAACCGCTGTTCGAGTCCGCATCAAACGGAAGCGAGAGACAATTTTGCCGTCTTCAATAAGTCCCACTGGACCAAATTCTCATCGGTCCGCAGCTCTGTGCTGCCATTGTACAACGGTTCGCCAGAAGAGCCCGGTGTCCGCTACAGCCTAGGACCGACCACCTGGAGTCGGCATGATCGAATCGAGTAGCCGCTGACAAGGGTTGGGATGCTGGGGTGTACAAGGTCATCAAGGGTCTGCGCGCAGCGCCATTGCGGCGGCGTCTCATACGTCGATACAGCGACCTGGAAGGCGAACACATCGACCGAATCGCGCGGGAGGGCAGGGATCGCTTGTGGTGACCGGTCGCAGTATCGGATAGTGATGAGATCGAGGTAGTTCTCCGCTTGTAGGACGTGACCGGAACGAATGGGCGCTGCCGCGTCCACAACAGGGCAGGAAACCCCTCGGCGACCACGTCGAGCAGCAGCCGCTCCACCTCGGGCGGTAAGCATGCTTTTTCTCAGAGCGCGGCACGGCCGATGGACACATCTTCAAAATACGGCCATAGTTTGACGTGCCGCGTGGCGGCAAGCCAGCCCAGCCATCCGACCATGGCACGTCTGACCGTACATGATGCTGATCGTCCCAGTGCCTAGGAGCCCACGACGACGCACCCTCCGTTGGCTCGGTGGTTCACCGCTGTCATGCCGCCGTTTATCCGAACATCGGCTGCCACATCTTAACCGTGCCTGTGATACAAGAGCAGGTGCATGAGATGCAGTCTCTACATGGAGGTGGCATACCGATGGTAGAACTAACGACAATTTAGTAGGTAGGAGCTACGGTCATTAACGTATGAGTCACCTGGGCGATTTGACCGCTCTGTCAGAAATGAGTCGAACGGGAGCTTATGGAGAGATCGGAGATGCCAGCAATCACTCACGGTTTGCCGACCACACTGCCTCGGAAGGTCACCTGGAAAAAAAGCAGTCACAGCAATCCCAACGGGGACTGTGTGGAGTTGGCAGAGTTGGTAGATCAACAGATTGCCGTGCGCAACTCCCGGCACCCGGGCGGTCCCGCCCTCATCTTCACCCGTGCCGAGATGGCTGCGTTCATCCAAGGCGCGGAGGAAGGCGCATGGGAGAAGTTGCTCGAGTGACGCCTCGTACCGGTATGCAGGTGACACGCCCGACCATCGAGCAGGCTGGCTGCCGCCTGCGGTGCACCATTCGTAGGGCTTCACCGATGGAAAGATGGTTGATCGCGCGTGGTGGACTCAGAATCTGGCCCGGGTATCCGTCAGTCCACCATTGGTGATGTTAAATGGTCATAACGTCAACGGTTCGACCAGAGACATCCATCTTCCAGAGTGCAAGCTGCGCCTGCTGGTCATGATCGGCATGCGATTCCGATGGTCGCAAGGAACTCATCGCTGTTGCCGAGGGCTACAGGGAGCGGACTCGGTCAGGCCACGCTGGGCGTCTTTATCGCCGCCTAGGTAGGAAGGTCCAAATGTAGTCGCGAAGGTCACCGACGGTGCGTGAGGTGCAGGTCAACCACGCAGCCGAGCGTCGTCGGCGGTGCTGGTGAGCTCAGACGGGTGCCGAGGCCGAGCTGGTGTCGCTTCCGATGACCATGCGCGCCACGCACACTATTAAGGGTAACGAGACGGGTTGGTTGGTCAGGTCGAAGGCGTGCCATTGTGCGCAGATAGTTGTTGGGTGTGGGCACGGTGATCTCAGTGCCGCTCTCTCCGGGTACCGGCCTGATCTCACGTTGACGGCTGGGTGGTAGCGCAAACCTTCACAGGAGTCGAGCACGCGGAGTACTCCGGCTACGGTTCGTGATCAGAACTGGCAGAGCCCGCCAGCTAACGTAAGGCTTATTCGTAGTTTCGGCACTTCGGGTTATGCGCAGCGATACGAACAGTCCCATTCATCCATCTCGAGTGAGGCTGTTCACTGTCCGCGGTCAGTCAAACTCGCCGGCACAAATTCGGGCGGTAAATGCAGACCACTCGTCCACGGTGAATGTCAGCGCCGAGCCGGTCGAGTCCTTGGAATCCCGTATGGCGCGTGACCCGCAGTCGAGTTCGGCGACCTCAATGCAATTTCCGGCTGTGCCGCTGTAGCTACTTTTGCACCAGTGTTCCCGGGCGATTTTTCCGGACCTGAGGACTCTATCATTCATCATCTCATCAGCTCCTTTAACAGTGCGCTGATTATTTCATGGGAATCGCTCGGGGACAGCGCGGATGTCCGCAGTCGCTCGTGGGCGTGACGATACGCCGCAACGTCTCGTAGGCCGTCGAGGTACTCACTGTCTGTCATCCGGTCGAGGTAGACGATCCGCGGCTCGCTTGGATCGGAGAATTCCAGCACGGTGAACGAGCCGTCCACGCCGGGATGGGCACCGGCTTCAAAAGGCAACACCCGGAGCGCCACGTTGGGAAGTTCAGTGGCCTCGATCACGCGGGTTAGTTGACCGATCATCACTTCCGGGCCACCTACGGTGCGCCGGAGAGCACCTTCATTGATCACTACGTCCAGGTGTATCGGGTCCGGCCCGACGAGCCGGACCTGTCGAGCACGGCGCAACTCTGCTGCCCTGGCTGCTTCATCTGGTAACGGTGTGAAGGGCGAATGTCGGAGTATCTCGGCGGCGTACTCTTCGGTTTGGAGCAGACCGGGCACGACCTCCGACTCGTAAGCCAGCAGCCGCACAGCTTCCGATTCCAAGGAAAGGTAGCCCTCAAACCACGATGGTAACACCTCGGCATACTGGCGCCACCAGCCCGGTTGGCGGTCTTCGCCAGCGAGACTGACCAGGGTCTCTACCTCGTCGGACACTGCATCGAGGACACCCAACAGGGCACGCACATCCGCAGGCGTGACCGCAATCTTCGCTAGCTCAATGCGACTGACCTTGCTGGTCGACCAACCAAGCTCCTTGGCAACAGCCTCCAGGCTCATGCCGCTGCCCTCGCGAAGCCGCCTCAGCGCCGCTCCTAAACGCCGCCTACGGATCGTGGGGACGGACACCATAGCGCCAGACAATGCCACAGCAACTAGCTCCAACGACTCGAACGACTGGGTGATAAAAGCAGACATCACTGCTCTGCAAATTGCTCAGCAAGTATGGCCAGCACGGTACACCTGGGGAAGCAGCGACGACGAGCCCCTGATGGCTGAGACATTTCGCCTACCCACGCCCGAGTCCAGCGTCATACGCTGCAGCAACAGCGGCTGGACCAAGAGGTCACCTCTCCGACGCACTCGGCGATCGGAGTTCCAGGAAGCCGTGTGGCAACTCCCATTTCTCAGTCTGGGCTGCATCGGACGAAGGGCCTTGGTGCGCCTCTGCCCGTGGACCACGACTCACCACACTCACGACGCCATCTGGAACGGGACCCTGGGGATGGAATTGACCCACCTGCTGGACCTGACACCCAGAGTGGCCGGGTGGATGCGAGTGATCGTCCGCCAAGACGGACCCCCTTGGCGCCCAGCAGCGCATCGCCGATGTTGACGGTCAATGGATCACGGCGTCCCAAGCCAATACGCCCGCCAGCGGGCCCACATCAACTGTCCGAGCTGGAGTTGCGCCACCGACGCCGAACCCACGCCGAAGGCCAAGTCTGACGCACCAAAGACACTGGCCTGATAAATCTAGCTTGGACGAGTTCATCCAGAACCAGTGCTACCACGTCATCGCGGTCCCAGCTTGCGAGATCGCCGCCTGGATGTAGCTACGCCCACTGATCGGCCGGCCACCAGGTTCGACGCGGGGAACCTAAGCGGCTACGGCTCGGCGTGCAGGCGAATGCCTGCGTTTGACGCTTCGAGCGGAGTGCATTACGCTGCGCCATCCGCACTGCAAATTGCACAGCTAATCGGGACGGGAGGATGGTGGAAGGGTTTCGGTCGAGTCGGGATCCGATCGACGGACACCCTCCGCGGCAACCGCAAGGGCCGACCGCGCTGCGCATCGTGTTGGGTACTCAGCTGCGTCGACTCCGGGAAGCACGTGGAATTAGCGCCAAAGCGGCTGCGCAGGCGATCCGGGCGTCCCACGCCAAAATCAGCCGCATGGAGCTTGGGCGTATCGGTTTTAGGGAGCCCGACGTGGTCGGTTTGCTCACCGCCTACGGGATCACCGATGAACAGGAACGGAGGGCGTTCCTAGCTCTGGTCAGGCGGTCCAACGTGCCCGGCTGGTGGCATCAGTACAACGACATCGTGCCAAGCTGGTTTGAGATGTATCTCGGCCTCGAGCAGGCTAGTTCAGCCATCCGCACCTATCAACCCCAACTCGTGCCGGGCTTACTGCAGACCAGAGAGGTGGCTCGCACCGTCATACAGCTCGGCCACCCAGGCGCATCTACCGACGATATCGAACACCGGGTTGCCCTGCGGATGGCGCGCCAGGAATTTCTCACCCAACCCGGAGCGCCCCAGTTGTGGGCGGTGCTCGAGGAGGGCTCACTATGGCGGTTTAATGAACGTTCGGTGATGCGGGAGCAG
>DASYMC010000085.1:0-2101 GCA_036009255.1 Pseudonocardiaceae bacterium
CAATCGCCTTCTACGGTCCCGGCCATGCCCGACACACCCAGCCTCCACCCCGCCACCCCGGACGAGATCGCCACGGCCCTGTCCTTCGCGCTGCAATTCGAAGGGCGAAAACGGGTTCACCAAGCGGATGACGCGATGGCCAGGATCACCGCGGCCCGGCTTGTGCGGCATCTGGAGCGATCCGGCTTCGTGCTGATGAAGCGTCCGCCCGCAGCTCCGCCAACGACCGCAGGACATATGCCTCGACTCCCTCTCACGGACTGAGGCTTCCCCGAGCAGCCTGGCGGGTTCAGTCTGTCCCATGTGCAATCTTTACGCCGTTACCAAAGGCCAGCAGGCAATCCGCGAATTGATGCGGGCAATGTTCGACCGCACGGGCAACCTTCCGCCACTACCCGGTGATCTGCCGTCGATGAAGTTGGACACCGGATTACCCAAATGTGGAGTCCGATGAAAGATCCTAATTCGAACCAAACCGTGCCAGCCACCTCGGCGGAGACGGCGGTTCACAAACCAATCCAACGATGGAGCGTAACCCGCAAACGGGACGTCGTGCTGCGACTGCTGCGGGGTGAGTCGATCGATGCCGTCTCGCGCCAAGTTGCGGTCGAATCCTACCGACTGGAGCAGTGGCGCGAGCGAGCCCTTGCCGGACTCGACGCCGGGCTCAAGGACCGTGCCGAAGACGACCCCGTTCAGGCCGGGCTGGGCGCCGCCTACAAGCGCCTGGGTGAACTTGGCATGGAGAACGAACTGCTACGCGAGAAGATCGCCCGCCTGGAGGGCGGCGTGCCTTTTCACCGGGCGAGGTCGCGCAAATGAGCGCGGCGATCTCGCCTGCCACCTCCCAGAGCTACGGCGTGCAACGCGTCTGCCGTATCTGGAACCTGCCGCGCTCATCGTTTTATTCTGCCACCCGTGGCGTCGCGGCGGCACAGCCGGCGGCACGCCGTGGCCCGGTGCCGCCGGTCGCGGACGACAGTCTGCTGGCCGCAATCCGAGCCGACCTCGCGGCCTCGCCGTTCCGTGGCGAGGGACATCGCAAAGTCTGGGCAAGGTTGCGCTTTGGCCGCGGGCTGGTGGTCGGCCGCAACCGGGTGCTGCGGCTGATGCACGAGAACCAACTCCTCTCGCCCTACCGACAGCCACCACGTCCGGCCAACGACCACAATGGCACCATCCTGACCACAGCCCCCGACCGGCTCTGGGGCACCGACGCCAGTATGGTGCAGACCGTGGCGGAGGGGCGTGTCTGGGTGTTCGCCGCGCTCGACCACTTCAACTCCGAGGTCGTCGGTCATTATGTCTCCACCGATGGCAGCCGCTTCGCCGCACTCGAGCCGGTCAGCCAGGCCGTCACCGCTCGCTTCGGCGGGATCGAGGCTGACGCCGCGCGCGGCGTCACGGTGCGCGCTGATAACGGGCCGCAATACATCTCCCGCCACTTCACCCGCCAACTCGCTCACTGGGGTATGGCGCTCAGCCATTCCTTCCCACACCAGCCGGAAACCAATGGCGTGGCCGAACGGTTCTTCCGCACCCTCAAGGAGCAGGTCATCTATGGCCAGATCTTCCACACCGCCGCCGAGGTGAAGACGGCGGTAGCCACATTCGTCACACGCTACAACGCGTCCTGGCGCCTCGCCCGGCTCGGCTACATGAGCCCGCTCGATTACCGGCTGAGGCACGCGGCTATATCGGCCTTGCAGATGGCAGCATGAACGATCCTGCTGTTCGATCGGAATGCGACCGATCCCGCCGTCCCGACCTGCCTGGCACCAAGCCAGCGCGCACAGGGTCGGTCAAGCAAGGCCGAAGGCCTCCGCGCCAGCGGCTTGTGCTTGACCGACCTGAGCACGCTGGCAATATCCGTCCGATCGGGGGGAAGCATAACCTGACCGGCTTCGTAACGCCTGCCGTGTGTCCAATCTACTGGTGGCATAACAGCTTGGCTCCGGCCCTTGCGTGGCAGACAACCACCACAGTGTAATTGCAGCGTGCGCATCGAGCATTACCGGTGAACCGAGACGCCGGCCGGAATCTGTCTATGGATCCTGCTTCGCACCCCTCGCCACGATCGTCAGGGCGCCATCCGGTAGCG
>DASYMC010000086.1:0-2819 GCA_036009255.1 Pseudonocardiaceae bacterium
TGCTCGACAACGGATGAGCGGTACTTTCTACAACGGCGGGCGGACGGTCTCGGAGGCATTGGTGTCCGATCGGGAACAATCCGAAATCCCGCTATTAGGAGGCACCGCCAACCGTGGGAAGGTCGTGCGAGTCGGCAACACAGTACGTCGGCCGCTTCGACGAACCAGCCCGGCGACCCACGCCCTGCTGTGCCATCTGACGGATATCGGATTCGACGGGGCCCCGCGCTTCATCGGCATAGATTCACAGAAGCGAGAAGTGCTTTCATACATCCCGGGAACAGCCGTGACCCCACCGTATCCCGACTGGGCGCTCACTGATGAAGCCCTTGTCAGTGTGGCCGAACTCCTGCGAGCGTACCACCAGGCCGTCCGCACCTTCAATCCCACTCCTTACGCTTGGCCGTCGTCACCCCCTGAGTCTTTCAAGGGGGAGCTGATCAGCCATAACGATCCCAACTTGGATAACGTCGTGTTCCGCGCCGGTAAAGCCGTGGCGCTCATCGACTTCGACCTCGCGAGCCCAGGCTGTAGCTTGTGGGACATCGCAT
This sequence comes from Pseudonocardiaceae bacterium, assembly GCA_036009255.1. Lineage (GTDB taxonomy): Bacteria > Actinomycetota > Actinomycetes > Mycobacteriales > Pseudonocardiaceae. The sequence goes on from DASYMC010000086.1 coordinate 552, forward strand.
GCGCAGCGCGACTGTGGGCACCGCTCCGACCTGACTCCTATATCAACGACGTCCGGCGCGGCCGAGTGCTCGACCGGTTCCGGCTATTCGTGGACAGCTACGGACTGGTTGACGCCGATCGACTACGAGTCGTGGACGCCGTCGCACAGAACCACAATTGGTGCTATGACATCGTCCGCGACAGTGCCGCGCGAGGCCATCTCGCTTTCTGTGAATATTGGACCGCAGGGGCGACGGAGCGAGCTGACCGGACTTACCATTGGTACCTTGAAAATGGACAAGCCTTGCGTGCCGCACTAGTCTGATCTAGCCCCGCCGAGGAGCACGTCAGCGCCCGCCCCGTACTTCTCGAAGGGCGCCCCGATTCGTGTCACGCCGAGCATTCATGATCGACGCAGGACGTATTTTCCCTGCTAGAACCGGAGCCGACGCGGGGACTCGAACCCCGAACCTACCGCTTACAAGACTTCCCCTCCGCGTTGATCACGGTGGCTAGCAGCGACTGCACTGTCTACAGTGATCGTTCTGGTGGCCAGAGCGGCATGGTTGGACGTGAGTTCGTGTCACAAGTGGTGTCACGCTTGGTCGTGAGCCATCGGGCCTTGATTTTGTTGCGCCTCGGCCAAGCATCGACTCACGGAAGAAACCACGCCTGACTGATGCATCGCCGCCACGAGCCGCACTCACGACGATTCGTGTCTCTCCGTGGGTGGCCAGCCCGGATGCGCCACAGCGACACCGTACCCCTTAGCCGCATCCAGCATCCGCTCGTCGTAGCTGACCATAGAGCCGAGCGCTGGCCCAAGGCGTAACGCAGCAGCCACGTGTAGCGCGTCCAAGCTGCGCAGCTCCGGCCGGTCCAGCCGAGCGGCGTCATCAGCAAGGGACACGTCGAGTTCGACCACTGACAGCGCAGCGAGCAGGTCAACCGCAAGCTGCACCGCGTTCGGGTCGGTGCGGGCGACGGCGCGCACGACCTCCGTACGGGCCAGAACACTAGAGACCAGCACCGGTTCGGGCTGCATGCCGAGCCAAGCCTCGAGTTCGGCGCTCTCTGGCTCGTCAATCACGAGTTTCACCAACGCAGAGGAGTCACAGTAAATGATCATCTGGAGGGTCAGATCCGCTCGCCGCGCATCTCCTCAAGATGCTCACTGGGCGGCCGCGCACCGGCCGGAACGCTGGACCGCCTGGTACCGGGCCGCCAGGTCCGTTCCGCGAGGCTGAGCTTGCCGGTGGCGATGAGCTCGGCGATCGTCGCTCGCGACTCGGGCAACGGGACGAGCATCGCGATAGGCCGACCACGGTCAGTGATCTCTATCTGCTCACCCGCGCGTGCTCGCTCCAGGTAGCCGCTGAGCCGATCACGTAGCTCACGTATGCCAACGCGCACTGCCATAAAGCTAATGGTACATGCATGTGGCGTCCTGTGTACACAACAGGGTCCCTCTGGCATGCTGCGTCGCCAGTGCCGGAGACAGACCGGCGCGGACAGGAGGCAACGCGTCGCCACGCCTGAGCAACTCCACAGGGCAAGCAGCATGAATCGTGTGACGCGGGCCATCCACATAATCGGTCAGTACCTCGTCGATCACATGACCGAACATCACATCACCGGGAACGAGGCGATGCCTCCCTTGCCCGACGTCTGTTTCCCCGACCAGGTGCGCCAGCCATGAGGATCAGAGGTGAGCTGCCAGTCGAAGTATTCGCTGCGACGGATTCGACGTTCATGCTGTCTCTGCCGCGCCATGGCCGGATGCAACTCTCCTCGCTGTTCCCGCTCCCCAACCAGCCCGACATCGACATCGGCATAACCGGCGACTGGAGCCGCCCTGACATCTTCCAGGTCGATGTTGACGCCGGACCGAACGGCGCCGAGTGGCGGATCGACATCGCCTCACCAGACATCGCCAATCCCGCGCGCCTGCAGTGGCGGAACGACGAAAGCGTCCGCCCGCTGCTGCAGCGAACCAACCTGGGGCAGGAAGCCGACCAGCAGAAGTGGACATTCGTCCTCGTGCCGTGGCTGGTGCAGCTATCGCATTGATCCTGACGGTTTGGTAGCCGTGTTCATGTGCTTGGCGGGCGGTTAACCGGATTTCACCGAACGGTCCAGCGCTCCTGCTCCGCTCCGACCAGGGATAACGGTCCGATCCGCGGCGGACCGGGACGCTAAGATTCGGGGGGATATCGCGCCTGTCGGCGCCCACGAGGTTCCTCGCCAAGGAGGCTTCAGCGTGGCTGACTCCCGTCTCCAGACCATCG
>DASYMC010000087.1:0-5236 GCA_036009255.1 Pseudonocardiaceae bacterium
CAACGTGAACACGCCCGCCGCCGACTCACCAACGCCGAAGCCAAGCTGCGCCGTCACCAAGCCGCCATCGAAGCCGGGATCGACCCGGCCGCCCTCATCGACGCAATCAACCAAGCCCAAGCCGAACGCGTCGCCGCCCACACTGAGCTCACCGGACAACCAGCCGCGCAAGAACTCACCCGGCACGACATCGAAGCGATGATCGACTCCATCGGAGACATCAGCGCCGCACTCACAGAAGCCGAGCCGCAGCACCTCACCGCTCTCTACGACGCACTACGACTCCAGATGATCTATGACCCCGACTCCCGCGTCGTGGACGTAACCGTCCAACCACGCGGGCGGGTGAATAGTGCGCGTGTCCGAGGGGGGACTTGCGCACTAACCACCCGCCTTTCCCTCGACGCCGCTTGCTGACGATGATCACACATAGTCCCAGTTCAGAGAGCTGGGAGAAGATCAAGTAAGCCCGTCGGCGCGTTGAAGCCTGCGGCCTAGCGATTACCAGTATCCGCTACTGGACAGTGCTGGTCGTCACCGAACAGTCCGTCTGGTTGGCACAGATACTGCTCAGCGGTGCGTGCTGGTACCGGACGTTCATGGTTGTTTCAGGTAGGTAAGGATGGAGATGATCACGGACTGGTTGACGCTGTTGCAGGCCAGACCTCATGGGTGGCTGATGCATCTCCTTCGCGAGCACGGCGGATCGCGCGGGAGTGCCTGTAGTCGGTTTAGGTGTCGTTAACTTGGCGCTATCGCCAGTCTGCGCCGTGGCGCGACCTGCGGGCGTCTTCTGCGGGGTATCGATGCAGTAGGTGGCCAGTTGATCCGGGTTGGTCTGTTTTTCGTCCTGAAGCACTGTGGTGGTGGTCGGGGTAGGGCCACTGCGCTCCTTGGTGATCGGTCTGGGAGCTGATCGCAGGAGTCGTGGCCGAGGCAGCGTGTATCTAGACGGTGTTGGGCTGACTCATGTCTTTATCCAGCCGCCGTTGCTGCCTTGCCTGGGCATCGCCGCAAAACACCTGCCAGAAAGATCAGGCACCGTGCCGAACTACCACGTCACTGTCCACGGAACCGATCGCGAAGCGATGGCTGATCTTCGCCGGGCTCACCACGTCTATGTCTATCGCCAGACGCTCATCGGTGAGGCCCTGGGCTACCGGGTCAGCGCGCTGGCTGGCGAGCTGAGCATCACGCGGTTGCAAGGGGCCGGATACCGCGTCGAACAGCACGAAGACGTCCACCAGGTGGCCCAGTACGTCCGCCACCATGCGGCGTCTCGTGAGCACGGCTACTCCTTCGCGCCAGCCACCGGCAGGCGGGTGGTGCCGTTGGGAAATACCGCTGAACGTTGTCTTGAGTCGACACATCACCTTGAAAGGAGATCATGTCATGATGAGCCGGGATCTTGGAGCGAATGAGTTCATTTTCGTTGGAGACAGAACTCAAATAAGCTATCTTACGCAATCGCCGGGGCCGATCCACCCCGGAGGAGAAGATCATGGAAGGCTAGAGTACCAAGGGATCGAGGGTGACCGTACATTCTCCGGAAAAGACATTCAACTGGAAGAGAGTCCGCTCGGGACGCTACTCACCGTTGTGCTCAAATTGCGGGGTGACACCGGAGGACTAGCGATGACAGTGCTAGTGCCACAGGTGATCGACGCTACCCGAGATAATCCCGTGACTTTCGAGACGATCGGAATCAAGGCATCCAGTCGAGGAAACTTCGGAGGACCAGGGGTGGACCTCGCCTACACCATCCTCCCTCTCCTTGCGACAGCCAAAAAAGTACCCCTGCCGGCGTAGCTCAGCTGGATGGTGGAGCCCCGGGGGAATTGAACGATAACGTCGGCGCGGCGCTCTCTCCTGTGATCGCACGGGATGTTGCACGTGCAAATGCAGCGTAAAAGTACCGTTCCACCCTGTCCGGTTGACAGGCACTTGCCAGCGAGTTAACCTCTCCCGCCCACGCACCCCCCAAAAGGAGACACACCAGTCGCGCCGAGCGGAAACACCGCCTGCAAACTTGGTGACTAAGTCAATGAGCTATTCCACATCGTCCGAACAAACGGCCGCAGTTGCCGCTGCGCTGGCCCAGCTCGGCGTGCGCCCCAGGGAACGAGTACTCATCATGCTGCCCGACGGTCCCGGCTTCGCCGAGGCATTCGCCGGCACGATCAAACACCAAGCGGTACCGCTGCCGGTGAATCCGTTGCTTGCTGCCCACGATATTGCGGCAGCCGCCACCAAGACAGGTGCTCGACTGCTGCTGGCGTCGGCGGAACAGATCCACACGCTCACCGATCTGGGTACCCAGCCCCCGATCCTGATCGACGGGCCGCAGGGGCCCTGGGTGGCCGCGCTGCGATTGTGCTCAGTAAGTGACAATCCCACCCGCAAGCAGGTGGTGCTGCTGCCACACGCCCACACCAAGCCTACTGAAACCCGACCCCACAACCGCTGCGCACCGGAAAAACCACCGGCATAAACCAATGGTTACTGGATCTTTGGGTCCGAACCGCGGAGCTGGCGGGCTAGGTCAGTGGCGTACCGCAGCGCCGCCACCGTCTCATCGAGGGTGTCGATCTGCTGTTGCTTAGAGGAGCCTGTGAACTCCCAGCCGGTGGTTGAACGAGGTCGGGCAGCACGCAGCACCGCGCACAAGCTTTCGCTGACGGCTCGCTGATGATGATTATGCTAGGCCTCGATTGAAGGGGCCGGGGGTTCTGGCACTGTGACTTGAATCGATAGCCTCTCGCAGTGACCGTGAGCCAGATCCTGAAGGGTGTGCGTGACTTTCTGGGCGCAAGTTGGGCTGTCGCTGGCTGTCGGTTTACTGACGGCAGGCGGTGCGTTGCTCGGTGTCCAATTGGCGGTGCGGGGCAACAACCGGGCACAGTGGTGGCGGCGGTTCAGCTGAGCGGCGAGCTGGCGCTTGACAACTCGTCGGTGAAGCGGGGTGACCGGCTTGAACACTCGGTTGCAGTCAGAGTTGAGGCCATCGAATTAGCAAAAACGGTGCTCCAAACCTGAGGTCTCCCCCTAATCGGTCGACCTCTGGGTTATGAGGTGAAGGGAACCCGTCCCACGCCTTCCACCGACTCCTGCCCGGTCCTGCTTGGCCAAGGTCGACCGTCCGTGGCGTCCCAGCCCGTTCAGCCTGGTCGGCTACTGCCCACCGCGTCCTTACTACCGTTTCTACTACGACTACAGGGATCCTCGCGGAGAACAATGCTCGCCTTTGTGCGCTCGTGGCGGGTGGTGCGCCCGGGGAGGTCAGCGGGAGCGGCTCGGCCACTTGATCTAAGACTCGTCGGGTTGCACTTCGGCCGTGCGGCCCAGCGGTGTGGGCGCTGCTCCGGTGGCGCTCTTCGTCCCAGGCCCTGACGGATGGACATCGAGGTTGTTGATCTTGCCTGAGACGTGAATAGGTGCCAACGAGGCTGAAGTGGCCGGTGTAACCCCGTATGGCACCTACTCTCATCCACCCGCGAGCGTCCCGCGAGGGGCATCAGAATCTTTGAGCAGGTGCGGACCACGACGCGCGCTCGACCGGATTGCATTCTGGTACGTAGTGCTCGTCCGGGGGGGAGGGTGTCGCGGTCACGCGGTGCTGGCGTGGGCGGCGACAATGCGCCAGCCATGATTGTCGTCGTGGATCCAGGTGCGGGTGTATCGCAGCCGTGCAGCGAATGGCGTGCCCGCGAAGGTGCCCTCCAATGTGCCCAGGAACCACGTCACACCGGTGCGCCCCTCGACGAGCACGGTGAGGTCTTCTTCGATGACCTTGGTCAGGATCTGCTGGTGTGAGAAGTGCAGGTGGAGGTCATCGTGTTTGGTGTAGCACTTGCCGTCTGGCCCAAAGGTGAAGATGGCGCGATCGTCTAGGAGCTGGTCTAACGCCGCGGTGTCTCCGGCGAGCTGTGCGGCCTGGAGGCGACGCTCGGCGGCGCGCAGCTCATCGGTGGGCGCGCGCTTGGTCATGACATTTCATCTCCGAACGTAACGATATGCTGCGGGGCTGCGGATCACTAACCAGCTTTCGGCCCCACATCGGGCGCGCCAACTTTCCTCAGGCCCTGCCCGACCCGGCCGCCGCCCCTGACGCATGGCCATCTCCCGTCGGACTCGACAAGATCGAGGCTTTGCGCGCGATCGACGAGAACGCCCCTGGCGGATTAACCGGCTCCTCTAGACGGGCGCGCCGGTGGGTTAGTCAGCTTGGTTCGGTGCTGTCGGGATGGGTGTGCGCGCCTGGTGGCTGCAGTTGGGTGTTCGGTGTGCGTCTTGCGTGGTCGTCTGCGGGTGGGTTGGTGAGCCACGATGGTGCCGCGGTGAAGGATTTCGCCGCCCCAGACACCCCAGGGTTCGCGTCGGTGCAGCGCCCCGGCCAAACATCTGACCCGGATGGGACAGCCGCCGCAGAGTTGCTTGGCTTGTTGCACTTCGCGGGTGGTTTCGGAAAACCACAGGTCGACCGTGCTGACCTGGCAGGGCAGCCGCAGCTCGGTGCTCAGCGCGTCGGACAGGCGTGCCTTGCGGGCAGCGGGCTGTGGGTGGGAAATCACGATGGACCGCGCTGTGGTGACCAACGGCGAAACGATGGTAGTGGTAGCCACGATGGGCACCTCCGTACGAGGTGAGCGGAATTGGTGAAACGGCACCGGGATTTCCGCGGGGTCCGGTGGGTGGTCAACGGCATCGAGGAGCGCCGTGGGTCGACGCCGGGCAGGTAGGCGTGGGGTCAAGCGACGTCAAATAGGTGTTGCGGGCCTTTGGGGTGGCCGACACCGGTGTCGTGCCACCCGCGGCGCAGGCAACTGCCGCACTGCACCCAGATCAAGTTGATGTCGCAGTCCAGCAGGTACAGCGGGTTAGTGCCACACGACGGGCAGGGCAGCCAGGCGCGGCGCCCAAGGTCTGCGTGGGGATCGAGCATGTCTTGACCTCCGGGGTGTTGGGTAGCTCACCGGCGGCCAGGAGCAGTCATAGGTGGTCTGCTGGTCGGCGTCAAGGTGGGCATAGAGCATCTGATGCGCTTGGGCTTCGCCGAGGTAGATCTCGGTGGGGTTCCAGTGCGGGCCTAGGGCATCTAGGACAGCGGCCAGGCGGGTGGTTTCGTGGGCTGTGAGATCAATGGTGAAGGGGATGACGTTGGCCACAGTGACCTCCGGAGGTTGATCGAGTAAAGGTGGCGTCGACACCGAGATCACCGACCTGGTTATCCCGGGCG
>DASYMC010000088.1:0-7794 GCA_036009255.1 Pseudonocardiaceae bacterium
CGATGATCGCCGGGTGGTAGCGCTGACCAGGAGCGTTTACCACACCGAGAGGCAGCGAGGTGGCCTGCAGTGCCGCGCCCAGCCACGACCACGCGAACGCCGACTGCCCCTGCCGCTCGCTCCATGGCGAGAAGTGGTCCGAACACATCGCTGCACCGAAGCCGGCCTGCTCGGCGCGGATCACGGCGTCGAGCAGGCCGGTTGGGTGGATCTGCTCATGGGAGGCGTGCAGCCCATACACGGTCATGCCAGAAAGATAATCTGATCGGGGCTCTTCAACACTCTGCGAAGACCCGGCCTGGATCGGTCGGGTCAGGAAGCGGCTGTCCTGGCTCCGCTGGTATCAGAGCCGCCGATCTCGATTCGGCGCGGTTTGCTCTCCTCGGCGACCGGAATCCTCAGTGTCAACACGCCCTGTTCATAGTTAGCTTGGATCTTGTCGAGGTTGAGTCCGTCACTCAGGTGCAGTTCGCACGAGAAGGTGCCGTGCAGCCGCTCGGACACCAACCACTGCGAATCCTCGATCTGCGGCCTCGGCCGCCTCGCCTTCACCCTCAGAACGTTGTTCTCCACGTTCAGCTCTACCGAGTCGGGGTCGATGCCCGGGAGATCGAACTGTACGATCAGCTGGTCTCCGTCCCGGTAAGCGTCCATCGGCATGGTCCGCTTCCCAGCGGTGCCCGAGGTGTTCTCAGTGGCGCGATCGGTCTGGTCCAAGGGCTCGATTGCGACGATCATCTTTGTTCGCCTCTCTTCGTGGATGTTCTTGCCGGTGCAGCGCGGTTTGACAACACCGGTGTCTAGCGTCTTTCCCGCCTCTGCGCGCACAACCTCGTTGGTGTACGGGTTCACCGTGGCGATCGAGCTGCGACCGGTCGATATGGACTGGACATGACGGACTCCTGGTTTCAAACGTGAACCCCTACCGACGAGCGGAGTACGGGATCCCGCCAGCTCCGCTCGTCACCTCGCTCCCCGTGATAGTGCGGTGGACAGTGCTGCCGATACCTCGACCTGCCAGTGCCATAACCGGGAGCCGAGTCCGCCCGACAGGACGGAGCCGGCAGCTGACGCCACCTAACAGCGCCGCCTCGACTCCGTCGCGCTCGCGCAAGCGCAGTGCCGATGCGAGGTCAGCGCCGCGGCCACCAAAACGATCATTGTCGACATTGAAGTCGCTGGTAGCAGTCATAGTCTACGCGGATGCAGCGTCTTGTAATGCAGCGAATCCTGTATAAACGTGTTACCAGTAGCACCGTGTACCGGCAAGTCGACCATTTACTATCGCGAAGCTACTACGCCGTTGGAGTGGTCGGTCCTGATCCTTGTTACACCTGGCAATCTTTCGCGATCATTCCTGTGACCGATTCTATCGAGTAGTCGTTTTGATGAATACCGTTTACAGGCGGTGTTCATGATTGGTTTGTGACCTCGGCCTGCGGCTCGATCGGACAGGAGAAATTGTGTCGGGCTGGCCAGCTGGGGCTATCGTCAGCGCTCAGCCGTCTCTGTGGAGGCTTTGGTGTTCACGAACGCAGTGATTATGTTCGGGATCCTCGCCTGGGTGCTCATGGCCGCCCTGGTCGCGCTACTCCTGGCGCGGGTGAATCGGTTGAGCAGGCCGCGGCCCTCGGCGGTCGAGCTATCCCCGGCCCGTCGAGTCCGGAAGTCAGTCTCCGCTCCCACGGTCGAGGCTATGGCTGGGTTCCCGGTCGAGCCGTCGCGGTTCGTAGGTCGTGCCGAGGTGATGGCTGCAGCAATTACTGCGTTGGCTCCAGCTTCTGTGTGTAGGGCGGTCGTCTTTCATGGAATGGCCGGTGCGGGCAAGACTGCCTGCGCGGTAGAGCTGGCCTACCGCCGTCCGCCTGGCTTTGCCACGTTGGTGTTCTGGTCGGCGCCTACCGATCCGGACCAGTTCGGCGATGCGCTGCGCCTGCTGGCGGTGACGTTGGAGACGCAACTGGGGGATCACGGGTTCGCGATGGTGGAGGAGATTGCCACCCGGGAGCGTCTGGAGAGTTTCCTGCCTACTCTCACCGCGGTCTTCGGCGACGCGGGCATGTTGCTGGTACTGGACAATCTTGACACCTTGCTGACCCTGGATGGCCAGTGGCGCGACCTTCGGTGGGCGTCACTGATTGGCGCGCTCACCAGCCATCTGGGGCGGTCGCGGGTGATCTTGACCAGCCGAGTCGTGCCGGCCAGACTGAATCCCGACGTGGTGTTGATCCGTCAGGTGCACGCGCTGTCCCGGGATGAGTCCCTATGGCTGGTCGGGGAGCTGCCCAACCTGCGAGTAGTGCTGCATAGCGCGGCGCTGGCTCGCTGTGTTCTCACCCTGGCCCAGGGCCATCCCACGCTGTTGGGGCTTGCCGATGCGGCCGCAGTCGAGCCGCTCCGGCTGGCCTATCAGCTGGCTGAAATCGAAGCAGCGGTGGGCGGCGGGGCGCGGGCGGCGTTTCTCACCGAGGGCCACACCAGGCTCGACGCCGAGCAGTTGCTGCAAACCTTCACTGCGTGGACGATCACCGTCGCTGCGACGACGCCTGCGCCGGCGCGGCTGATGTTGCAAGCACTGTGCCGGATCGAGGAGACCGACCGGAACACGACCGTCATCAGCGCGAACTGGTCTGCCCTGTGGCGGCGCTTGGACCAGCCTGGTGAACCACCACCACTTGTCTCGGGAATCGCTCCGCTGATCACCGCCGCGCTGATCGCCAGCGAACCGACCGATGAATCCGCCGATGCGAACGAACCAGTGCGCTACCGGATTCACCCGGCCGTCGCCGACGCCATCCAGTCGGTGACCCCGGAGCTGGTCGCCGCAGCGGTCGATTCGCAACTCGCCGCTTGGTGGACCGCGGTCGTCGGTGGCTGGGGGAACGAGCCGCAGCCGGCTGGGAAGGACACCAGCCAATTTATGATGCGGGCCAGCCTGGCCGCCGCCCGCTACCTACTACGCCAGCACGACTGGAACGCCGCCAGTTGCCTCATAGAACGCGCGCTGATCCGGGACCGCTACTCCCCGGTCACCTCACTCGCCATCACTCCTCTGCTGCGGCGCATCGCCGAGACGACTGGCGCTCTCAAAGACCTCGTCGTGCTCGCCGCCGCGCTCCGGAGGGTGGATACCGGGGAGGCCGAAACCCTGCTCCGCCACGCCTACGACCGGGCCACAACCGACGGTGAATACCCGCTTGCCTCGACCACCGCCGGTGAGTTGGTCACACTGCTGCGTGACCAGGGCAGGCTTAGCGAGGCTCTCGCGCTGGCCGGCCAGAAGATCCACAACACCAGTCAGGCCGGGTTCGGGTTCTGGACCCAACTCAGCGATCAAGGACGACGGCTGCAGATCCTCAATCTGCTCGGCCACCACGAGCAAGTCCTCCTCGAGGTGCCCGCGTTGCGGGACCAGATGGCCGACCTGTCCGACCAGCGCGCCCACAACGACCGCGTAAACCCATGGAACGTCCGGGAGAGCATTCTCGATATCGGTCGCTCGTCCGCCGTGGCCCTAGAGCGCTGGGACACCGCCCTCGAGTTCAATGACGAGATCGCTCGCACCCAGCAGCGGCGCGGAGCGAGCCCTGACGAGATCGCCCGCACCCGGTTCGAGGACTACATCCCGCTGCGTAACCTTGGTCGGCCAACCGACGCTGACCGCCTCCTGCGCGACTGCCAGGACGCTTTCGACACTGCCGGTGACATTGCGCAACTTGCCCTAGTCTACGGTGCCCGCGCCGACCTGGAAGACCTACGTGCTCATTCGGTAGGCGCCGTTGACCTCCAGCGCACCTCGCTGCGCCTGCGCTATCGCTGCGCCGATCCCCGCGCAATCTCGACGGCACACCATAATCTCGCCAACTACCTAGCCCACGCTGCCGAAAACCCCGCCGAGCAACGCGCCCACCGCCTCATCGCATTGCTGCTACACCACCTCACCAGCAACACCCGCGAACTCATCAGGACACTTGCGGTGCTGGTCAGCGAACTCCGCAGCGACACGAGCAGTTCCGATACACCAGAGCTTCCCACGACACTGCTCGAAATCACCCACCTGGTCGATGCCGATGACGGGATCTATTTCGGCGATCTCGTGGTCACTCTGTGCCCCGACCCCGCCACTGCCGAGCACGCCCTGATCAACCTTTTCACTACGGCCACGATTTCTGCCCAACCGAATTCATTCGGTGACGAAGAATCACAATTACCAAGTAACGGGTGAGTGGCGGTTCAATTCAGGTGTGTGGCTTGCTCGATGCTTGGGCTGGTAGCGCGCGGATGGCGAGCAGGGCGATGTCATCTTTGGGCTTCTGGTTGGAGAACCTTTGGACTGAGGTGCGGATGGTGGCGATGAGCTGCGCAGGGGGCAGGGGACAGGTTGCGGTGGCGGCGTTGATCAATCGGTCGGCACCGTATAACCCTTCCGGGCCTGGGCGCTCGGTGACGCCGTCGGTGTAGGCAAGCAGCGTGTCTCCGGGGGAGAGGTGCAGCCGGGTGGTGTAGAGCGTGACTGGGTTTATGAGGCCGAGTGGCGTTCCAAATTGACCCACGTACTCGGCGGTGCCGTTGGCGCGGATCAGGATGGGTGGTTCGTGACCGGCTAGAACGAGGTCTATCGCCAAACCGGTGGGCTCCCCGGTGGTGGTCTTACGTATGTGGGCCGCGGCCAGGGTGCAGTACTGCCAGTGGTCCCCTGTTTCGATCATGAGATCGTTGAGTAACTCGAGCGCACGGGACAGGGGGCGCCCATCACGGATCAGGACTCGGAGCATGTCGCGGACTTGCCCGGCTCGGGCGGCCGCTTGGGCGCCTTTGCCGCAGACGTCGCCGATGGCGGCGAGCCAGAGGCCGGCACGCAGGCTGAACACATCGTAGAAGTCGCCGCCGACGTCGCTGCCGGTGCTGGCTGGCAGATACTCGGCGGCGAACTCGGCCCCGTCGGCGGTGGGCAGTGCCCGGGGTAGCAGAGCTTGTTGGAGCGCTTGGGAGGTCTTGATGTGTTGGGTGGCGCGTTGTGCGTTGTCGATTGCCAGCGCTGAGCGCCGGGCGATGTCGCTGATGAGCGCGACGTCCTCGGGCGAGTGCGACCGATCGCCGGGACGGCCGACGGTGAGTACTCCAATGGTGCTCCCGGCCGTGTGCAGTGGCAGCGCGATCGCGTCGGTGGGCCAGTGGATCCAGGTCGGTGGCAGTATTTGGGTCGCGAGCTTCCGCAGCTGGGCGCACAGGCTGCGGGTGGCGTCGCTGCCTGCGGACGGGGTCAGGGCGGATCGGAGCTCGGGGATGAGTTCCTCGTTGGCGTGGGTGAGTGCGGCCAGGTTGAGCTCGTGTGCGGGCTCTGTCAGGTGTACCGCGCACCATTGGCCCAACCGGGGCACCAGGATCTGGGGAATCATTGTGACGGTGAGTTCGACGTCGAGGGACTGGCCGAGCAGCTGGCTTGTGTCGGCGAGGTAGGCCATCCACTCACGGCGGCGCCGGTCGGCTCTGTGTAAGTAATCGGATTCGATCGAGAGTGCGATCCGCTGGGCGGTGAGTTCGGCTGGTTCGGAAACGAGCTGGTCGGCTGTGCCGGAGATGCGCAGCCGGCCGCGAAGTGGCGCGGTGAGCGGTAATGGTATGTCTCGCAGTGTCGGCGATTCCTCGCCGCCGGGGGGGCGCCCGTGGTGGGCGATCTCGTGAGTACCGCTGCCGTCGCCGTAGTCGACGTCGACGGCTACCTCGTCAAGGTCGAGAACTTCACGCAGCCGCCGGGTCAGCTCTGTCACCATGGCGCCGGCGTCGAGCCGCTCGGCGAGTACGGGTGAGATACGCAGGAGGGCCTGGATCTGATGGGCGTGGGCCAGCCGGCTTGGTGAGATGTCAGTAGTCGTCAGTGGGGCCACGGCTGATGTCCCCGACGCCCGGATCGCGCCGGAACCGTCGCGGTGGACCGTGAACCAGGTTGTGTTCCTGCCATCGGCGTCGTGGCGGGTCCCCCAGCTGGTGGCCAGCTTTTGCACCAGCATCAGACCCCGGCCGTGGCTGGGCGCTCGCGGGTACCTGGGCCGTGGTGGGGACAGGTATTGCTCGAGTGCGCTCGGCCCGTGGTCGCTGACCCTGACGGTGACCGAATCCGGGTCGATCTCCAGCTCGATGTCGAAGTCGGTACCCGCGTGCAACACCGCGTTGTCGCACAGCTCGCTAGCGAGAAGCAGCACGGTTTCGGCAAGTTCGCCGAGTCCGTTTTGACCGCCGTCGGTGAGGGCGTGGCGCAACGCCCGGCGCGCCTGAAGCGGTGCGCCGGCGGTGGGCGCAAAGCGCATCCACTGCCGCGACGGGGTGCTCATCGGCCCCTTCGGCCCGGTGAGTGGTGCAGATCCGGATGGGCTGACTAGCGGAGCACTGTCCTGACCGTCACCCATGATGGCACTGTATGGGAATCGCACAAGCTGGAGGGCCTGGAAGATGACTGCGGTAGACACCGACGAGCCGGATAAGGGCACCAGGCGCACGGGTACCCCCAACGCGTTGCTTGGGGAGCTTTCTGAGGCGCTGCAGCGGGTGCGGCGCGGAGAGTTCGACGTGCGGCTGGTTCGCCGCGGCGGGCTGGCCGGTGAGGTGGTCGACCAGTTCAACGAACTGGTCGCGCTCCAAGAGCGCCGTAACCGTGACCTGCTGCGGATCAGCCGGGTGGTCGGCCGTGAGGGTCGCATGCTTGAGCGGCTCGATGAGGAGTCATACGACGGAGCATTGGCCGAGTCGGCGCACGCGCTCAACGGCCTCATCGACGATCTTGCACGGCCCACGGCGGAGATCGCCCGGGTGATCGAGGCGGTAGCCGACGGGGACCTGTCCCAACACATGGCACTGGAAATCGAGGGGCGGCCGTTGCGTGGAGAGTTCTTGCGTATTGGCCGCACCGTCAACACCATGGTCGACCAGCTCTCCAGCTTCGCCGACGAGGTCACCCGGGTAGCCCGCGAGGTCGGCACGGAGGGTGAGCTCGGCGGGCAGGCTGACGTCCGCGGGGTGGCTGGGACTTGGCAGGCGCTCACCGACTCGGTCAACACCATGGCCAGCAACCTCACCAACCAGGTCCGCTCGATCTCCTCCGCGGCAACCGCGATCGCTCGGGGTGACCTGTCGCGGAGGATCACGGTCAGCGCCCGCGGCGAGGTCGCCGAGCTAGCCGACACGATCAACTCGCTGACCGACACCCTCCGGCTGTTCGCCGATGAGGTGACCCGGGTTGCCCGCGAGGTGGGAACCGACGGGCGGCTCGGTGGACAGGCTGAGGTGCCCAACGTGGCGGGAACGTGGAAGGACCTCACCGAAGCGGTGAACCTGATGGCTGCCAACCTCACGGCCCAGGTCCGCGGGATCGCCCAGGTCGCGACAGCGGTCGCTCGTGGTGATCTGTCCCAGAAGATCACTGTGGATGCCCGCGGTGAGATTTTGGCGCTGAAGTCGACGGTCAACACCATGGTTGACCAGCTCTCCAGCTTCGCCGATGAGGTGACCCGGGTCGCCCGTGAGGTGGGTACGGAGGGCAAACTCGGCGGCCAAGCCCAGGTCCAGGACGTGTCCGGTACCTGGCGGGATCTGACCGAGAGCGTCAACCAGCTGGCGTCCAACCTGACCGGTCAAGTCCGTAATATCGCCCAGGTCACCACGGCAGTCGCTCGTGGTGATCTGTCCCAGAAGATCACCGTGGATGCCCGCGGTGAGATCTTGGCGCTGAAGTCGACGGTCAACACCATGGTTGACCAGCTCTCCAGCTTCGCCGATGAGGTGACCCGGGTCGCCCGT
>DASYMC010000089.1:0-7236 GCA_036009255.1 Pseudonocardiaceae bacterium
GTTGCCACTCCATGTGCACAGTCGTTCCCTGTGAACCCCGCAGGACCTCCACTCGTGGAGTCAATGCCTTGATCATGAGGAGGCCGCGCCCACGGAAACCGGGATCGAGCGGCGGATCCCGCCACCGACCGTGGTCCCTGACGGTGACCAACACTCGACCATCGGTGGTGCGGGCCGCTACTAGATCCACTGGGCCATGGCCGGACGGATATGCGTGCTCGGCTGCATTAGCCAATGCCTCGTAGGAGGAAAGTATGAGATCGGCCAAAGACGAGGCCGACAGACCCGTGTTTGCAGCCCACCGCTCCAGGTGGTGACGCACCTCGACCAGCGCGCCAGGCCTGCCGATGATGCCGGTGCAGATCATCGGGGGGAGGGTCGAATCAATGTCAACACCTGCCCGCAAAATCTCGATCGGCGAACTACCCTCCGCTGGCACGGCTAACAAGTGCGCGGCGCAGGAAGATCTTCCTGCCCCCCGTCCGAGAGACCAGCCAGCGCGTCCCTGCGGTTCCCGGAGATGGCGAGATCCAAAGCAGTCAGTTCCTCGGTGTCGTCCACAGCGCGTCCTCGGTACGACGGAGCAAGTTTCCGCGGTAGCACGGAGCCAGAACCGTGGGTATCGCTCACCGTCGCTCCAGCCGTTCGGCGCCTCAAGGTGAATGGGCAGTCGACAGCATACGGGACCGGGCAACACCGGGCGAGTTGGGCAAACCAATCTCCTATCCCGAGCCAATTGTGCACTACGAATGCCAATCGGCGGCCCTATCGCTTCGACATAGGAACCGCGCGGTACTGGCCGGGGCGGTGGCCGTCTCCACGGCGTCGGTCGACGTTACCAGCCCGGTTGCTAGGTAGCAGACCTGTTGTGCGATGGTCACCGCGTGATCGCCGAAACGCTCGTAGTAGCGGCCGAGGAAGGCGGCGTCCTCGGCGAGCTGGCTGGCCAGCAGGCTCATCCGGGCCAGCACCGGCCGAACCTCCCCCGAAATCACGGGTTCGGATGCTTGAGCCGGGCCATGACAGCTGTCTGGCAGGCGCGGCTACCCATCCACTTCACGTGACCTGCTGCCGGTAAAGCTTCGATCACCACTCGCAGGTCCCCAGCAACCGGGGACTGCAGCGCGAGCAGGGTCATGCAGCGCCGCTCGGTGTCATTGTGGATCGAATTCATCCGTTCACGCTCCGCAATGACTAATCCAGCAATGTGATATCGTTCTGGTGCAACGCGTTCGACGCGTTGGTCACCATCTGGCCGGCTCGGCGGGCCATCCTCCGAGGTCGGTAATCAGCCTATCCAGATCGGCGCGGAACATGGTCCGCATAGCATTCACCTTTCTATTCCCTATACGTGCGGACACCTCGCCAGGCAAGTCCCTGATGTCGTGTCGCGCCATCCCACACCGATTCAGTCACCGTCCCATGGCCGCATACGCAGCAAGTCTCGCTCGAATGGATTCAAGTTCCTACCGATCGCAGGAACCACCCGAACGACGGCAACAGGTGGACTGGTCCCGCCGGTACCCCGGGCGTTAGCTCGTGCGGGATACCCGTGGGATGCGCGTTACTTGTTGAGCAGGTCATCGATCCCACTACGGGGCTGGATGACGCGACGTCTCGGCACGCTCGCGGGCCAGGGAGCGCTGAGACGGCTGCCTCGGTCGAGGCGCATGCGGCCGCGTCGACGAGGAAGGCAATGGGCGTTGGCCTGCTGGACGCGTGACCGTGATGAGCCTGGGCTCGGCGTACATCCCCCTGGCACGACTCGGCGCTGACCGCCGATGTGCCGGGAATAGGTGAAATGCCCGAAATGTGACGTCCGCTGGTAACTCAATCGCGTGATGCACCGAATACTCTGTCGTGAGGCTGGAGTTAATCCACAGAACCCGACGAGATCCCCGACAAGGCCGCTATTTGTGGGCGATTCCCGACCGAGAATACGACCACCAAGGTGCTCCTTGTGGGGTTCGTCGCCATCCCTTGGTCGACTGCTGGATCTGTGTTGTTCACCCTCGACGTGGAGCGTGCCCTGGATGAAATCCATGTATGCGCAGGTGTACTCGTGGTGATCCAGATCTGCGGCGCGCTGGCGCCCACCTCACCGCCGGTCGTGCATCTTCCTCACCGTGACCCGGCATCGGGAACCCGGCGGTGAGGTGGGACGCCGACGCCGGTGCGGCGCGTAGACCCAAAAGCCGTCATGATCCGGATTGCGCGGCGCTCCGGTACGGCTCCGAACACGGCTTCGCAAACCTGGACGGCCGCCTAGGGGTGCGGCGGCGGATGCACGTGGTCGACGGCTCGGGTCAGCTGACGGTACCGGCCTACGACATGCGCGCCGTTGAGCTGACAGCGCTCACGGCGGCCACCATCAGCACAGCGCCACCTGACCCGGTGACCGCCTACATCACCAGCCAGGGCACCAACTCGGTAACGCCGATCGCGGTGGCCACTAACACTGCCCGGCGCTCCTCAATCCCCGTCGGCTCCAACCCGGTCGGAGTCGCGATCACCCCGGACGGCAAGACCGCCTACGTCACAAACGACCTTCTCAGCGGCACGGTGACACCCATCGCGGTGGCAACCAATGCCCCTGGCCGGCCGATCCCCGTCGGCGGATTCCCGGTCGGAGTCGCGATCACCCCAGACGGCAGGACCGTCTACGTCGCCAACCGAGGCAGCAACTCGGTGACGCCGATCCCGGTGGCAACCAACACCGCCGGCCACCCGATCCCCGTAGGCTCCAGCCCGGTCGGGATTGCAATTACCCCCGACGGTAAGACCGTGTACGTCACGAACGAACTCAGCGGTACGGTCACACCGATCACGGTGGCCACCCGCATCCCCGGCCGCCCGATACCCGTCGGCAGCCTTCCGGTCGGGATTGCGATCACCCCAGACGGCGGAACCGTTTACGTCACCAACGTACTCAGCCACACGGTCACACCGATCACGGTGGCCACCAACACCCCCGGCATCCCGATCCCCACCCGGCCCAGCCCGAACGGGATTGCGATCACCCCAGACGGCACCACCGCCTACGTCACCAGCTTGAACAGCGGCAGCGGCACCGTCACGCCGATCGTGCTGGCCACCAACACCCCCGGCAGCCCGATCTCCGTCGGCTCCGATCCAGCCGGAGTCGCGATCACCCCTGATGGCAACACTGCCTACGTCACCAACTTCAGCAACGGCACGGTGACACCCATCGCGGTCGCCACCAACACCCCCGGTCGCCCGATCCCGGTCGGCAGCTTCCCATTCGGGATCGCGATCACACCGGCGCCGTGCGTCCGGAGTGATGATGGCGAGTAGCTGCACCTGGGCGAGAGCCACCCAGGTGCAGCAGACCTGACCTAGAGCACGAACGCCACGACGGTCGACGTTGATAGCCGGAAGGCTGACAAGTTGGCCCGGATGAACGTTGCGGTCAGCGAGTGCGGGCCCGGCCGGAGAGACACCAAGCTGCCACGGCAATGCCGAAGGTCACCCGGGGTACCACCCATCCCGCAACCTCCCTGCCTGATGCGCACGTTTAGACGAAATGTTTGATGCGCTCAGGTCGGAAGTCGTTCCCAGAAGCTCACGAGATCCCGCAGACCCACGAAAATCTCAATCGAGCTCAGGACGACGGCACTACCGCGAGTAGCCCTCACGGGTACGGATGGCGGGACAGTACACAGTCACCGCACACCGCTCCGGCCGCATCCGGGGCGGCGCGGTAAATCAGGCAGCAACTCCGGCGCCGAAAGTCCCTGCCAGCCGGCCCGGCGCTGGTGCCCCTCAGCGGCGGCTGCCCCAGCAGCAACGACGCAATCGTCAGCGACCGGTCCGCCCAGGTCGGCTTACAGGTCGCGATCATCGACGCCGCACTGTTGACCGCCGAGGCGACGTTGCCCCACAAGACGTGCCGGGACACCGACAACGACATGGTGACCTCGACCAGGTCTCGAACCGAGCCGTCCAGAACTCGGCTTGCCAGCAGGCAAGCAAGGCGCTCCGGTGTCGACTCAAGATTCATGTCGCAGTCCGAGGCATCCGTGCCAGCATCCAAGGACAAAGGAAACGCGCCGCCGAGCACCCGCTGCCATCGCGTGCTCGGCAGAGCCACCTCCAGCAGCACACCCGAGGTGACCGCGACGGCTAGTGCCGGGGAGACCAACCGCGCGACCAGGCCCAGGTGCGCGACGGACGCGGCCACCCGCAACTCCACGGCACCGGGGACCTGCCCAGCGATCGCAGCCAGCCCGGCGCGGACCGCGAGGACCCGCTGCATCAGGACGTCCGAGTCGTTGACCAACTCACTCATCACGTGCCACGGCTCGTGCGGCAGGGAGTCCGTGGTGTGCGTGTCGACGGCGAAGAACGGCCCGAACGCGGCGAGATCACGCACCACGGCATCCGTCAGTACCACGCCCACCGGGCCTCCTAGATTCCGGAGCGCCTGAATTCGCGCCGAAATTCACCGACGCAGCCATAAAGAGAGACTTGCGTCGACTCGGTAAGCCGGGGTCAATAGTCGATAGCTATTCCCCGCCAGCTGTCGTAGTGCTGGCCTGCGCTATCGCGACCATGGGTGCCCCGCAGGCGCAGGTGTAAGCCCGGTCGCCGGACGGACAGTGGCATTCCTCCTCGATGCGGACCCGGCAGCCACAGTCCTCATGCTCGCACGTGAGCACGGTCCCCTTTTCATAGCGCGCCATCCCGACCTCCTCAGCACACGCCTTATATGCATCGATCAGCACGTTACTCCCGTACTCCCATTGCTGGTCGAGCTGCGTGGAGATTCCGGCGCAGATCACTCAACCGGTGATGTTCGCGAGTTCTGATCGGCAGAGTGCCGCGGCGCGCTGGGCGCTTTCGGAGTGGACACGGCAGTGGCCATGATGACCGGCGTGTTGACCACATTCCGCGGCGCAGCGGTCGGCGGCGGTGGCCGCTGCCTCCAGGACGGCGCGGATGACCCCGGCATCGGTGGCGGTGGGGCGGGAAAGTACCCGCTGAGCGGCCGCGGCAATGTCGGCGCAATCCAGTGCCGCTCGGGTGGCACTGACCATGTCTGCAGAATTGTGGGCGATCATCGCCGTGGCGCAGGTGGTCGAGTCGCGGTCGAGGTCGGTGAGCGCCTGCAGGACCGTAGCCAGTCGATCAAGGGTGAATACCAACTCCAGAGTGACCTGGGGCGTCTGAGTGACCACGGTGGTGCGAGCCAGCCTGGTCACGCGCGCTGCCTCGTCGGCGAACCGGCGGCACACACCACAGATGGCCAGGTGCGCGTCGATAGCGCCTGATTCCGCCCCCTCTTCCTCCCCATCCAACGCGGCCGAGAGACCTTCCCTGCACTGTATGCAGCCCACAGAACAATTGTCGTCCATCGGATCCCCAGGGTTCCTGCGGTGTGTGATTGATTTTTTGATCATGGTCGGCGCCGAACCCGACGGTACGCCTACCGTAACGAACCGGCCGTACCTACCATCGGGATGAAGGCGCCCCGGCTTGACGGCAGACAGTTCCCAGTACGTGCAGGTCCAGCGTGGGCCCGGTAAACGAGTCCACCGAGGACACCGCCAGCACGCGGGTGCGCGGAAGGCCGCGGAATCGAGAAACCATCCTCACGGCAAGCCGCAGCTACCTTCTGGCTGCCCGCATCCGGGGAATGAGTAGCGGCACCCGCTGACGATACTGGTCATAAACCCCGCCCAGAGCGCGGTCCAACAGCCGTTCCTCGGCGCGGATCTTCACACCGACCAGGAACACGCCCAGAACGAAGTAGACCACCCACCGACCCAATCCCTCGGTCAGGGCGGTGCCGGCCAGCATGCCTAGCAGACCGGTGTAGATGGGGTGCCGGGTGATGCCATACGGCCCGTCGGTGCGTAGCACGTGATCGTCCTTGACCACGGCGGACGAGGTCCACATCGTGCCCAGCGTGACCCTCGCCCACAGGGTGAACGCGGTGGAAACGACGAGCACTGCGACGCCGAGCATCACCAGCCATCGTGCCTCGACCGTGATCGGGCGCCAGATGCTGGCGGGCACGAGTTCCGCGAGCACCAGGACCGGGGCGAGTCCGATGAGCCAGGGCGAGGTGTAGGCGGACCGCTCCCGCACAGCTGGTGCCCGGCGCGCGTTGTAGATCGCTCCAGCCAGCCAGGTCAGGATGAACAGTCCCACACTGCGGACCTAGCAGCACGGTACCGCGCGGACAGCGGCAGTTGAGGAAGTTGACCATTGGGATGCTGCGTTTCGGCGAGCTGCCCGGTCATCACCAGCGGCACGTGCCACAGCGCCACTAACAGACCGAGGATAAAAGCGGCACCCAGCGGTGCCCGACCAGTCTGAAGCTGTGGAAGCGCGTAACCGCGCCAGCCCGGCTCCTCGCCCAATGGCCCGTCTAGCGGGTTGATGAATCGGACCGCGAAGACCAAGGCCAAGGTAGGCCACGCCAAGTCTGCCAAAACCGGAGTTGGAGCATCCCAGATCGCGATGTTCGCCAATGCGGCCACGACCAGGACCGCCAGTGGTATGCCGAGCCCCACGATCCACCAGCGCCAGCCGACCAGCCAATGGATCATCCGGGCACCCAACGTCCGGTAGCCCGACCAGCCCTCGGTCATCGCGATGACAACAAGCGCAGCGACGAGCGGCCCACAGGCAAAAAACGGAGTGGGCGAGAGGTCCAGGACATACAGCGGCCAGGCCCACCAGGACAGAGCGAAGGCCAGACCGAGAAAGATGACTAGGCGGTGCTGACGGGTCGAGACAACGATCAATGACATCGTGCTCCTCGCCGAACCCGAACGGACCGGATGACCCGATACCGACCGCACGGCGCTGTGGCTGAACCCACTTCAGCCTAGCCAAGGCCCATGAATAGGACAGCCCCGTGAAGCTGCCGGGTCGGGGGTCCAACAGCGTCACGGGGCTGCCAGGGTCATCGCTGTCCGTACTGGCGCCGTTACACACCGCTGCCAACAAAGCTGTAGTTGATCAGTTCCGGGCCGCAGGCGACGCGGGGCGGCAGATGTAGAAGTTGTCCGTGGAACGCGCGCCGGGGTCCATCGCGGGCCGATCTTCCGGCGGGTCACAGCGTAGAGGTACTTGCCACTTACTCGCACTCGGCGCAAGCTGCTGACTTGCGGCTTTGCCACACCGCAACCCACCAACCCGTTGCTGCCTGAGGTGCCTACATCAGATCAGGTGCCGCTTCTGGGCGAAGACGATGGCCTGCACTCT
>DASYMC010000090.1:0-25828 GCA_036009255.1 Pseudonocardiaceae bacterium
GGGATCCGCGGTTCCTCGGCCGTGCCACGCAGTTGGCGGCGCAACGCGGTGCGTTGAGCGTCGCTCATCACGTCCAGCTCCACCTGCACGTCCCGGACACCCGGCAGGGCGTATACGGCCTTGTTGACCCGGGAGGTGATGGTGTCGCGCATGGGGCAGCCGGCGACGGTGAGCCACACCGCTACGTGCACCGAGCCGTCGGGCGCCACGGTCACGTCCTTGACCATGCCCAGTTCGGTAATCGGTCGATTGATCTCGGGATCGTGTACCCCGTAGAGCGCGGTTCGGACCGCGTCGACCGACGGGGCGGTCTGGGTGGAGGCCACGGGTGGCACCGACCTTCCAGTTGAGGGGTGGGTCTGTCTTCATGCTAGGTGTTGTGCCGGGAAGCTGATTAGGCTCGCTTGCCTCGGCGGACTCCACCGGGTCGAGCAGGGGTGGACCGTTCCGATGCAGCCGGATCCGGTGCACCGGGATCCTTGTGCTCGCACAACCGGACGAGCTCCGAGCGCAGGAAATCCCGGGTCACCACCTCACCGAGGGCCAGTCGCAGTGCCGCCAGCTCCCTCGCCAGGTACTCGGTGTCCGCCTTGGTCCGTTCGGCACGAGCCCGGTCCTCTTCGAGCGTCACTCGATCGCGGTCATCTTGGCGGTTTTGCGCCAGCAGGATCAGGGGTGCCGCGTAGGCCGCCTGGGTGGAGAACGCCAGATTGAGCAGGATGAATGGGTACGGATCCCAGCGTAGGGACACCGCCGCCAGGTTCAGCGTGATCCATACCACCACAATGACCGTCTGCGCGGCCAGGAACCGTCCGGTGCCCAGGAAGCGGGCGATCCGCTCGGAGAAGCGGGCGAAGGAATCCGGGTCCATTCTGGGCGCGAGCCGCCGCGGCCCCCGCGGCAGGTCCAGCCGGCTCGCCGAATACTGCCAACGTGACTCAGCCACCGGTCACCTCCCCAGACAAGTCAGGGGTGGGCCAGGCCTCTCGTTGCCGCCAGTCGTCGGGCAGTGCGGCATCCAGCAGATCGTCCACGCTCACCGCGCCGAGCAGGTGGTCCTCCGGGTCTACCACTGGCGCGCACACCAGGTCATAGGCGGCGAAGTATCGGGTGACCTCGGCCAGCGTCGCTTCCGGCCCGAGCCGGGTCAGTTCGGTGTCCAGCACTCCGGCGACAAGGTTCGACGGCGGCTCGCGCAGCAGCCGCTGCAGGTGAGCACAACCCAGATAGCGTCCAGTCGGGGTGGCCGTGGGCGGCCGGCAGACGAAGACCATGCTCGCCAGCGCGGGGGTCAGCTCAGGATCACGGGCTCGCGCGAGTGCCTCAGCGACGGTGGCGTCCGGGGTGAGCACTACCGGCTCTGGAGTCATCAGGCCGCCGGCGGTGTCCGAGGAGTAACTCAGCAGCCGGCGGACCGGTGCTGATTCTTCGGGGGCCATCAGCCGCAATAATCGCTCCCGTTCGGTCTGAGCGAGCTCGCCGAGCAGGTCAGCGGCATCATCGGGATTCATCGCCTCGAGCAAGTCGGCAGAGCGCTCGTCGCCCAGCCGGGCGAGTACTTCCGCCTGCTCGTCCTCCGAAAGTTCTTGGAGGACGTCCGCAAGACGCTCGTCGTCCAGCGCGTCGACCACCTCATCGCGGCGCTTAGCGGGCAACTCCCGCAACGTGTTGGCGACATCCACCGCGCGCATACCCTCGAACATGGCGAGCAGCTGCTCGGCGCCCTGTCCCCGGGATGACACCTCGGCGAGGGTCAGTCCGGCAATCTCGTCCCATCCAAGTACCTCGACCGGGCCGCGACGGCCGAGGCGGCCGGTGCGCTCCCGTACCGCCAGCTTCGTGATTATCCAGTCCCGGGTGCGGGTCGGCTCCATCCCCGCGTCCACCACCACCGCGACCGCCCCGGTGGCGGCCACGTGCACGCGGGTGTCCAGGATCTCCCCGATCACCAGCGTCTCGTTAGGACGCAGGGTGAACTTGCGCAGGCTGACCGTGCCGGTGGCCAGGGCCACCGCGCCCGGCTCGATCGAGGTCACCCGCAGCATCGGCACGAAGATCCGTTGCCGGATGGCAAGTTCGACCACTAGTCCGAGCACCCGCGGCGGCCGCGGTCCGATGCGCAGCGCGGTAACCAGGTCGCGAACCCTGCCGATCTGCTCGCCATCGGGCCCGAACACCGGCAGCCCAGCGACCCGCGCGGCATAAACCCTGCTCGCACTGGCCACAGCACGAGGCTAGCGTTCGCTGGGTTTTCGTGATCCACCGCCATTCGGCGCCGAATCGCGGCCGCGGAGCCGGGCCGAATCGCCATTCGGAACTGAACGGCGATTGGCGCCGGAGGGTGCGGTTGATGCGTCCAGTGCGAGGCCGAACGCGGCGGCCCCCATCGCGCCGACCAGTCCGATGATCGGATGGACCAGGCTTCGCCCACTGAGCACGGCCAGCGAGGCGATCGAGAACCCGACCAGCGGGTAGACGATCACCGCACCGATCAGATGCCCGGTCAGGAACGGGGTCGGCTGCCCGGCCAACACGGCGGACTCGTCGAAGGGCGCCAAGAGATGCGGGATACCCTCAAGGATCCACAGGGCCGACGCCCCGGCGGCGACCCAGGCCGCCCGGCGGGCCGCGGTAGACAACGCCCCCCGGCTGCGGGCCAGCCTGAGCAGGCCGGGCAGGGCCAGCACCGCAGCCGCGAGGAACAAGCTGTGGGACGCCACCAGCCGATCGGGCCGGACGGGTCCGTGCGGGTGGAGGATGGCATCGACATAACAGGATCCCAACCGTTGATGTGTCACAGCACCACAAACGCTAGGAACGGTGGGGGCTGGCGACATCCGTGCCGTTACCGTACCTGCGGTGACACGTCCCGAATACGGCTTTAGCGCTGGGTAAGCGACGCCAGCCCAACGCAGGTTGGCATGACCGGCCGACTCAGCGGAAGCAGTACGAATCTGAGGAAGCGTCACCGCCTTGCAGCCGTACTTGATGCACCCGCAAGCCCCGGAAATCCTCGCCGTGCGGGAAGAACGACTCATCGACGCTCAGGCCCCCGGCTGGGTCGGCGTCGATCTTGACCATCCAGGCGCCGACGCCGTCTGGGTAGAACTGCTCGTCCCAGGCGCCGTATAGGGAGTTGGTGAGATACACGCGCCGACCGTCCCTGCTGACCTCGACCATCTGCGGGCCCCCGGCTAGAGGCGCCCCGGATTCGGCAGGATGGGCGGCGCGGCCGACGATGCCACCCAAGCGCACCGAGCCCGTTTCGCGCGGCTTCTCAGGGTCGGACACGTCGTACTGCTTGAGCTCACCGGTGCCGAAGCACGACACGTACAGTTGCTGGTCGTCGACCGAGAGGTTGATGTCGGTGACCAGGGGCGGGACCGCGCCGAAGGGTTTCAGCGCCGGCGGCAGCGCCTCGGGATCAGCGGGTTCGGCCGGGATGGTGATCACCTTGTCGGCGGCCCAGCCGTCCTCCTCACGGTGCCACCGCCACACCGAGGCGGACAGGTCTTGGGTCGACACGACCACCCCGACGAATCCCCAAGTCGCGTCCGGGTCGTGCGCCGGGCGCAGCTCGAGCACCATCTGGTGGTGGGCGCCCAGGTCCACCTGCTGGAGATGTTTGCCAGCGGCCAGATCCCAGAAGTGCAGCGCGTGGCCGTACTTGTTAGCCAGCAGGAGCTCCGGGTTGACCCCATTCTCGATCATCGACGGGGTACCCCACTCGCTGGTGATCAGCGTGTTCTGTTTCAGGTGCCACCAGGCGTCATACGCCAGGTACTGCGGTCCGCGGTCGTTCTCCCACGGCCCTAGCACATCGAAACTGGCGTGGTCGAGCAGCGCGATCCCGCCCGGACCGTCCGCACCATTGCCGCCCCCCAAGCAGGACAGGAAGATCCCTTCGGGGCCACAGTGCAGCGTATGCGGCCGTGAGTAGCCGGCTTTGTCAGCAAGCTCCTTGGCGGTGATCGTCTTGACCAGGGTGGGATTGGTCGGATCCGGCTGGGTGTCATAAACGTGCACGTTCGAGCTGCGCAATCCTGGTAGCAGCAGGTAGCGACGCTCCAGGCCGTGCAGGTCGTGACCCTCGTGGGCAAGTGCGCTGCTGCAGGCGTTCCAGCCGAAGTGGTGCAGCTCATCGCCCAGGGTGGGCAGATCAGTCCAGCCGACGACCTGGCCATACCGCACCGAGTCGGGGTCGACGTCGATGACGGTGAGCGCGTCGGGCCGCGCGGCTGAGCGGTCGAATGCGACGACATAGGCCAGCTTCTCGGCCGGCGCTGCGGCGGCCTCCGCGGGGCTGCGGTAGAAGGTGGGGTCTGGAGATGGTCGAAGCGGTGCGCTCATGAGTCCCTCCTCGGTTCTCAGCAGATGCGACGTTTGTCCAGGGCGGTCGGCGAGTATCGGGCCCGGCGAGAACCCACCCGAGCAGATCCTGGCCACGATTTACCGCGGCGAAACTGATCGGCCTGCAGTCACGAAGCGCAACACAATGCGCTGACCAGTCGAAGAAGATCGACATGTCGGCGTATGAACAGCCATACCGTCACGAACACGTCGGGCGCCTGAGATGGTGCACTCTCACACCGCATCGCCATGAGTCGACCTACGGTGCCCGTTGAAAGCATCGTGATCCGTCCCTCGTCCCGAATCGATCGTGCCACTGAGGATGATACCGAAAACCGTCAAGGTGCGCCCACCACAGATCACCCGGTCAATCTCACCGCACGGAACAGGCACAAACCGCCATACTGGCGAGTGCTCGCAGCATGACTCGTATCGCGATGAAAGGTGCCTCATGGCGCGGCTTGCTCAGACTGACGGTCTGACCGAGATCCAGCAGGAGATCCTGGCCACGGTCAAGATTTTCGTGGACAAGGAGATCATCCCGGTCGCCCAGGAATTGGAGCACACCGACACCTACCCGCAGGAAATCGTCGAGGGCATGAAGGAGATGGGTCTGTTCGGGCTCACCATTCCCGAGGAGTACGGCGGTCTGGGGGAGTCGTTGCTCACCTATGCACTGGTCGTCGAGCAGATCGCTCGTGGCTGGATGAGCGTCTCCGGCGTGATCAATACCCACTTCATCGTGGCGCACATGATCAGCCACCACGGTACTGACGAGCAGAAACAACACTACCTACCGGGCATGGCAGAAGGTCGCATTCGAGGTGCGTTTTCGATGTCCGAGCCTGAGCTGGGTTCCGACGTCGCGGCGATAAGGACGCGGGCCCGGCGCGAAGGTGACCACTACATCGTCGACGGTGCGAAGATGTGGCTGACCAACGGTGGCACGTCGACCTTGGTGGCAACCCTGGTCAAGACTGACGAGGGGGCGGCGAAAGCCCACCACAACCTCACCGCGCTGCTCGTAGACAAGCCGACTGGCTACGGCGAGGTCGCGCCTGGGCTCAGCGTTCCCGGCAAGATCGATAAGATGGGCTACAAGGGAGTGGACACCACCGAGCTGGTGTTCGACGGTTACCGTATCGGAGCCGACAAGGTCCTCGGCGCCGCTCCCGGCAAGGGTTTCGCTCAGATGATGGACGGGGTTGAGGTGGGGCGGGTCAACGTCGCAGCGCGGGCTTGCGGCATCGCCATCCGCGCTTTCGAGCTCGCCGTCAACTACGCCCAGCAGCGCAGGACCTTCGGCAAGCCGATCGTGCAACATCAGGCGATCGCTTTCAAGCTGGCCGAGATGGCCACCAAGGTCGAAGCCGCACATCTGATGATGGTCAACGCCGCCCGGCTCAAGGATTCCGGCCAGCGCAACGATGTCCAGACCGGTATGGCGAAGCTGCTCGCCAGCGAATACTGCAAGGAGGTGACGGAGGACGCTTTCCGCATCCACGGCGGGTACGGCTACTCCAAGGAGTACGAAATCGAGCGGCTGATGCGGGAAGCCCCGTTCCTGCTCATCGGCGAGGGCACCAGTGAGATTCAGAAGACAATCATCAGCAAGGGGTTGCTGCGAGAGTACGCTGCGCGAGGTTGAGCCAGCGTTGGAACGGATACCTCGTAGGTGAGGTGATGCACCATGACCAGTCCATTCAGCGGCCAGGGTCAGATGCCCGGTCTGCCCACCCCACCCACCGGTTGGCCCATCGGCTCCTACACCACATACGCTGAGGCCCAGCGTGCGGTGGACCACCTCGCCGATAACCAGTTCCCGGTCGCCGAGGTCACGATTGTCGGAGTGGACCTCATGCTGGTGGAGCGAGTGATACGCCGACTGACCTGGGGCCGGGTGCTCGGCCAGGGGGCGGCGTCAGGTGCCTGGTTCGGCCTATTCGTCGGGGTGCTGCTCAGTCTGTTCTCCTCTCAGGCGGGCGCCGGGATCATCCCCATCATGGTCGGTTTGGCTACCGGCGCGGTGTTCGGAACGGTATTCGCCGCAGCCGGCTACGCCTCGACCCGCGGCCGCCGGGACTTCGCGTCGTCGAGTCAACTGGTAGCTGGACGCTACGACGTGTTGTGTCAGCCGCGCCACGCCGAGCAGGCCCGCGACATGCTCGCCAAACTGTCCCTGGGTCCCGGCACCGCCCCCGCCTGAATTCCCTTGCCGACATAGAGACATAACGGGCTATCAGGGGGTGCCCACACCCCGATATGTCTCCATATCGGCTGGTTGTGGGCTAGCACGGTAGGGAACCCCAGCGGGTGAGAGCTTCGACCAGGCCGCTGACGATGGGCAAGGTTGCCAGAGTTTCCGCGTCGCACCAGCGGGCCTCATCGGCGTCGTCTCCTGCGCTTAGCGTCCCGCCGGTTGGCCGGCAGATATAGTCGTAGACATCGAAGACCGCTCCGTCCGGCGCGGGTAGTTGTACATTTCCCAGCAGCCGGATGACCTCGACCATCAGCCCGGTCTCCTCCGCTACCTCGCGGAGCACTGCGCGATGGTCCGTCTCGCCGGCCTCTACCCGGCCACCGGGCACCGACCAGCGGCCCTGCCCGGGCTCGTGTGCCCTTCGAATCAGCAGCACCCTGCCCTCGTCGTCGAACAGCACCGCCCCGACGCACCGGATCCGCGGCTCGGGCCGGTCTGTCATCGCGATGACAGTAGTACTCTCGTGTGTGTCGCGGGCGCTTCACCGGCCCACATGCGATACAACACTAGCTTGATCGATGACGGAATTGCGCAACAATGGCTACGTCCGCTAGCTGCAGCGGCGAGACAGGTAGGTCACGGTGAGGGTAAAGACGCCGCAGGTAGCGCGGACATGATTGGCAGGCATTCCAACGTCCTACTCAATCCCGCCCTGGAGCGACGGGTCATCCGGGTACGGCGGCATTGGGCGGTGCTGTTTTTGCCGTTTGTGAAGACGGCCGCGGTCGTGGGGATCGCGATGGGGCTGTCCTCGCTGATCAGGGGAGTGCCCGGGATGTGGCTGCCGCAGTCGCTGCTTTGGTATGCGGCGGTCTTCGCGTTGATCTATTTCGCATGGCAAGTGCTCGAGTGGTGGGTCGAGGTCGTCATCGTCACCGACAAGCGATTCATGATCACCAGTGGTATCATCGAAACCAAGAACTCCATGATGCCGATCACGAAAGTGACGGACATGAGCTTCATGCGGCCGGTGATCGGGCAGATACTGGGTTACGGCACGCTGCGGGTGGAGTCGGCCGGGCAGAAGCAGGACCTTGAGACGGTCAAGTTCCTGCCCAGGCCGGAGGAGGTCTTCCTGGCGATCTCCGAGCTGATCTTTGGCGATAAGAAGCAGCGTTCGGGCATGCTTGAGCAGTCGCGCAGCAGCAAACGCCGCAAGCGGAGACGCCCGAGATGGTCGGACCCCGTATGACGTTTGCGGTGGCCTGAGAGAACCGGCGTTCGTGCGTATCGACCTGCACGCCCACTCCAGCGTGTCCGATGGAACGGATACCCCCACCCAGTTCGTCTTGGCCGCGGCTGCAGCCGGTCTCGACGTGGTCGCGCTCACCGATCACGACACCACAGCAGGATGGGATGAAGCCGTCGAGGCCTTGCCTGCAGGCCTGCGGCTGATCAGAGGTGCCGAGTTCTCCTGCGTTGCGATAGATAGCCGGGGCAGGCGGGTCTCGGTGCACCTGTTGGGATACCTGTTCGATCCCAGTTCAGAGACCATCGTTGCCGAACAGTCCCGGCTGCGGGACGAACGACGCGCGAGGCTACGCGCCATGGCAGCGCGGATGGCCATGGACGGATTTTCGGTAGACCCGGACGCGGTGCTTGCCGCCCTTGCGCCGGACGCGCCTGCCGGCCGTCCGCATCTGGCCAGGGCGCTGGTGTCAGCCGGAGTGGTGGGCAGCGTCGATGAGGCTTTCCAACGGTACCTGGGCGCTGGCGGCCCGTACTACATCGCGCGGGCCGATACGGACGTCCGCACGGCCGTCCGGATGGTGCGCGCCGCAGGCGGGGTTCCGGTGCTGGCGCACCCCGCAGCCCGCCGGCGTGGGCCGGTGATCGACCATGCGGTGATCACTGAGCTCGCTGCTGAGGGACTCGCCGGGGTAGAAGTCGACCATCCCGATCATGATGGCGAGGACCGAGCTGCGTTGCGTGACCTCGCGGCCGCACTGGACCTGGTGATCACCGGATCCAGCGACTACCACGGCCGGAACAAGATTGTGTCGCTAGGTCAGGAGACAACCGATCCGCAGGCACTGGAGCGGATTGAGGACCTCGCCGCGCATAGTCACGTGGCCGCCGTGACCGGGTGAACCGGCGACTGGACGGGCGCAACGGATGGGTACGGTACGCGTGATGACACGGCAAGCGCAGGGAGAACTGGACCTGGGAGGTCTTCCCCGGCCGCTGGTGCGGGTAACTCCTGCCAAGCTCGCCGCCTGGACCGGTTGCCCTCGCCGGTACCGGATGGCTTACCTCGATCGGCCCGCACCCACGCGTGGCGGCGCGTGGGCGCACAACACACTGGGCGCCGTGGTGCACACCGCGCTGCGGGCGTTGTTCGATCTGGCACCTGCGCGGCGTGGCCCGCACACTGCGGCCGCTCTGGTAGCCACGCACTGGTCGGGGGAGGGTTTCGCCGACGACGCGCAGGCCGCCGACTATCGCGGCCGTGCCCAGGACTGGGTGACCCGCTATGTCGAGGAGCTGGATCCTCATCTCGATCCGGTAGGGGTGGAGCGGTGGGTCTCCGCGCCGACCCGGCGGATCGTCGCGGAGGGACGGGTGGACCGCATCGACGAGCGGGACGGCGAGCTGGTCGTGGTGGATTACAAGACTGGACGCCATGGCCTGACCGTTGACGACGCTCGAGGCTCGCAGGCGCTGGCACTGTACGCGTTTGCGGCCCGGCGCACATTGCGCCGGGAGTGCCACCGGGTCGAGTTGCATCACCTGCCCACCGGCACCGTCGCCGGATGGGATCACACCGAGCAGTCGCTGGGCAGGCACCTGCAGCGCGCGGAGGAAGCTGCCGACGAGATCGCGCTGGTCACTGACACCCTGAAGACGGGAGGTGATCCGGAAGTCCTATTTCCGCCCGTGCCCGGCCGGGCCTGTTCGTGGTGTGATTTCCGTCGGCATTGCCCAGAGGGGCGGGCCAGCGCACCAGATCTCCAGCCGTGGGCGCTGCTCGCTCCGTGACCGAGCTGCGCTCCAGTGGCCGAGCCACCCGGGGGCTCTCCGGCGTGCTGGCAGGAGGTCTCGTTGCCCTGGCGATCGTGATATGTCTGGCTCAGTGGTTGGCTGGTAACTCGGGATCACCCGGCCCCGGCGCGGCCGCGGTCGTCGGTCATCTGCTGGCCGCGCTGGCCGCCGTGGTGTTGCAGCTGACGGCGGAGCGGTCCCGGGGGCGCACCGCGATGCTGGCGTCCTGCTCGGTGCTGGTGCTTGCGGCGGCCGTGCTCTGGCTTGGCTGGTGGGCCTGAGCCGGGTACAGCGATTCACCCTGCGCTGGTTGCCGAGTGGCCGCAGTGCTCAGCGCAAGGCCACGAGGGTGGCACCGCGTTGCTCGAGGAGGACACCGCTGGAGCTGGCCGTCTCCACCGGGCCGCGGTAGCCGCCACGATCCACTGGCAGCGCGCCGACCTGTGCGCCGGTGTTGGGTTCCAGGACGGCCAACGCTCCCGGCACGGGTACCAGCAGCCGCCCGGCGACCTCCGTGCCGGCTCCCAGGGATCCGGGAAGGGCCCATCGTGGTCGCAGCTCGTCGGTGTCCAGCGCAATCGTGACCGAGCCGGTGAACCAGTACAGCCCGGTCACGGTCTCAGTGAGGGTAACCAGGCCACCAGGTGGATTGCCCCGCAGCTCCGCGTCCGGGACCGCCAGCGGATGCTCGGCTACCGCCTTGCCCTGTCCGTCGAGCACCACAAGCCGGGCCGGATCGGGTAGCGCTACCGCCACCCGGTCACCGGTCAGCGCCACAACCCGAGCCTGCTGGCCCTGGAGCAGGGTGCTGAAGATCACCTCCGGCTGGTCGGGCTCCTTGGGATCAGAACGTTGCACGGTCAGTCGCACGCGCTCGCCGGGACATTGCTCGACCACGGCCAGCCGCCCGCCGTGCAAGGCCATCGATCCGTGCAAGCAGTGCGGTCGTGGCTGGGTGGCGGGTTGCGCCGGGGTAGGTAGCAATCCATAGGTCAGGGTGCGCACCAGGTCGGAGCGCCAGACCTCCAGGTAGTGCAGTCCGCTGGCCGCGACCTGGTTGCCGGCGGCGACAAGCCGGGTGGGTGACTCAACGGGACCGGTGCGTTGCGGTCCACGCCGACCGCTGGCCCAGTCCAGGACCGTCACCTCGCTACAGGACTCATCCCGCTGATAAACCGCAACGATCTGGCCGAATCCGGTCGCCACGGTGCACAGCGGCCGGTCCCGCTGGTAGCTCCAGCGAACGGCGCCGCTGCGCAGATCGCGACCCGCAATCATCCCCTCGGCACCGGTGACCACGGTGGCGCTGTGCAGCACTGGAACCGCGGTCACCGGGCTCGGTGCCCGCCACACCTCGGCCAACGCCGATGGCAGCCGCTCTGTCGCGGTGGTTCCCGCTTCAGGCGGCGGCCCGGAAGCGGTGATCAGCGTGGTGTGCCGCGCGTCACTTCTCCACCACAGCGCTGTGGACACGGCGATCACGGCCACCGCCAACACCGCTGCGGCGGTCAGATCCCGCCGCGTGCGGCGTTCGGGAGCAGGCATCCCAGTAGCGGATCATCCTGCTGCGCGAGGCTGGCTGCCGTGCTCCTGCCCGGTAACGATGCTGTTGTTACCGGCGCCCCGGCTTCGGCTCCGGCGCCGTCGGCGGCGTGGCCGAGCGTCACTGTGGTCCCCTGAGTGCTCCGCGGGTGGCGCCGTCTCGGTGCTGGCTTCGGCAGGCTCACCGTTGCGGGTACGCCGCCGCAGCCGGCGGACCGGAGGAAGCGCAGCGTCGGCGGATGCACTGTGCAAGTTACGCCTGGCACCCGCGGGGCGACGCCCGCGCGGCCGGGGATCCTCGTCACTGGGCTCGGCGGCCAACCCGGCTCGGGTCCGCTGGCCCAACGGCAACCGCCCGCTGGAATCGGTGGGAATGTCCAGGTCACTGAACAGGTGATCGGAGGTCGAGTATGTCTCGGCGGGAACCGGCATGCCGAGATTCAGCGCTTCGCTGATCAGCTTCCAGCGCGATTCTTCGTCCCAGTCGACCAGAGTGACCGCGACGCCGGCCCGACCTGCCCGGCCGGTCCGACCGATGCGGTGCACGTAGGTCTTCTCGTCTTCCGGACATTGATAGTTGATGACATGGGTCACCTCGGGAATGTCGATTCCGCGGGCCGCGACATCGGTGGCGACCAGCACGTCCACCTTCTCCGAACGGAAAGCCCGCAGTGCCTGCTCGCGAGCGCCCTGGCCGAGATCGCCATGCACGGCCGCAGCCGCAAAACCGCGCTCGGTGAGCTCGTCAGCCACCTTCTGCGCAGTGCGCTTGGTCCTCGTGAACACCATCGTCAGACCGCGGTCGCGGGCCTGCAAGATGCGGGAGAGCAGCTCCACCTTGTCCATCGCGTGTGCCCGGTAGACGAACTGGCGGGTTCGCTCGTGGATCGCGGTGGCGTCGGGCTCCTCGGCACGGATATGCGTTGGCCGGGTCAGGAAGTTGCGGGCCAGCTTGATGATCGGACCTGGCATGGTAGCCGAGAACAGCATGGTCTGGCGTTGCTCGGGCACCATCTGCAGGATTCGTTCGATATCGGGCAGGAAGCCCAGGTCCAGCATCTCGTCGGCTTCGTCGAGGACCAGCACCCGCACCTTGCCCAACACCAGGTGCCGCTGCTCAGCGAGGTCCAACAGCCGGCCTGGCGTGCCGACCACCAGATCGACTCCCTTGGTCAGCGCTCGGATCTGCGGTTCGTAGGGCCGGCCGCCGTAAACCTCCAGGACTCGGACCCCGAGATCGCGGCCCGCGGTCTTGAGGTCACCACTGACCTGCAGGCACAGCTCGCGAGTCGGTACGACCACCAACGCGCGGGGAGTACCGTCGAGCACGATGTCCCCGGTGGTGATCCGCTGGATCAGGGGGACCCCGAAGCCGAGTGTCTTGCCGGTGCCCGTGCGGGCCTGGCCGATGAGGTCGTCGCCGGCCAGCGCAAGCGGCAAGGTCAGTTCCTGAATGGCGAAGGTGCGTTCAATGCCCACCGCCCGCAGAGTCCGGACGATCTCGTCGCGAATCCCGAGTTCGGCGAAGGTGGGCGAGTCATCCCGCACCGGCGCGCCGGCCTGTAGCGGAGCTGGTGGGGTGAGGTCATCGGTGTCGGACTCTGCTTGGTCAGGTTGGGTGCGATCGGTGGGGCTGAGCTGGGGGGGCTCCAAGGGGTAGGGGTCGGACAGTGTGGTCTGGCTGACGGTCAGCGTGATCGCCTCTCTCGTACCGGCGCGTCCACCGCCGTCTCGCTCGACCAGCTCCGCGCCTGGAGATGGCGCTATCTCATGCTGGGAACGACGACACCAGGTCCGCGCTCACATGTCATACGCTCGGCGGCATCGGCCACCGAGCCGGGCGTGCGGCCATGGGTTGGCACCGCAGTGTCACGGCACCGCTGTTTTCACAGCTGTGCGTCACGCCTCGTACACACATGCTACCCGTTCGCACGTCAAGTATGCGCGTGACACCGCGCACCTTTGCAAAGCGGCACTACGCTCGCGGCCGTGGACGTGGCACGTGAGGGCATTATCGACCTGCTGGGAGTCCTCGCCTATGGAGAATTGTCGGCGTTCGACCGGCTTGCCGAGGACGCCCGCAGTTCTCCCACGCTGGCCGGCCGGGCCGCGATGGCCACCATGGCGGCCGCAGAGATCGGGCACTTCCGGCTCATCGAGAGTCACTTGCGAGGCCTGGGCGTCTTGGTGGACGACGCGATGCGCCCGTTCGTGGCGCGTTTCGATCAGTTTCATGCCTCCACTGCACCCAGGTCCTGGCTGGAGTCGCTGGTCAAGGCCTATGTCGGCGATGGGCTGGTGGCTGATTTCTACGGCGAGGTCGGCGGCTGGTTAGACGCGCCCACCGCCGCGCTGGTCAAAGACGTGCTCTCCGACACAGGGCACTCGGCGTTCGCCGAGCGCGAGGTGCGCAGCGCTTGCGAGCAGGACCGGAGGACCCGCGATCGGCTGGCCCTGTGGGGACGGCGGTTGCTGGGCGAGGCGGTGACGAATGCTCAGCACGTGGTGGCCGAACGGGCCGCGCTGGCGGAACTGATTGTCCAAGGCTCCGGTGATCTGGCCGGCCTCGCCGCGCTGATCCGCCGGGTGGAGGTTCTGCACGGCCGCCGGATGGCGGCTCTCGGCCTGGCGTGAGCACCAGCGCGCGGGCTCGGCTAGCCTGGCGCCAACGTCGATCGCACCGTGGAGGTACTGGCGTGGAGGTCAAGATTGGCGTCGCGGACAGTCCTCGGGAGCTGACGGTGTCCAGTGCGGACTCGCCAGACCAGATCGAGGCGATGGTCACCGAGGCGCTGCGCAACAGTCAGGGTCTGCTGACCCTGGTCGATGACAAGGGCAGGCGGTACATGGTGCCCTCCTCACGGGTCGCCTACATCGAGATCGGGCCCGCGGACAGCCGCCGGGTGGGCTTCTCCGTCGGCGGCTGACGGAGAACCCTGTGAGTGGCAAACAGTGTTGTAGCACCGAATGCCACTCACGGGGTCGGCATCGCCGACCACTAGGCTGCGTTGGTGTCCCGGCTGCTCGTAGTAGAGGACGACGAGACCATCGGCAGCGTGCTGGAGTCCAGCCTGCGCGCACACGGGCACCAGGTCGGGTGGCAGCGCACCGGCCGGGGCGCGCTGCACGCCGCCTCTGGGACTGACTTCGACCTGGTACTTCTGGATCTGGGGTTGCCCGATCTGGACGGCGTGGAGGTGTGCCGGCAGCTACGGGCCAGCAATCCGACGGCGGTGCTGGTGATCCTCACGGCCCGGACCGATGAGATGGATGTCGTGGTCGGTCTCGAGGCCGGCGCGGACGATTACCTGACCAAGCCGGTGCGGCTGGCCGAGCTGCTGGCTCGGGTGCGGGCCCATCTGCGCCGAGTGGCACCGCCGATGAGTTCGGGGGCTCACCCGATGCTCACCGTGGGCGACCTGGTGGTGGATACCGGCAGCCGGCGGGCGACTGTAGCGGGTACGGAGATGCCGCTACGGGCCAAGGAGTTCGACCTCCTGGCCCGTCTCGCAGCGGCGCCAGAAGCGGCAGTCAGCCGGGAAACCCTGATGGCGCAGGTGTGGGACGAGAACTGGTTCGGTCCCACCAAGACGCTCGATGTGCACGTAGCGGCTCTGCGTCGCAAGCTGGCGGGGATGGCCGAGTTGGGCGCGGTGCCCCGGATCACCACCCTCCGAGGACACGGCTACCGGCTGGAGATCCCGTCGGCGCCGTGAGTGCGTGACAGTGTCCTGGCACCGAATGCCACTCACAAGCGTTTAACGCATTGTGCGCACCCGCATCGTGGGTCTCGCCGTGCTCGCTGCCGTGCTTGCAATCGGCCTGTTCGGCGTGCCACTGGCTCTTGGTGTGCTGAAGTATGCGAAATCCGACGAGCGCACGAAACTACTGCGAGTCGCGGACGCTGCCGCTTCGGCCGTCGCCGCAGACGTGGTCCGGGAGAAGATGCCAACCGATCTTCGCGATCCGAACGACGGCACCCAGCTGGCGGTTTATGTCCACCCCGGGGTGCTCATCCTGGGCACCGGGCCCCGGGACGCGGACGTACCGGTGTACAAGGCGCTGCATGCCGAGATCAACAACGCCGACATCAATGGTGATCTCGTGGTGGCAGTGCCGGTGACCCACGACAGCGATGTGATCGGTGCCGTCCGTGCCGCTAGCCCGCTGCGCACGGTTTACCGACTGGTTGGGCTGGTGTGGCTGGCCATGTTCGGTCTGGGTGGACTGGCCGTCGGCATGGTCTGGTTGGTGGCCCGCCGGCAGGCCAGGCGGTTGGCAGGCCCGCTCGAGAAGCTTTCCGACGCGGCGCGCCGTCTCGGGCAGGGCGACTTCAGCGTCCGAACCACACCAGCGGCCATACCCGAGATCGATTCCGTGGGCTCGGCGCTGAATAGCACAGCCGGACGGCTGGACGACATGCTCGCCCGTGAGCGATCTTTCTCCGCTGATGCCTCACATCAGCTGCGGACTCCGCTGACCGGATTACGGCTGCGACTCGAGGCGGCGCTGGAACACCCGGGGCAGGACCTGCGCCAGGCCATCACCGACGGGATCGCGTCGGCAGACCGGCTGGAGCAGACCATCGAAGAGCTGCTTGCGCTGGCTAGGGACACCCGCAGCTCCAACACCACGCCGCTGGATCTGCCGACCCTGCTCGACGAGATCGAATCGGGTTGGCATGATCGCCTGGCTGCCCAGGACCGCTCACTACAGGTAGCGGTGGATCCCCATGCGCCGGTGTCACTCGCCTCGACCGCGGCCGTACGGCAGGTGCTCACGGTGCTGCTGGACAACGCTGCCACCCACGGCTCGGGCACCGTGTCAGTGGCGGTGCGCAATGCCGCTGACGCGCTGGCTATCGACGTCTCTGACGAGGGCGACGGCATCACAGCCCCTGAACCGGAGCTATTCACTCGGCGCTCGCGTCTCGCTGATGGGCACGGTATCGGTCTCGCGCTGGCCCGTAGCCTGGCCGAAGCCGAAGGCGGCAGGCTCCGGCTGACCCGACCTGCTCCTCCTACCTTCACGCTCCTCGTGCCCGCCCAAGCCTGATCGCGTTCGTGCTGCGCTGACCTCGGGCGTGGACGTAACGTGGTCACCGCGATGTCGAGGAGGCCACCTATGATCGCGGTTCGCCGGCTCAATCACGCAGTGCTGTTCGTCAGCGAGTTGGAGCGCGCAGTCGAGTTCTACCGGCAGGTACTCGGGATGACGGTGATCGCCAGAGAGTCTCGGGCCGATGCCGCGTTCCTGCGCGCCAGCGGCTCGGAGAACCATCACGACCTGGGATTGTTCGGGCTCGGTCCGGGAGCTCCCCGACCACCACGCGGCCACATCGGGCTGTATCACCTGGCCTGGCAGGTCAACACCATCGACGAGTTGGTCGCCGCGCGCGGGGTGCTGCTCGCTTCGGGGGCGTTGCGCGGCGAGTCCAGCCACGGCGCAACCAAGAGTTTGTATGGCGCCGATCCGGACGGCAATGAGTTCGAGATCATGTGGATGCTGCCGCGGGCGGAGTGGGGCAGCTACGAGTCGAGTGCGCCGATCGCGGCACTGGATCTACCGGCCGAGCTCGCCCGCTGGAGCGGGGTGTGCACCGCGTGACCGGGCTTGTCACCTCGCACACCATCCGGTGGGGCTCGCGGGACCCGGAAGCCCCGCTGATCGTCCTGTTCGCGGACTCTGACCTGCCCGGCGACGCTCCCGGTAAGGAGATGGCAGCGTTCGCACGCTACCTGCCTGAGGGAGCCTGCTACGCCTCGGTTCGCCTCCCGCCGGCATGGCCAGGTGATCTGGCACAGACCCTGGCCTGGTTTCGTGCGTGGCTGGACGAGCAGCAGCTCGCACCGGTGCCGGTCGTGCTGGTCGGCTTTGGTGGTGGCGCGGCCTTCGCCGGGGGTCAGCTGCTGGCAGACCCGAC
Source organism: Pseudonocardiaceae bacterium (assembly GCA_036009255.1). Taxonomy (GTDB): domain Bacteria; phylum Actinomycetota; class Actinomycetes; order Mycobacteriales; family Pseudonocardiaceae. The sequence goes on from DASYMC010000090.1 coordinate 17,058, forward strand.
ACGGTTCGCTGCGGCTGCGCTGTTGTACGGCACGTTGCCCTTCGACGTGGGGCTGCCGGTGACCCGCGGGCGACTGTTCGGGGTGCCGGTTTTCCTGGCTCACGGTGTTCAGGACATGGTCATCCCGGTCGAGCTGCAGCGCCGGACCTGGGATTACCTGGTGCGGGAAAGTGGGTCGCCGCTGTGGGCGCAGCGGGAGCCGGGCGGCCATGAACTCAGCGCGAGGACCGTGTCAGGGTTGGCGGGTTGGATCGAAGCTCGGCTGGGTTTCCTGCAGCAGCAGAGCACGCCGGTCGGTGATACGCCCGCCGGACAGACGTACTGGCCGGCACTGCCGGATGGTCGGCTGCCGGTCCGTCACGGGGAGCTGCCCGAGGTCAGCGTCACCACCCCGCAGCAACAACAATCGCAGAACGCGCCGCCCGAGCTGCAAGACGCGCTGTTCTCCCGAATCATGCAGGTGGAGGGAGTACTGACGGCACCAAGCGCAATCTCGGTCCCCGGCGCGAGGGCCTTCGTGCTGAGTCCAGGCGATGCTCGGGGGCCACGCGAGGCATTCATCGTGGCCGACCTCGGCGAGTTCGCCCACCTGCATCCGGAGTATGACGGCAGCCTGCACCTCGTGCTGCCGATCACGCTGGCCCGCGACGTCATGGTCAAGGGCTGGGGGGTGGCCCACCCGCTGGCCGGTCTCCGCCTCAGTCCCGGCATGGTCATGATCTTCGGACCGCGTGATTTTGCCGAGCTGGCGGTCGTGACAGCGATCGTGTCCGCCAGCCATGCCTACGCCTCAGGCCGCTGATGCTGATAGCTCATGACACCTAAGTTTGCGGCCGCTCAATGGGAGAGAGAGTGCACCGGGAGACCGGCGAGGCCTTTCCAGGCGAGTGCGGCGGTGAGGGTTACAACCTCCTCCTTAGGAAGGTCCTGGCGGCGGGTGAGCCAGTAACGGGCGCTGTGCTCGCTGATTCCGATGACCCCGATAGCGATCAATCGGGCGCGGTCGGCGTCCAGGCCCGCATCGGCCACCACGGCTTGCGCGATGGCCTGCACACAAGCGGTGTACATCTGTTCCACCACGGCGCGCACGGGTGGCTGGTTGCGCAAATCTGATTCGAAGACCAGCCGAAACGCCTCACCGTCGTCACCATCGACGAAGTCGAAGTAGGCCCCCACCGCGTTGCGGACCCGCTCCCGGTTGTCGTGAGTCTCCTCGATCGCGGCCTGGAGCCGATGGACCAGCTCGCTGGTGTGGCGCTCCAGCAGTGCCAGATACAGCTCGAGCTTGCCGGGAAAATGCTGGTAAAGCACCGGCTTGCTGACACCCGCATGCTCGGCGATGTCGTCCATGACGGTGGCGTGGTAACCGTTGTTGACGAAGACGTCGGTAGCCGCGGCCAATAATTGGGCCCGGCGCTCATCACGGGGCATCCGCACTCCCCGCGGCGCTCCATCTGGTCGGGTCGATGCCGCTTCGGTCATCGGTCCGCTTCACCTCCCGCCTGACCGGGTAAACCCTACTCGCCGGTATCCCATCGTCAGGGGGAGGAGCTAGAGAGCTACCAGGTCGTGGCTGTGTCATCCTTGCGCGGTGATCCGCCCGACGCGAGCCGATCCTGCGGTCCGCGGGGCCGCCGACGGCCGGTCCCGGGTTCCGCGGCGGGATGGCGAGTGGGCAGCGGCCGGGCGCACCGAGCGGTACATGGGCTCCCACATAGCCGACGAGCAGCCGCTGGCCGCGTCGTGGGACCCGCAGGCGGAGCCGGTACCGCGCCACGGTCCCGACCGTCGTTCCAGCCGGCTGTCCCGAGCCCTGTCCGCCTACGGCTGGCGGGTGTATGCGTTGCCCATCCTCGTCGTGCTCACTGCGCTGGCCGTACTCGACGTGGCCCGATCGCCGCAGTTGCCCGCTGACCAGGCTGGCGCGTCCGGCGCGGCTCGACATCCGCTGATTCCCAACCCAGTGAGCGGTCCGGGATTTGATGCGGTGAAGATCTCCGCCGAACTGCCTGGTGGTGGACAGTTCACGGTGCTGGGGACCGGCACCTGGCGGGTGATCCCTGGTGCTGGCGAGCCGTTTGGAACCGGTCAGTTGCTGACCTACACCGTCGAAATCGAGGACGGCGTCGAACTGGAGGGTGGGCCGACCGGCTTCGCCGCTACGGTCGACAGCACGCTGGGCAACCCGAAGAGCTGGATCGGCAGTGGGCGATACGAATTCCGGCGTATCGACGACGGCCGCGGTGCGGCCCTGCGGATCAGCCTCACGTCGCAAGAGACCACTCGTCGGCTTTGCGGCTTCCGGATTCCCTTCGACGCCTCCTGCTGGCGGCCGGAGGAGCACCGTGTGGTGATCAACACCGCTCGCTGGGCCCGGGGGGCGGTGGCCTTCCAGGGCAATGTCGTGCAGTACCAGCAGTATGTGGTCAACCACGAGGTCGGGCATGGGCTGGGCTTCCCGCACATCGCTTGTGATGGGCCGGGCCGGTTGGCGCCCGTGATGATGCAGCAGACCTGGGGTGTGGCCGACGATTATCTGGCGGCCCTAGGCACCGACCATGTCACCGCCGACGGCCTGGTCTGCCAACCTAACGCCTGGCCGTTCCCGACCGTCCCCTGACCAACTCCCCACCCAACCATGGAAAAGGGGCGGGAAGAGGTGGGGAGCGCAGGACGTTCAGGTAACCAGAAAAGCACCATACTGTGAGGAGTGCACCGATGAGCCTGCCGCCGCTGGTGGAGCCGGCCGCTGAGCTGACCAGGGAAGAGGTGGCTCGCTACAGCCGTCACCTGATCATCCCGGAGGTCGGGATGGACGGTCAGAAGCGGCTGAAGAACGCGAAGGTGCTGGTGGTCGGTGCGGGCGGTCTGGGTAGCCCGGCGCTGCTGTACCTGGCCGCCGCCGGTGTGGGCACGTTGGGCATCGTCGAGTTCGACGAGGTCGACGAATCCAACCTGCAACGCCAGGTCATCCATGGCCAGTCCGACATCGGGCGGCCCAAGGGCGAGTCCGCCCGGGACTCCATCCGCGAGATCAACCCGTTCGTCGAGGTGAACCTGCACCAGCTGCGGCTGGACTCATCCAACGCGCTGGATATTTTCCGCGACTACGACCTCATCCTGGACGGCACCGACAACTTCGCGACCCGTTACCTGGTCAACGATGCGGCGGTGTTGGCCGGCAAGCCCTACGTGTGGGGGTCGATCTTCCGTTTCGAGGGCCAGGCGTCGGTGTTCTGGGCGGATGCACCCGGCGGCCAAGGATTGCAGTACCGCGATTTGTATCCCGAGCCACCGCCTCCTGGGATGGTGCCCTCGTGCGCCGAGGGAGGCGTGCTCGGTGTGCTCTGCGCGTCGATCGGTTCCATCATGGTGACCGAGGCGATCAAGCTGATCACCGGCATCGGCGAGACACTGCTGGGCCGGCTGATGGTCTACGACGCACTGGAGATGAGCTACCGCACCATCAAGATCCGCCGGGACCCGTCCGCCGAGCCGATCACCGGGCTGATCGACTACGAGGAATTCTGCGGCGTGGTCAGCGATGCTGCCGCCTCGGCGGCCGCGGGCTCGACGATCACTGCTGGCGAGCTCAAGGAGATGATCGACTCCGGTAAGGACTTCGCCCTGATCGACGTCCGGGAGCCGAACGAGTACGAGATCGTCAGGATCCCTGGCTCAACGCTGATCCCCAAGGACCGGATCCTGTCCGGCGAGGCGCTGGCGGAGTTGCCTCAGGACAAGCCCCTGGTGCTGCACTGCAAATCTGGGCAACGTTCCGCCGAAGCGCTGGCCGCGCTGCACAAGGCGGGCTTCCGCGACGCCGTGCATGTCGGCGGCGGGGTGCTGGCCTGGGCCAAGCAGGTCGATCCCTCGCTGCCCATCTACTGAGCGGGCGCGCCTGAACCTAGAGTGCGATGAGGACCAGGCCTTGTCCGACCGGTCTCAGCCGCTGCGGCGGCGGGTGGAGTATTGCCGGGACGGCACGGCTGGGGCGGACCGGCGCGGCACCGCGAACTTGCCACCGTGCGGCGCCGGAGCACCCGCCTTCTTCCCGCGGCGCTCGCGGCGATTGGGTGCTGGTGTAGCGGCGTCCTCGGATTGGTTCTGGGGTTCGTGTTGCTCTGCCATCAGGTCTCCTCGTTTCGGCGTTGAAGAGCAGCGGTAGCGCCCGGCGTCGGGATGGGAGCCGCCCGGACTGAAGCAGTCCGAGGGCATCAGCAATGCGGGGGCTAGGGGGCCGGCGGTGGACCGCGATAATACGTCCACGCGCTCGGGGCGCAGCTGAGGAAATCAGCAGATCATGCCTCCACGCTAGCGCGGAGGCCGCCGCAGCGCATCCACGTTTCCCGGCGGGTCGCGAACCCGGCGTACATCCGAGCCTCACGGCAGGGTCGCACTGTCATGTGAACCGGAGTTCTCGGCGCTGCAACAAGTAGCAACATTGCGAACATAACCGGCACATAGCGTCACTGCTCATACCCACCACCTCTGGAGGCGCTATGAGCACGACCGAGATAACGGTGCCGGGGACACCGGCCCGTGGGGGGCGATGGATCGACCACTGGGAGCCGGAGGATCCCGGGTTCTGGGAGACGACGGGGAAGAGGGTGGCGAATCGGAACCTATGGTTCTCGATCTTCTCCGAGCACATCGGCTTCTCGATGTGGACTGTCTGGTCGGTCCTGGTGCTCTTCATGGGCAAGGCCTACGGCATCGACCCGGCAGGGAAATTCCTCCTGGTATCCCTGCCGGCCTTGGTCGGCGGCCTGATCCGGATTCCTTACACCATGGCGCCGGCCAAGTTCGGCGGGCGCAACTGGACAATCGTCAGCGCCCTGTTGCTGCTCATCCCGACCGTCACGGCGATCATCGTCATGCATCCGGGCACGTCGTTCACGACCTTTGTGATCGTCGCCGCACTCGGTGGCCTGGGCGGTGGCAACTTCGCCTCGTCGATGGTCAACATCAACGCGTTCTTCCCGGAGGGCAAGAAGGGCTGGGCGCTGGGGCTCAACGCCGGCGGCGGGAACATCGGCGTGCCCGTGGTGCAGTTGCTCGGCTTGCTCGTGATAGCGACGGTGGGCACTGCCTACCCCCGTCTGGTGCTCGTTATCTACATCCCGCTGATCCTGATCGCTGCGCTGTGTGCGGCCCGGTACATGGACAACATCTCCTCGGTGCGCAACGACACAGGAGCGCTGCGCGAGGCGGTCCGCGAGCCTCAGACCTGGTCAATGGCATTTCTCTACATCGGCACGTTCGGTTCGTTCATCGGCTACAGCTTCGCCTTCGGCCTGGTGCTGCAGACTCAGTTCGGCCGCACCCCGCTCCAGGCGGCCTCGGTGGTGTTCATCGGCCCGCTGATCGGCTCGCTGATTCGCCCAGTCGGCGGTTGGATGGCCGACCGGTTCGGTGGTGCCAAGGTCACCGTCTGGAACTTCGTCGGAATGGCCCTGGCCACCGGTGTAGTGATCATGGCATCCAACCAGAAGTCGCTGGCGCTGTTCATGGTGGGTTTCATCGCTCTGTTCGTGCTCTCCGGGATCGGCAACGGTTCCACCTACAAAATGATCCCGTCGATCTTCAATGTGAAGGCCCAGTCGGCGATCGCCTCGGGTGAGCCGACACAGCGCGCGCTGATGAGGGCACGCCGGCTTTCCGGCGCGGTGATCGGTATTGCGGGCTCCATCGGGGCGATGGGTGGGCTGCTGATCAACCTTGCCTTCCGTCAGTCCTTCCTCACCACGAAATCCGGGGTGCCCGCGTGTTGGGCGTTCCTGATCTTCTATGGGGCCTGCGTTCTCGTCACCTACGTCGTTTACCTGCGTCGGGCTCCCGCCACCGTGACGTCCGGGGTCCCACAGCTTGCTTACGCCCAGGTGTGATGAAACAAGGTGTGATGCACGAGCGTGCCGAAACAGGCTGGAAACGCTGCGTTCACGAAATGCGCTCAAGATGTCAGCAAGGGTTCGGACGGTTGGTGAGTTGCCGGGTCACCGCGGGGCAGCTCATCTCCTGCGCTGCTCATTTCTCGGCCAGTGAGCTGGGAATGGGCAGCACACCGGTCGTGCTCGGTGGGTAGGAAGGAGCTCGCGCGATGCGCACAGTCGTCGTCGCAGGCCATGGCATGGTGGGCCACCGGCTGGTTGAGGCATTGGTCGGTCGGGACGTCCAGCAGCAGTGGCGGATCGTGGTGCTTGCCGAGGAGAGCAGACCGGCCTACGACCGGGTTGCCCTCTCGTCATATGTGGATTCCTGGGATGCCGAGGCGCTGAGCCTGCCGGCCGTCGCAGACGAGCGCGTGGAGCTGCGGCTGGGTGACCCGTGCATGACGATTGACCGGCGCAGGCGCCGGGTGCGCACCGCATCCGGTCGCCGGGTGCCTTATGACGCCTTGGTGCTGGCCACCGGGTCGGCCCCGTTCGTGCCTCCGGTACCGGGCCACGACCTGCCCGGTTGCTACGTCTACCGCACTCCGGAGGACCTCGACGCCATCCGTGCGGCGGCGCAGCGAGCGATGCAGACCACGGCGGCGGGGCGGCGCTCCGGCGTGGTGGTCGGTGGAGGGTTGCTCGGTCTGGAGGCCGCCTACGCGCTGCGCCAGCTCGGCCTGTCCCCGCATGTGGTCGAGCTCGCGCCGCGGCTGATGCCGATGCAGGTCGACGAGGGTGGCGGGGCGCTGCTGCGCCGGTTCATCGAGGGTCTCGGGGTCCGGGTGTACTGCGGCCACGCCACCAAGGCGATCGAATCCGACCGGGGCCGGTTGCTGGTCCGCCTGGCCGACGACACCGAGCTTGACACCGATGTCGTGGTGTTCTCCGCCGGGGTCCGCCCGCGTGATGCGCTGGCCCGCGAGGCGAAGCTACCGCTCGGTGAGCGGGGTGGCGTGCTGGTCGACGCGTCGTGCCGCACCGCCGATGAGGACATCTGGGCGATCGGGGAGTGCGCCGCGGTCGAGGGCCGCTGCTACGGGCTGGTGGCCCCCGGCTACGCGATGGCCGAGGTGGTGGCCGATCGATTGCTCGGCGGCAACGCCACCTTCCCCGGCGCGGACACCTCCACCAAGCTCAAGTTGCTCGGGGTCGACGTGGCCAGCTTCGGCGATGCCCACGCCAGCACCAAGGGGGCGTTGGAGGTCATCCACAACGACCCCATCGCCGGTCGCTACGCGAAGCTGGTCGTCTCCGACGATGCGCGGACCCTGCTGGGTGGGGTTCTGGTCGGCGACGCCGAGGCCTACGGCACGCTACGCGCGCTGGTCGGCGCGGAGCTCCCCGGTGATCCCGGTGCGCTGATCTCCCCGTCCGGCGGTGAGCTCGACGCCGGCGCGCTGCCCGCGGGCGCCCAGGTCTGCTCCTGCCATGCGGTCACCGTCGAGACGATCGGTACCGCGGTGCGCGAGGGCGCGACCACCGTTCCCGCGCTCAAGGCGTGCACGAAGGCGGGCACCGGGTGCGGCTCGTGCGTTCCGATGTTGAAGAAACTGCTCGCCGCCCAAGGCGTCGAGCAGTCCAAGGCGCTCTGCGAGCACTTCGCGCACAGCCGGGCGGAGCTGTTCGAGATCGTCGCCGCGACCCGGATCCGGACGTTCTCCGAGCTCGTCGCCAAGCATGGCACGGGCCGCGGTTGCGACATCTGCAAGCCCGCGGTGGCCTCGATCCTGGCCTCGCTTTCCGGGGTGCTGTCCCCCGGTAGCCACATCTTGGACGGCGAGCAGGCCACCCTGCAGGACACCAATGATCACTTCCTGGCCAACTTGCAACGCAACGGCACCTATTCGGTGGTGCCCCGGGTCCCCGGTGGGGAGATCACCCCGGAGAAGCTCATCGTGCTCGGTGAGGTGGCCCGCGACTTCGGTCTCTACACCAAGATCACCGGCGGGCAGCGGATCGACCTGTTCGGGGCCCGGGTGGAGCAGTTGCCGGCAATCTGGCGCCGGTTGGTGGACGCGGGCTTCGAATCCGGCCACGCCTACGGCAAGGCACTGCGCACAGTGAAATCGTGCGTGGGCACCGACTGGTGCCGCTACGGGGTGCAGGACTCGGTGGGCATGGCCATCGCGCTGGAACTGCGCTACCGCGGCCTGCGCGCACCGCACAAGCTCAAGTCCGCGGTGTCGGGCTGCGCCCGGGAGTGTGCTGAGGCCCGCAGCAAGGACTTCGGCGTGATCGCCACCGAGAACGGCTGGAACCTCTACGTCTGCGGCAACGGCGGTTTCCGACCCCGGCACGCCGACCTGCTGGTATCCGACGTCGACACCGAGACGCTGGTGCGCACGATCGACCGGTTCCTGATGTTCTACGTGCGCACGGCCGATCGGTTGCAGCGCACCGCGCCGTGGCTGGAGGAGATGGAAGGCGGCCTGGACCACCTGCGTGACGTGATTGTGCACGACTCACTCGGGATCTGCGCCGACCTCGACGTGGCGATGGAAGCGCACGTGGTGGGCTATTCCGACGAGTGGCGCGGCGTGCTGGAGGATCCCGACAAGCTGGCCCGCTTCACGTCGTTCGTCAACGCGCCGGGTGTACCCGATCCGACCATCGAATTCGTCCAGGAGCGTGGCCAGCCCACGCCCGCTCATCGCCGGCCCGGTCAACCGGTGCTGATCTCCGGCCCGAAGCTGGAGGTGGTCCGATGACCACCGACGTACGGCGCGCCGAAGTGCTCTTGGCCGCTGAGATGCTCGACCCAGCCCGCGGAGGCGGTGATATTGCCGCGCAGCAGGTGCAGTCGTACTGGACCCCGGTGTGCCGCTACCATGACCT
>DASYMC010000091.1:0-5289 GCA_036009255.1 Pseudonocardiaceae bacterium
CCGTCGAACGACGGGCCTCTGCCGCGAGCGGAGCCTTCGGGTCAGCCGTCGCGTCGAGCACCGGCCGACCGGCGGTGTACGGGGGCGTCGTCGTCGTCATTTACGCATCACTCAATGCGCCGGAACGGGTGCGGGCGATGACCGCCGACGCGCCGAAGTTGACCACGAGCGTGAGCATGAACAGCGCGAGCCCAGCGGCGAACAACGCGGAGAACTCGAACGGGCTCGCGGCGCTGAACTTCAGCGCGATCAGCGCGGAGACGGAGTTCGATCCTTGATGCAGGATCTCCAGATTTATCTTGAAGATCGGGCTAATAAGCATGTAAACGGCGATCGTCTCGCCCATCGCCCGGCCTAGCCCGAGCATCGTGCCGCCGATCATCCCGCCCTGACCGAATGGCAGCACGACGCTGCGAATCATCCCCCACCGGGTGGCGCCCAGCGCGAAGGCGCCCTCGCGTTCCCCGACCGGAGCCTGCGAGAACGACTCCCGCATCACCGAACAGATGATCGGCATGATCATCAGCGCGACCACGATCCCCGCGATGAACGTCGAGGACTCGTAGATGGTCTTGTCCTCGAACGGGTCGTTGGGGTTCGCATCGTGGATGCCCAGCAACGGAATCCAGCCGAAGGTCGACGAGATCCACTTGGCTACCGGGATGATCTTCTCCTGAAGGAAGTAGGCGCCCCACAGGCCGTAGACCACGCTGGGCACCGCGGCCATCAGGTCGATCAGGTTGATGAGCAGTTGGCGAAATCGCCGTGGCACGTACTCGGAGATGTAGAGCGCTACCCCGGTGGCCAGCGGCACGGCGAGGGTCACCGCCACCGCGGCGATGAGCACGGTGCCGGTGATCACTGTCGCGATCCCGAAGTTGTGCGAGGTGGGTTCCCATGCCTGGGTGGTGACGAACTTCCAGAGGCCGGCGTCGGCAAGCGCCTGCGAGCCCCGGTAGAACAGGAACAGCCCGATCGTGGTCATGATGACCAGCACCGCCACGCCGGCGCCCTGAAGCGTGAGCTTGAAGGCCCGGTCGGCACCAGCGGCGGCAGACCGAACCGTCCGTACCGTCTCCGGTGGGTCAATTGATCCGGGACCCATCAACATGGTCACCGATACATCACCTGCACGGGGGCCGAGCCCAGGGTTTGGGCGACCAGCTGCTTGAACGCGTCACAGGTCATCCGGGCACGGATCTCGCGTGGATAGCTGCGAGTCGCCGTGGCGACGACCTCGTCGTCCAAGCGGATCCACCAGACCCACTGCCCATGCCCGTTTCGCGAAGTCTCTCCGACAGCCTGCAGCAGGCCTTCCTGCAGGACACGGATCGTCGCCAGGCAAGATTCCAGGTCAGGAGAGGTGCGTGCCGACTTGGCGAGGCTGCGGTTGTTGGCAGACATGAAGCGCCACGTGAAACCCCGCTCCCGCGGTTGTGGGACTTCCGCCCAGGTGGCGGCATCGCCATTAGGCTCGCGCGGCACCGGCACGCTCACAGAGCGCGCCACCGAAACCACTTGAAATCGAGCAGCAGCCATCAGGCGCCTCCCTCACAACGATTTGACGGGGTGACGCTCTCTGGTTGAGGTAAACGGAGGCGGTCTGGCAGTGGACCAGCAGATTGCTTCCTACCCCACAGGGGACAGCTACCTATCGTTACAGATCATTTTTGTCATCACTCGAAAGAGTGGAAAATTATGCCTATCGCGCCGTGAAGCTACGCATTGTCTGCGTTCGACCCCGAATCATTACCCTAAGTTTGGATGAACGGTGTAACGCGGCTGGCATCGTGGCCTCAGGAACAGCTCAGCAACCCCGGCTGCCCGCCTCCACGCCGGGGGACCCGGGCAGCCGGCAGCTGGTGAGGTATCGCGCCTCCGCTGCGACGGCCACCGCGTGGTCGGCGAAACGCTCGTAGTAACGGCCGATCAGAGCGGCGTCCACGGCCTGTTCGACGCCGTGCGACCAATCCGCGGCGAACAGGATGCTGAACAGGTGGCGGCGTAGCGAATTCACCTCATGGTCCGCCTCGGCCAGCTGGCTGGCCGACACACGATCATGGCGCTCGATAGTGGCCGCGGCGTCCTCGGCGAACTGGCTGGCGAGCAGGCTCATCCGGGCGAGCACCGGTCGGACCTCGGCCGCCATCATCGGGTTCGGGTGTTTGAGCCGGGCAATGACGGCGACATGCCGGGCGAGATTGCCCATCCGTTTGAGGTGACGCACCGCGCGCAGAATCGCAACCACCGCTCGCGCGTCGTCCGTATCCGGGGCCTGCTGTACAAGCAGTGCAATGCAGCCCTGCTCGGTATCGTCGTGCATGGCATTCATCTGGTCCCGGTTAGCCATCACCACGGTCGTGAGCGGCACGTCGGCCTGATGCAACGCGATCGCCGCGTTGGTCATCATCTGGCCGGCCAGGCGGGTCATCCGCACAAGGTCGATGATCAGCTCGTCTAGCTGGGCGTGGAAAGTCGCGCACATGACCTCACCTTCTCCGCCCAACTATGACACATCTGCACACCGGTCACTCCTGCCCCACAGGAAGCGTATGGAGGACCGGTGCGAGCTAGGCGCCTATGGGTGAGAAAGGCATCGTTCGCCGCTGCGCTACCAGGCGATCACCCCCGGTTTACTCTTACGCAGGGTGTGAGCGACCGGGCCTCGTTTCGAGGTCGGCTACGGGGTAGACGGTGGCGTCCCGAGGACCTGCACCGGTGTGGTCCCCGACCATCTCATCCTCGAGCCGCTCTTCGCGGCGCCGATTGCGCATCCCCACCAGGATCGCCATGGTCAGACCGTGCGCGGCGGCTAGCCCTAACAGGACCACACCCCATTTGACCACGAGGTCGCGAATGGGCATCCCGGTAGCGACGTCAAGCGTCGAGATCAGGGCCAGAAGGCCGAGTACCACCAGATGGAAGAGTACTGCCACCAACTGCATCACTGAGCGGGCGGAGTCTGGCGGGTACACCTTCTGCAGATAGCCCAGGCCGCCCCGATACAGGATTTGCCCGTCGATCACGACAAGCAGGACCCCGATCAAGAGGAACGTTACATAACTGTTGGCGTCCATATCAGTAACTCCACAAGAGTCGCGCTTCGCCTCGGTGCTGGCCACTGTCGTGACCACGGTCCCGGGACCAGCAGGGCCGAGGTTGTTATCTGCCGAAGATACTGTCGCCGGCGTCCTTGACCTTCTCACCAGCCTGTTTGATATTGCCCTTGCCCTGTTCCAACCTGCCCTCAACTTCCAGCCGAGGGTTGCCCGTGATCTTGCCGGCAGCTTCCTTGACCTTGCCCTTTAGCACCTCGGCCCGGTTCGCGGCCTTGTCTTGCAAACCCATCGGAAAGCACTCCTTCGAGAGGATGCGGCCTACTGCGTGCCGCTGAGTACCCGGGCGGTTACGACGCTAAACTCACCGGCGGCACACGGCACACAGAGTTCACCTCGCCGACAGGATCGCGCTGCCGTCTCGAAGTCAACGCGGCGTATCAATGTAAGTGAGGTGGGGTTGACGCACTCGGAGACCCAAAGTGCATGAAATGACTACTCGCCATCGTCGTAAGGCCGGTTCCGGGCCTCCCGCCAACGCCTTGATCGCATGGATTAGCTCAGATCCCCACCTGCGCAGCGTCGCCGCGAGCCACCGACGCGGGACCGGTGCCTCGCTGTCACCCCACACCCACGCGGCCAAAGCGGCTGTCGCTGCCTGCCTTGCCCTTGCCGGTGGAGGAATCCTGGGGATTACGACAATCGTCAACGACGGACTCGTCGCGCCGCTGGCGACCAAGCCGTCACCCGTTCTCAATCAGGACGCTGAGCCAGGTCGGGCAGCCGCTGGCGGGCCCGGGGCCGGGATCCAACCGAATCCGATGATCGTCCCCGCTCCGGTCACCACCGAGTCCATGGTGGTCCACCCCCCATCGCCGCGCCCACCCGTGGCGGCCGCGGCGAATGCACCCACTGGGCCCGTCGCTGCCGATGGCCCCAGCAGTAGGCCCAGACAGTCCGTCGGCTCCAGCGTGGCCCTCCCAGAGGCCCACTCCGTGGCACCGCATCGTGTGGAACCGCTGCACCCTGGCCGGCCGATCGCACCGATCAAGCTGGCTGATGCCGGTAAGCCGGATTCAGCCGGCACGCTGGCGAGCTCGGCTGACGCAGGCGATTCGGCCGACCCGGGCACGGCCGCCGGTTCGAATAATCCCGCCACCAGTACCGACAACCCTGGCGCCGCCGGTAATTCCACGGACCCGAGCAAGCCCGCCGGTCCGACCGACTCGTCCGGCACCGCGAGTGCTGGGGATACCAGCAAACCAGGCGATAGCGGCGAACGGCTCGTCCCCGGAACTCCACCTTCCAGCCATAAGTCGACCGCTGCGCCCTCACCCGTGATCACGACCCCGTTTGGTAGAAACGGCGCCCGGGTATCCGGCACGCACGAAGCTCTCGATTAAAGCCGCCCGGGCAGCCTGCGGCCCACCCAGAACGGCGTTGCCCTGGCCAAAGACGTATGGATGCTAGGAATCGCCGCCAGCTTGCTCATCGACGAACTCACCAGCCACTGATAATCAACTGTGATCGATCCGGCCATCGTCGATATCAACATCGGCGACGGTGTCGTCGCCGGGCCAGCTGCCTTCTCCCTCGGCCACCCCGCGGCTCAGCCGGCCGGCCTGCGCTGCGGCCACTATGGAACGCGATCGTCGTCCCCGCAGGTGCTCTCCGAGCCGCTCGGGCAGGGCGGCCGCGACCGAGGCCGCCACCTCGTCCGGTAGTTGCTCACCCAGAATCGTCAGCGTGGCGCGAATAGCGCGCTCGGCGTCGTTTCGGTTTCCCATACCAGCACGGGCCTGGACTTCGCTGATGAATTCCTCGTCGTGCACTCGTCCTCCTGCTGCTCGACTACCGAGCATACGGTCCGGCGGTGGAGCACGGCCGGCACAAATCGGTCACCACCTGCTCGGCGAGCAACTGGACCTTGTCGTCGGCGGCGCCATCCATTTGTTCCAGCTGAGCGAACATGTCGTTCACCTCATTGAGCAGCGCATGAGGTGAACGACATGTTCGCGTCGTCGGTGTAGTAGAAGCACCCATAGGTGTGGAGGTACCCGTCACGGTTGCGATGAAACGGGTGAATAACCTTGCCGTTTGCCAGCAAAGCTGGCCGGGTATGTCGGGCCGTGTGGTCGATGCCGTGGTGGTCGGTGCCGGGCCCAACGGGCTGGTCGCGGCGAACGTGCTCGCCGACGCCGGCTGGGACGTCGTCGTCTTGGAGGAGCAGCCT
>DASYMC010000092.1:0-5118 GCA_036009255.1 Pseudonocardiaceae bacterium
CGCAGATTCGATACATACGTGCACAGCGACGCGACACCGATCGTCCGGAACAAGCGCCAGCTTCGCTCTCGCGGTCGCTGCAGATCCGCGATCTTTAGCCACCATCCCTGGGCTCCGATCAGTGTTTCTGCGGATCACCTGGATGGTACGTCGGAATGAACAGCTCAGAAATCACGGTTAGCGCCGTTATGTTACCCACTTGGACCCACGGCAGCGGCCAGTCCGGCTCCACACCGTGATCCCGGATCGCAGAACGTGTCAGTACGTACAGGCGCGGAGAAGGCCGTCCTGGGTGGGCCGATAGAGTTAGGGCATGGCCAGCCCGCTATCAACCCTCGACAATCTCGAAGCCCGCTGGGGCGAGCGGTGGGAACGTGACGGTACCTACCACTTCGACCGCACTCGGGTTCGCGCCGAGATTTACTCGATTGATACGCCGCCCCCGACCGTGTCGGGCTCCCTGCATGTGGGCCATGTCTTCAGCTTCACGCATACCGATACGATCGCGCGTTTCCAGCGGATGCGTGGCCTCGAGGTGTTCTATCCGATGGGCTGGGACGACAACGGGTTGCCCACCGAGCGCCGGGTGGAGAACTACTTCGGGGTGCGGTGCGACCCCTCAGTCCCCTATCAGGAGGACTTCGTCCCACCGGCCAAAGCCCCGTCGAAGCGGCAGGACTACGTCCCGGTCAGCCGCCGCAATTTCATCGAGCTCTGCGAGCGTCTGACCGAGACCGACGAGAAAGCCTTCGAGACGCTGTGGCGCCTGCTGGGCCTGTCGGTGGACTGGTCGCTGACGTACTCCACGGTGTCCCAGCGTTCGCAACGGGTGAGCCAGCGGGCATTCCTGCACAATCTGGCGCGCGGGGAGGCGTACTCGTCCGAGGCACCCTGCCTGTGGGACACCACCTTCCAGACAGCGGTGGCACAGGCCGAGTTGGAGGACCGGGACCGGCCGGGCGCCTACCACGACCTGCGCTTCCACGGCACTGCCGGACGCGATGACGTCGTCATCTCCACCACCAGGCCGGAACTGCTGGTGTCCTGCGTGGCGCTCGTCGCACATCCCGACGATGAGCGTTACCAGCCGCTGTTCGGGTCCACCGTCTCCACCCCGGTGTTCGGCGTGGAGGTGCCGGTCCTGGCGCACCACCGGGCGGAGCCGGGCAAGGGCACCGGCATCGCGATGGTCTGCACCTTCGGGGACCTCGCGGACGTGATGTGGTGGCGAGAGCTTGAATTGGACACCCGTGCCGTGATCGTTAAGAACGGTCGGCTTTGCGCGGAAACGCCCTCGTGGTTGACGACCGAGCCGGCCCGGCAGGCCTATGCCCGGCTGGCCGGCAAATCCAGCTTCGGTGCCCAACAGGCGATGGTTGAGCTGCTGCGCGCCTCCGGTGATCTGCTCGGCGAACCACGGCCGATCACCCACCCGGTCAAGTTCTACGAGAAGGGCGATCGGCCGCTGGAGATCGTCACGACCCGGCAGTGGTACATCCGCAACGGCGGTCGCTCGCCGGAACTGCGGGCCGAGCTGATCGCCCGGGGCCGGGAGCTGAGCTGGCACCCGGAGCACATGCGGCACCGCTACGAGAACTGGGTGGACGGGCTCAACGGTGACTGGCTGGTCTCCCGCCAACGATTCTTCGGCGTGCCGATCCCGCTGTGGTACCGGCTCGACCAGCAGGGCCGTCCCGACTACGAGCACCCGATCGTGCCGGACGAGGCCGCGCTGCCCATCGACCCCCAGTCCCATGTTGCGCCGGGCTACACCGCGCAGCAACGGGACCAGCCCGGCGGTTTCACCGGTGACCCCGACATCATGGACACCTGGGCTACCTCGTCGCTGACTCCCCAGATCGCCTGCGGCTGGGACGACGACGCCGACCTGTTCGCCCGGACCTTTCCGATGGACCTGCGCCCGCAGGGCCACGACATCATCCGCACCTGGCTGTTCTCAACAGTGCTCCGCAGCCACTACGAGCACGACAGCCTGCCGTGGCGGCACGTCGCGATCTCCGGCTGGATCCTCGACCCGGACCGCAAGAAGATGTCGAAATCCCGCGGCAACGTCGTGGTGCCGACCGAGCTGCTGGAGCAGTACGGCGCCGACGCGGTCCGCTACTGGGCAGCCAACGCCAGACCCGGCATAGACACGGCCTTCGACCCCGGTCAGATGAAGATCGGCCGACGACTCGCCGTCAAGGTACTCAACGCCTGCAAGTTCGCACTGGGGCTGCCCCCCGCACCAGCCGCTGCGACGGTGACCGAGGCGGTCGACCGGGCGATGCTGGCCCAGCTGGCCACCCTGATCGACGACGCCACCAGCGCCTTCGAGAACTACGACTACGCGCGGGCGCTGCAGGCCACCGAGGAGTTCTTCTGGCGCTTCTGCGACGACTACCTCGAACTTGTGAAGGTCCGGGCCTACGGTGACGGTCCGGATTCCGCTTCGGCGCGGGCGGCACTGTGCATCGCCGTTTCGGTCCTGCTCCGGATGTTCGCACCGTTCCTGCCCTACGTCACGGAAGAGGCCTGGTCGTGGGGCCGGACCGAGGCCGGGCCGCTGCCCGGCTTCACTGCCGGGTCGGTGCACCGGGCGACCTGGCCGGACACCGCCGAGCTGCGCACCTTGTCCGGCACCGCCACGCAGCCGGATAGTGATCCATCCGTGCTGGTCATCGCAGCTGACGTGCTGCGGCAGATCCGCAAAGCCAAATCGGACGCCAAACGCTCCGTCCGAGCCGAGGCCACGTCGGTCACCGTCATGGACACTCGACCTGGCATCGCTGCCGTCCAGGCCGCGCTGGGTGATCTGCGCAGCGCCGGAAACGTGCGGGAGCTGATCACGGTAGAGCTGGCCGACGGCGCCGAGGCTACCGTCGACGTGCAGCTACCCGAAGCGGAATGCATCGCCCCGTGACCCGTCGCGTCTCCACACCTTCCGCAACGACCGCTGCCCCCTGAGGTCGCCGAGTTCGACAAGAGAGCTGTCAGCGGTGGCACACGGAGGACCGATGAGTACGGGCGGGCTGCGGCGTCGACAGTGGTGACATGGTTTCAGCATCGAGATGAAGGAGCCACCATGCCCACTCGAGACACCGCAGTCATCGGAGCGCCCTGCTGGATCGATCTGATGACCTCCGACACCGAGCGCAGCCGGGAGTTCTACTGCCAGCTGTTCGGCTGGACCGCAGAGGAACCCGCCGAGCAGTTCCACGGCTACTTCAACTTCGCCAAGGACGGCGTCCGGGTCGCCGGATGCATGGCGAGTCAGAGCCCGGAGATGCCGGACGTCTGGTCGGTGTATCTGGCCAGCGATGACGCCCGCAAGACCGTCGAGGCCACAGTCGAGCACGGCGGCCAGGTGCTCGTCGATGCCATGGACGTTGCTGACCTCGGCACCATGGCCGTCGTCACCGACCCCGGCGGCGCCGCGATCGGCATCTGGCGGCCCGGACTGCACCAGGGCTTCGGGGTCCTCAACGAGTCTGGCGCACCGTGCTGGTTCGAGCTGCACACCCGCGACTATCAGGCAGAAGTCTCCTTCTACCGCGAGGTGTTCGGCTGGGACACCCACGTCATGTCCGACACCCCGGAGTTCCGCTACACGAACTTGAAGCAGGGCGAGGACTGGTTGGCGGGGATCATGGACGCCTCGGGGTTCCTACCGGAGGATGTCCCCGCCCGCTGGTCGGTCTACTTCGGGGTGGATGACGCCGATGCCGCGCTGGCAAGAGTCGTCGATCTCGGCGGCTCGATCGTGATGGCTGCCCAGGACACTCCGTACGGACGCCTCGCCACAGCCGCCGACCCGACCGGCGCCCACTTCAAACTCGTCGCGCCGACGGTCGCCTAGCCAGGCGACCTGGATCAGCTGCTGACCGGCTTTGCGGGTAACGAGAGTGCCGCGCCCGGGTGGCAAGGGGCGTGGTTTGACGTTGCCGAGCAGCGGACCTTCGTCGGGGCTGCCGCTCATGAGGATGCCGGGGGTGGACAGCTCGCGGAGTCTGGCGATCACCGGCTCGAACAAGGCCCGGGAAGCGCCACCGCAACGCCGGGCGATGATCAGGTGCAGGCCCACATCCTTGGCCTGCGCCAGGAACTCCAGCAGTGGGGCGAGCGGGTTGGGACCGCCCTGGTGAGCGACCAGATCGTAGTCGTCGACCAGAACGTAGAGCTCCGGTCCCGACCACCATGAGCGGTCCCGTAGTTGCTGCTGAGTCACATCGGCGCCGGGCAGGCGCTTACGCATGGACCCCTGCACGTCGTTGATCATCGGAGTAAGCACATCGGCCGACATCCCGTAGCCGATGAGGTGCTCGGAGGTCACGACGCCGAGCATGGTGCGGCGGTAGTCGACCATGACGATCCGGGCCTGCTCCGGGGTGCAGCGCTCCACGATGCCCCGGGCGATCGCCCGCAGCAGGGTGGTTTTGCCGGATTCGCCGTCGGCGAAGCACAGGAAGTGCGGCTCGGCGGTGAAGTCGAGACAGACAGTGCCGAGCTCGGCTTCGGTGATCCCGATCGGAATCAGGTGCGGACGCGCCGGCTGCAGTGCCGGTAGCTGCTGGTAGGCAATCCGCTCCGGCAGCAGCCGGACCCGCGGCGCGCCGCGGCGGGCCCACGCCTGACGGATGTGTGTGACGGCGTCGGCCACCCCGGTGCCGGCGTCCCGCGCGCTGGTGACTGCGTCGATGCGGGGCAACGCGGCGAGAAAGTGCAGCTTGTCCCGGGACAGGCCCCGCCCGGGACGCCCCGGAGGCACATGGACCGCCACCCGTCGGTCGATGTCCGACTCTCCTGGATCACCCAGGCGCAACTCGAAACGGGTACCGAGCAGGTCTTTGAGTGCGGGCCGGATCTCCGCCCACCGGGTTGCGCCGATCATAAGAGACCTTGCTAAAGGTACTCTTCGGCGCATGGTGACCGTTGAGGGTGGTGAGCAGGGTAAACGGGGTCGTGGTGCCCGGGAGTATTTGCGGGTGAGTTTGGATCGGTCTGGTCGTGCCCGGTCGTTGGAGGAGCAGCACGCGGATCATGTTCGGGTGGCCGCTGAGCAGGGTTGGGTGTTGGCCGGGGGTGCGTATCGGGATGAGTCGGTGAGTGCGTCGCGGT
>DASYMC010000093.1:0-7190 GCA_036009255.1 Pseudonocardiaceae bacterium
CGGCACGGCACGCACGCGGTAGCCGGCCAGCCGCAACCGCCACGAGGTGTCGGTGTCCTCGTAGTAACAGAACAATTCTTCCGGCACACCGCCGGCGGCGCGTAGTACCTCGGTGCGGAGCAACGCAGCCCCACCACAGAAGCCGAAAGGTGCCGTCCCCGTGCTGTCTGCGCCGTAGCCGATCCGGGTGAGCACCACGCCGGTCGAAATCACGGCACCATCCCCGGCGTGGAGCACCGAAGCAGCGGCGGCGGCCGTGGCATCCTCGTCCAAGGCCTGTTCCAGCGCGGCGAGCCAACCCGGCTCCGGCTGCGCATCATCATTGAGCCATGCCATGAATGGGGTGTCGACCAGCGGTAGCGCGGCGGCCAGCGCTCCCGCGTAGCCGACGTTGGAGGTCATCCTCAGCGCCCGGCAACGATGCTCGGCGATCTCACCGGCGGTGCCGTCGGTCGACGCGTTGTCGATCACCAGCAGCTGGTGCGGGCGCGTCTGTGCAACCAGCGCCCCCAGGCAGCGCCCGATCAGACCGTGACCCCGCCAGGTGACCACAACCACCGTGGTGCGGGCACCGGTCGAGGACGCTGGCATGGGGCGTGACGGTACCCGTGCCACACTGCCGCGCGTGCCGAAGCTGGTGGTGCTGCTGGAGCAACTGCTCGCGCCGGTGCCCGGGGGTACCGGGCGGTATTCCCGCGAGCTGACCACGGCCCTGGCCGCGACGGCGCCGGCCGGTTGGACGGTGGGCAGCGCGCTGGCCCGGCACACCGACCCCACCCCGGCGATCATCCCCGGGGTGGAGGGCCCGCAGATGTCGCCGCTGCCCCGTCGGGCGCTCGTGGCAGCGTGGGAGTGCGGTATCCCGCTGTGGCCGGGCGGCGACGCCGTGCACGCCCCCACACCGCTGGCCCCGCCGGCACCGGCACCCGGCCGCGAGCTCGTGGTCACCGTGCACGACACCGTGCCCTGGACTCATCCCGGCACGCTGACCCGGCGCGGGCTGAGTTGGCACCGCCGGATGATCGGGCGGGCAGCGCGCCGGGCGGACGCCCTGGTGATTCCGACCACGGCGGTACGCGACGACCTGCCACGGCACGTGAGCTGCCAGGCCCAGCTGCACGTGGTCGGCGAGGGGGTCAGCGCAGCCGTGAGCCGCCTGCCGGAGGACGCCGATGGCATCGCCACCCGGCTGGCTCTTCCGCCGCGTTACGTGCTGGCCATCGGAACGCTTGAGCCGCGCAAGGGCATTGACACCCTGCTCACCGCACTTGCTGCGCCGGACGCCCCGAATGTGCCGGTCGTGCTGGTCGGTCAGCAAGGTTGGGGGCTTCCCGCTCCGGCCGAATCGGTCAGAAGGGCAGGTCTGGATCCAGCCCGGGTGTGCATGCTGGGCCGGATCACCGACCCAGAGCTGGCCGTGGTGCTGCATCGCGCAGCGGTACTCGCTGCACCGAGCCTCGCGGAGGGCTTCGGCCTGCCGGTGCTGGAAGCGATGGCGGCCGGGGTACCGGTGGTGCACTCCGACGCACCCGCGCTGGTCGAGGTCGCTGGGGGAGCCGGCATCACGGTGCCGCGCGGTGACCCGGCTGCGCTGGCCACCGCCCTGCGCACGGTCCTGTTCGATCATGGTAAGGGGCAGCTCATGACTGCCGCGGGGTGGCGGCGGGCGGAGCAGTTCAGCTGGGAGCGCACCGCCCGTCGGGTGTGGTCGGTACACATCGACCTACACCGCGCTCGCACCCGCCGGTCACGAACACGCACTGTCATCTCGTAAGCTCCCTGCGTGTTCACCGAGCCGCGGGTGCTCATCGACGCGACGGCGGTGCCGGCTGACCGTGGTGGCGTCGGTCGGTACGTGGATTGCCTGGTCGCGGCGCTGGAGGCCGACGGTGCAGCGCCGATGGTGGTATGCCAGCCGCGGGATGCCGAGCTCTACGCCGCGTTGGCCCCGCATGCCGAGGTGGTGCCAGCGGTGGAGCGGCTCGTCGCCCGGACCGCGCGGCTGAGCTGGGAGCAGACCACTCTGCCGTGGCTGGTCCGGCGGGCGCGGGTCGATGTGCTGCATTGCCCGCATTACACGATGCCGTTGGTTAATCAGGCGGCCACGGTGGTCACGTTGCACGACGCCACGTTCTTCACCGATCCGGCAGTGCATTCACCGGTCAAGGCGCGTTTCTTCCGGGCCTGGACGCGGGCATCGCTGACGCGGGCTGATGTGTGTGTGGTTCCGAGTGCCTCGACGGCTCGCGAGTTGGGTCGTGTCGTCGGCGC
This sequence comes from Pseudonocardiaceae bacterium, assembly GCA_036009255.1. Classification (GTDB taxonomy): domain Bacteria; phylum Actinomycetota; class Actinomycetes; order Mycobacteriales; family Pseudonocardiaceae. Next base: position 2,272 of record DASYMC010000093.1, read on the forward strand.
TGAGGTAGCCCGGGCTGGAGTCGGCAGACTGCAGGTGGCGCACCACGGCGTGGATGCGGACCGTTTTCATCCACCGTCGCCGGAGGAGATCGGCACGCTCCGCCGCCGGCTGCGTCTGGGCGAGCGTCCCTATGTCGCTTTTCTCGGGGCGCTGGAGCCGCGCAAGAACGTGCCGGCGTTGATCCGTGGATTTGCGCAAGCCAGCTTGGTCCTCGCGGACCGGCCTGACCCGCCGATCCTGGTACTGGCCGGACAGCCGGGCTGGGACAGCCACGTGGAGCGGGAACTGCAGGCGGTGCCGCATCGGGTTCGAGTGATCCGGGCCGGTTACCTTCCACTGGGGGAGTTGTCCGGTTTCCTCGGCGGCGCGGCCGTGGTGGCCTACCCGTCCTTGGGGGAGGGTTTCGGGCTGCCGGTCCTGGAGGCGATGGCAACCGGGGCAGCCGTGCTGACCACTCGGCGGCTCGCGATCCCAGAGGTAGGTGGCGACGCGGTGGCCTACTGCGGAATCGACGCCAAGGACATAGCTACCGGGTTGGTCGAGCTGCTCGATGACCCCGCCCGCCGGTCGGAGCTCTCGGCGGCCGCCCAGCGCCGTGCCAAGGACTTCTCGTGGGCGGCCAGCGCGGCGCTGCACCGGGAGGCCTACAGCGGGGCCGTAGTGGCCCGCCGCCGGTCCCGCTAGTCCGGCTACCGACGCCGGGGTGCACAATCGAACGCCGTGCCTCCCAGGAACTCCTACGGCCAGGAACTGGCGGTCGTCACTGTCACGTATTCGCCGGGTGACACCCTGGAGACGTTCCTGGATTCGGTCGTCAAGGCCACCAGCCGGCCGGTGCGGGTACTGCTCGCCGATAACGGGTCCACCGACGGAGCCCCGGAGCGGGCGATCCGCCGCGAAGGTGTCCAGCTGCTGCGCATCGGGGAGAACGTCGGGTACGGCACTGCCGCCAACCGCGGGGTCGCCGAGTTGGGGCCGGGCGTGGGTTGGGTAGCGGTGGCCAACCCCGACGTCGAGTGGCACCCGGGTAGCCTCGACGAGCTGCTCGCTGCCGTGCAGCGGTGGCCCAGAGCGGGTGCGCTAGGGCCGCTGATCCGGCAACCGGACGGGACGGTTTATCCCTCAGCGCGGCTGCTACCCGAGCTGCGTCGCGGCGCCGGGCACGCTGTGATCGGCCCGGTCTGGCCGGGTAACCCTTGGACCACGGCTTACCGGCAGTCCGACACCGCGCTCGGCGAGCGAACCGCGGAGTGGTTGTCCGGGTCGTGCCTGCTACTGCGCCGCGCCGCCTTCGAGGCCATCGGTGGCTTCGACTCCCGGTACTTCATGTATTTCGAGGACGTCGACCTCGGCGACCGGTTGGGTCGCGCCGGGTGGCTCAATGTCTACGTACCCACCGCTGAGGTGACCCACCTCGGCGGGCACGCCACCAGCCGGGTCTCCGACCAGATGCTCGCCGAGCACCACCGCAGCACCTACCGCTACCTCGCCGATCGTCACCCCGGTCCGCTGCACGCCCCGCTGCGGCTGGCACTACGGGCGGGGTTGGCCAGCCGGTTGCAGCTGGTCCGTCGTTCAGCCCGCCGCCCGAGGAAAGGCCCGTGAGATCAGCGGACCCGCTGCCAGGTGTTGAGGCCGTGGTGCTGGTGGGGGGCCTCGGTACCCGGATGCGGCCGCTGACCCTGTCCGCACCCAAACCGATGTTGCCGCTGGCGGGCGTGCCGCTGCTCACTCACCTGCTGAGCCGGATCCGCGCCGCTGGGGTGCGGCACGTGGTGCTGGGTACCTCCTATCGCGCGGAAGTGTTCGCGACCTACTTCGGTGACGGATCGGCACTGGATCTGGCACTGGACTACGTCGTGGAGCAGGAGCCCCTGGGCACCGGGGGCGGGATCCGCAACGTGGCAACCGCGCTGAGCGAACCGGATGTGCTGGTATTCAACGGGGATGTGCTGTCCGGTCTCGATCCGGCCGAGGTGGTGCGAACGCACCGCAAGGCGGGCGCTGACGTGACCCTGCAGCTCGTGCGGGTGCCTGATCCCCGGGCCTTCGGTTGCGTACCGACCAGCGCGGATGGCCAGGTGCTTGCGTTTCTGGAGAAGACTGCCGACCCCCCGACCGACCTGATCAACGCTGGCTGTTACGCGTTTCGCCGGGAAGTGATCGACTCGATCCCGCTGGGGCGTGCGGTGTCGGTGGAGCACGAGACCTTCCCCGGATTGCTCGCCTCCGGAGCTCACGTGCACGCCCACGTGGATTCCTCCTACTGGCTGGATCTGGGCACCCCAGCCGCCTTCGTGCAGGGCTCCGCAGACCTGGTTCGCGGTCTGGCGCCCTCACCCGCGCTACCCGGGCCGGTGGGTGAGGCGTTGGTGCTGCCCGGCGCTACGGTGCACCCGGACGCGAGCGTCCAGGCTGGTTCGGTGGTGGGTGCTGGCGCCGTCGTCCAGCGAGGGGCGCAGGTGTTCGGCTCGGTACTGATGGATCGTGCTCAGGTCGGTCCCGGCGCGCTCGTGCAGCACAGTGTGGTGGGTGCCGGTGCGCAGGTGGGTGCGAGTGCCGCCCTGCACGACGTGGTGATCGGCGATGGTGCCGTGGTGGGGGCGCGCTGCGAGTTGCGCAACGGCCTGCGGGTGTGGCCGGGTGTGGTGCTGCCTGATGGGGGGATACGCTTTTCAGCCGATGTCTGACAGTCCCAGCTTCGAGCGGTCCTGGACGCCGCCGCACCCTCTGGATCTCGGTGCCCTGCTTGCTCCCCTGCGTCGCGGCCGGGGTGATCCCACGATGCGGGTGGATGCCGACGGGACGGTGTGGCGCGCGGGCACGACCCCGGCCGGCGCCGCAACGCTCTCAGTACGCCGCGAGAGCGGCGGCGCCGTGCACGCCACCGGATGGGGACCGGGTGCCACCTGGGCGCTGGATGGACTGCCTGCGTTGCTCGGAGCCGATGACGACGACAGCGCCTTCGTGCCGCACCACCCGTTGATCTCGCAGGTCCGGCGCCGGATGCCGGGCCTGCGCCTGGGTGCCACCTGCCGGGTATGGGATGTGCTGGTGCCCGCGGTGCTGGAGCAAAAGGTCACCGGGGTAGAGGCCCGCCGCTCCTGGCGCGAGTTGTGCTGGCATTTCGGAGAACGGGCACCAGGTCCTAACCGGTTGTGGGTGCCGCCGAATCCACCCGCAGTGCGCGCCATTCCGGACTGGGAATGGCACCGGGCCGGGGTGGACCACTCGCGGCGTCGGACTCTGCTGGCGGCGGCCACGGTGGCGCACCGGCTGGAAAGTGCGGTCACCTTGACCGGGAAGGCGGGTCGCGACCTGCTGTGCAAGGTCCCTGGGATAGGTGTCTGGACGGCCGCCGAGATCGCCCAGCGCGCCTGGGGGGATGCAGATGCGGTGAGTGTCGGAGATTTCCACATTCCGTCGGTAGTCGGGTATGCGCTTGTGGGCCGCCCATTGGACGATGCGGGAATGCTGGAGATTCTGGCGCCTTATGCGCCGCAGCGGCATCGGGCGGTGCGCTATATCGAAGCCTCCGGCCTCCGGCGTCCCCGGTTCGGCCCCCGGTTCAGTCCCCGGGACTACCGCGCAATCTGAGCTCGCAGATTTACCTCAGCCATCCGAATAACCGGGAGCCCGCGCCTGCCGGCGAGCTCGCCGAGTCGTCGCGGTGCCGGCCACGACCGCCGGACTGAGTGGGAAACGGGATATCGCGGAGCGCGGAATCGCGCTCGTTGCGAAGCACGGCTGCCTCGCACGACGGACAGCGTCGACCCGGTGGGCAGATCATGGATGCGACGTTTACGGTGGCGCCGCAGAGAGCCGTGTATCGACCGGCGCCAGCGGATATACCGGTTGCCATGTCGTCGTCATGAATTGCATGGTCTATATGTTCGAAGCCACATGTGAACCACATTAAAAATGGTCCTCGACCTCTCGCATAGTCCATCTCTATATTCCTTTTTGCCGACGTCATCCGGTTATGGACAAACACTGTGCTGGCGATTCGTAATGCTGACCCTCTCTTCGCTGCCCCTTCTCTTGCGGGCTTTTGCTCATGGATAACTCTGCGCAAGCATTATGAAAGGTAGAATCTAGCACGTGTGGCTGCAGGGGTCAATGCACGTGCAATTGCAGACGCAAGAACGCGAACATCGGTTCTCAGCGAGCTCACCCGATCGGCAGCCGAGTCCAGAAAGACGCCATTAGGATGAAAGCTGGTGGCGCTCGGACCCCTCCGTGTGGCCACAGTTGGCATGGGACGTCTGACGGTCCGGCGCGGCGGCCTGATCCGCCTTGCGCTGCTCGCGCTGAGCTGGGATCCAGCTTCGTGTGGATCAAGCTAGGCCTACGCAGGTTCACCCCGATTCAACTGGCGTTCCTGCGTTTACTGCTCGCCGCGGGAGTCCTGCTGCTGATCTGCCGTCTGCTCGGGTTACGGATGCCGCGCGAGGCGGTGGTATGGGTGCACTTCGCGGTGGCCGCGACGGTCGGCAACGTGGTGCCGTTCTTCCTGTTCGGCGTCGGTGAGCTCAGCATCGACTCGGGATTAGCCGGCATCCTCAAGTCCACGACGCCTCTGTGGACGGTCACGGTGGCACTGCTGGCACGCACGGAACGGGGAATGCCGCCGGCGCGCGTCGCAGGCCTGCTCCTCGGCTTCGCTGGCGCTTTGGTGATCTTTGCACCATGGCGGTCCGGCGGTAGCACTGATGGGGCCGCGGCTTGCCTCACGGCCTCTGTCCTGTACGGGGTGCTGTTCGTCTACGCGGGCCGGCACCTCACCGGCCGTGGCTTGGCTCCGACGGTTCTTTCCGCGGGTCAACTCAGCGCCGCCACTGTCCTGTCGGGGCTCGCACTGCCGATCGGCTGGCACCCGCCGGAGCTGCGTGCGGACGCGCTCGGCAGCATCGTTGTG
>DASYMC010000094.1:0-1653 GCA_036009255.1 Pseudonocardiaceae bacterium
CAATGACGGCTACGCAGACATGCACGCGGGCGCCAACATCCGTGGCGTGCTGATTTATCCGCCCGCCGAGGCGTCACTCGACTGACGCGGAGCTCGACACCGCGAACGGCGATTTCTGCGCCACGGTCGTCAGTTCCGCCCTTGGATTCAAGCGGTGGCTGCAACGAATGTGGACGGGTCTGAGAGTAGTCGGTCGAGTTCTTCGGCGGGGGTCCGCCAGCGGAGGCGTTTTCTGGGTCGGGCGTTGAGTTCGGCGGCGACCTGGTCGAGCCAGCCGGGGCCGTAGAACGACAGGTCGGTGCCTTTGGGGAAGTATTGGCGCAGCAGGCCGTTGGTGTTTTCGTTGGTGCCGCGCTGCCAGGGGCTGTGTGGGTCGCAGAAGTAGATCGGCAGGCCGGTGGCTTCGGTGATCTTGGTGTGTAACGCCATCTCTTTGCCTTGGTCCCAGGTCAGCGAGCGGCGCAGGACCTCGGGGATCTCTGGGATCTTGGCGCTCATGGCGTCGGCCAGGGTGGCCGCGGTGCGATCGTCGGGCATGTGCAGCAGCACCACGAATCCGGTTGTGCGTTCCACCAGAGTGCCGATCGCCGAGCCCGAGGCGGTACTGCCCAGGATCAGATCACCTTCCCAATGGCCGGGCATCGCGCGGTCCTTGGCTTCGGCGGGACGTTCGCTGATGTTGATCATGTCCTTGAGTTGGCCTCGATCGGTTGCCTTGCGGCCCTGGGGTTTTCGCTGAGTACGGCCGGTGCGCAGCGCGGTCTTGACCAGCCGGGCCAGCTCCCCGCGGGGTTGGACGTAGAGGGCCTGATAGATCGTTTCGTGTGACACCCACATCTCCGGATCATCGGGGTAGTCTTCGCGCAGCCGACCCGCGATCTGCTCGGGACTGTGCCGCTGTTCCAAGCGTGCCACCACCTCGGCCAACAGCGCAGGCCTGTCCTGCAGGTGGCGTGGTTTGGGGCGCTTGAGGTTGGCCTCGGCCACGTCCTGCCCGACCCGGGCCCGGTATCCCGAAACGGTCTGCCCACGGGCCATCTCGCGGTCAATCGTGTCCCGATGACGGCCCAGTAACCCGGCGGCCTGCGCCGGTGTGTGCCCGGTCTCCAGCAGCTGCTCCAACCGGCAGCGCTCGATAAACGACATCGGCCCTTTCGGCGGTGCGGGATCGGGCTCGCCATCATCAGCAGGCAAAGGCGTTCGTGGCACGAATCCAGCCTTATTGACCCAGTACTGGGCAGTGACCTCCGACATGCCGGCGATCACTGCGGCTTCGGCCACCGTGGCCCCCGAGTGCACCGCCTCCCAAAAACTATCCCGAGTGGCCTGCGAATACCGGATGCCGTAATGCTCCGGATTGGTTTGATAACCCGCCGCCTTGGCCCAGGCCCGGCCGGTAGCGCCGTGCACCCCGGCCACCGTCGCCGCCGCCGTCGGCGACAGCCCCGAATTCACCGCCTCCCAGAACCGCTCCCGCACCGACTCCGCCACCCCACGTGAACCCTGCACCCGAAACCCCATCGAACAACACCTTCGAACTCGTTAGGTGTTGCAGCGACCACTTGAGTCTGAGATCGAAATTCGCGCACTCAGCGCAGAGTCAGTCGACGAGCTGATCGCCGAGGAACCGGTCTGAACCCGTAACCCCCGGCA
>DASYMC010000095.1:0-2259 GCA_036009255.1 Pseudonocardiaceae bacterium
AGATCACCGACCCTGGTGATATCCGGGCGTCACCGACATAGAGCACCGGGCGCACCGTTTCCGTACACAGGCAGAGTCGAATATTTGGGAACTGTGACGGAAGGCACTGATTCAGACGACGGCATCCTGGGCATGCAGTAAATGATCACTGATGGCCGCAGTGCCGACGAAAAATCGCCGCGAGCACTTCTGGAGGACGCTGATTGATTTAACTGCTGGCCTGTTCGCGTGTGCTGTTGGGCACACCGGCTCAGCGGCGACCAGGTGCCGGTGCGGGTCGGCACGTGTGAGCTGATCACGTTGGCTCCGCAGGCGGCCCGACGACGGCGATCATCTGTGCAGCAATTGCACCGATATGAGCGGGGTTGGCCTGGCACGTGAGGTCGGGATGAGTTTGCTGGTTGATGAGCAAAGTGAGTTCGTCGGCGAGAAGCTGGAATGCCGCGGGGCTGGTGATCAGGCCACGGTGAGTGGTGGGAAGCTCACGATGCCTTGCGGCCGGGTCGAGGCTGGCCTGCCACGGGACGACCTCGTCGTGTCGGGAAAAGACGCTCACAAACGGCACCTGGTCAGGGAAGGGACCCCACAGATCATCGCGTAGCGGGCGACAACACTGGCCCCACAAGCAGCTAGCCCGAAACAGGCCTGGGATGCCCAGGGATCCCCCCACCCCGAGTCCGAGCACCTTGACCAACACGACAGGGTGGACACCGAGCAGCCGATTCAGCGGGCTGCCCAGCGTGATGAGACCTCGGAGCAGCTCAGGTCGGCGGACGGCGACCGGACGCGCGAATTGACCACCACGGCTGTGCGCAATGATCGCAGCTCGCTCGCCAGTGGTGTCAACATGGCGGGCCAAGGCCTCTTCGACGGCGATCGCGGCGCGCTGCCCGCACGCGATGCCGCACTGAGAAGGGGTGAGCAGGGGGCGGCAACCCAGGCGGTGTAGCCAGTCCTGCAGGGGGCTCAGGATGTGGGGACTGGTGGCAAGTCCCCCGATGACCAGGACAGGCAAGCCGGCGAGGTCAACAGAGGCGTTGTGCTCCACGGGCTGCCGGTGCAAGGCCTGGTCATCCCCCAGCGAATGCACCGGCCGGAATAGCGGCCAGCGCCCACAAGCAGACCCCGGCGTCAGCAGCCCGGTGCGGGCCCGCAGCCCTTCGGTCAGCGCGGCAAGAACCCTCAACCGGGCCACCAACGCGGTCCCCGACCGCTGGTGATCGATGCCGACACTGCCATCTCGTTCCTCCGCACGGTGGCCTTGTCGCGTCGGGGCCAGCACTCCAGACAGAACCCAAGACCCGGACACACCGGCGCTACGCCCTGACCTGAACAGACACCCTGTAACCCACCCGCACTACATAGAGCACCACGGTCCGCCACCTGATACGCCCACCACCAACACCGCGCACCAATACCTTATGCCCGCTCGACGACGCAGCCACCACGGTAGGCACTAAAACACGAAACCCCTGACTCAATGTGGTGCCACAGAAAGGGCGCCGCAACGGACTCGAACCCGGAATCCGCTGATTCTCGGACCGCGGTCGTGGTTGTTCGTGGATAGTATCGGTTACCTGCGGCTTTTGCGACTGCAAACGCTCGTCATCTGTGGTCATTTTCGGTTATTTGGATCGGTATTGTGACCATAAAGTGTCCAAACGATCATCAGCTCAACGCGACCGCCGACGACAGGTCTTGCACACCGGGGGTCGTGTGGCGTCCCCTCGACCTGGCATCGCCCGAGCACACGCCAGCCCGGGGGCAGCCCTCGACGGAACCGCCACATGCGCCGTCCAGCTCTGTTCCCGGGCTGGCGTGTGATAGCCCTTGAGGGAGGTCGAGGGGACACCACATCCCGCCCACCCGACACGTGCGGCACTTCTAATGGTTGGCCATCCCCGAGGCCTGCCTCAGTGTGAGAGTCGGGAGGCCGCCGTTGTTGCGGTGGGTTGGGATCCTGGGTTCGGTGGTCTGGCTCGGAGACTAGCGACGTGGCACTCCTTAGAGCCTTGGCAGCCGAGGCGCACATCTGCGAAGCTCGGGGGTGTTTCGTTTTGTCACCTGTGGAGATTGTGGAATGCCGACCGAAGACCGTCAGCAAGCGCAGCGCAGCCGGTCCCCGGTGCCAGGTGCTTCCCGCGGCGCGACGCAGGTGTCGGCGCACCGGCAGCAGGCGATGCTAGGCGGGCAGCCCCAGTTGACTCGCCTGAATCGTTCAGCACTTGCCTCCTTGCAGCGGACTGCGGGCAATCGTGC
>DASYMC010000096.1:0-7477 GCA_036009255.1 Pseudonocardiaceae bacterium
CACTACGAGGACGTGGTGGTGGTTCGGGTACATGAGCTCGTGCCCCCGGAGCGGTGGTCGCGCCGCTATGACACCATCAACCGTTTCGAGAAAAAGCTCACCGCCTCGAGCACCAGAATGGTGAAGATTTTCCTGCACATCTCCAAGGAGGAGCAGCGCAAGCGCCTGACCGCCCGGTTGAAGGATCCCACAAAATGGTGGAAATACGATCCTCACGACGTCGACGAGCGCGCCTACTGGAACCATTACCAACAGGCATACGCAGACGCGCTCCAGAAATGCAACTCCGAAGTCGCACCCTGGCATGTCGTGCCAGCCGATCACAAGTGGTACCGAAATTGGGCGATCACAAGGATCCTCATCGAACAGCTCGAGGAGATGGCGCTCACCTGGCCAGTTCCCGAGAGCTGGAGCCCCGAGGAAGAGCTTGCGCGATTGACAGGCCACGCGAGACCTGTACCGCGGTAAACATCACCGGTCCGGACAGCCCACACCTTGACGCGGCATCGGGGATAGTCGAAGACCCGCCTGGCGGCGGAATCCGCACGCCAGGCGGGCCGGGGAGGGACTTCTCGGTCCGCAGAAGTAGAGGAGCGGCTCGGCGACGTCCCGTTAGCCGCGCACCCTCTCAGCCACCGTGGATTTCCGCAAGCCCCAGATGCAGCGGGCCCGATCAGTGCACGCTTGCGCCTACTTGGTTATCTCGGCCCACACGGTGTTGCCGTCAGGCTGGACGTCGACACCCCATGCCGCGGTGAGGCTCTCCACCAGTTCCAAACCCCGGCCCCGCACCCGTCCGAGCGGATCGGTCGAGCGCTGCACGGGCCCGGGAAACCCGACCGGAGACGAGTCCCGTACTAATACCCGCAACCCGCGTGGGCCCCGCTCGAGGGTCAGGCCGACGCCGGTGCAGGCGTGTTCCACCGCGTTGGACACCAATTCACTGACCACGAACCCGGCAGTGTCTTCCAACCCATCGTCCACCTGCCACTTCGGACACATCTCCCGCACCAGCCGGCGGGCCGACGCGGCAGCTCCGGCATCGCAGGGCAGCTGGACGCGCACCCGCACGACCGCGGGCCGCGAATCAATCGCGGCTTCGGCCTCCAAGCGCAACTGGTACACCGGCACTAGGGCCGAGACCTGGCGAGCCGCTAATGCCTGAGCCATCTCCAGGTCGGGCCGGCACAGCGCCAGCTTCGCCGAGGGCCAGCCCCCGCATTCGGCCAGTACCGCGGGAAACACGGTCACACAGGATTCCCGGCCCACCCGGAGTCCATCGAGGTCAGCCACGACCCGGCTGTGTTCAGCCAGTTCCTTCGCCAGTATTCCCCGCAGCTGCGCTACGGTCCGGACCGCGAGCAACCCCCGGGGGTGGACGACGACCACCTGCCCATGACGATGCACAGCGATGTCGAGTGCGGAATCCATTGATCCACTCCACCCTGCCTACGGAGCGTGCTCAGACCGGTGCGTAAAGTTTACACCCACCGAAGGCTACCTGGCTAAAAAAAGACACCTCTGGTCACTTTCGGACAAAAGGGACGCTGCCCGGGTCAGGCTTACTTGACGTACAGTTGACGACCATTGCGCAGCGTGTACGGTCGGATCTCGCCTGTGACGCCCTCGGGGGAGGAGTTCGACCAGTGACACCACTGACATTGACAAAGGTGATCGGCGATCAACTTGACACCGCCGCACCTGCACCACCGCGTAGCAGCCCCATAGTGATCGCAACGTTGAGCTGCTCGCAACCCGACACGGCGGTGTGCCGGGTAACCGGAAGTGTTGATTTGGTCACAGCACCGGTCCTCGCCGCCAGCCTTATCGAAGCGGTCCATGACGATCGGCCTCACCTCGTCATCGACCTGTCGGCCGTCACTCTGCTCGACTCCACCGGCCTGCATGCTGTCCTCGACGCTCTCGACTTCTACGACATCGATGGTCACCTCGCAATCGTGATTGATTCACGCTCGGACGCCATCACCCGGCCAGAGATCAGTGAGTTGAGCGAGATCGTTGACATCCATCACGATCGCGCGAGCGCAATGCGCGCCTGCGCCCGTGCCTCGGTCTCCCCAGGCGGACGCCATCGAGCCGAGGTCCTGCTCGGGTAACCCGGCGATCCGCCCATATAGCGGCTTTTGAGACCACGGTTTCCTCGCTACGGTCGCTGCTCGGCACACGCTGGACAGTGGGTAACGGGGTAAAGGGGGCTGCCGTGGTGACACACGCAACGAAGGCTGAGTGGCAGCAAGGCCAGGATGCCCTCCGTGAGGAGGTCGAGCGGGTCACGACCCTGCTGCGATCCATCCAGGATCCCACCGTTCCAGCGGTGGGATCCTGGAACCTCGCAGAGGTGGCCATGCATCTGTCCCAAGCGTGGATGGGATTGCCGTGCCAAGCGAGAAGGGATCTATCGCAGGTCTACGAGGTGCTGCCCGACATCGCCGGAACGGCCGGCGACTCGATGATGAAGGGCATGTGGGATCTGGCCGATCTGATGGTCCTCGCGGTGAAAAATGATTCCGAGCGTGATCTGAACATTCTCGCCGATCGCATCGAGGCGCAGGCGCAGCAGTACTTCAGCGACTGCGCCGGGGCAGACCCCAACACGCCGGGCCCATGGATAGTCCAAGGCGTCACGTTCCCACGATCGGTCTTCACTTACCACCTGCTCAACGAGACCCTTATCCACGGTTATGACATCGCCCACGCCGCCGGGCGCAAGTGGCCGATCGAGCCTTCCCACGCCGCCATGGCACTGGAACGGTTCGCCCTCCGGGTTCTGCAAGCGTCTCCGCCCCAAACCTTCGCCAGCGCGAAGGCAGCCGGTCTCCGTGCCACCTACGATGTCCGCATCCGGGGTGGAGGCAGTTACTACTTCGTCTTCAACGACGGGGACTTCACCGTGGAGGAGCCGTCTTCTCGCCCAGTTGACTGTCGTATCTCGGCTGATCCCCTAGCGCTTCTCCTGGTGTTCTTTGCCCGGGAGAGTCAATGGACGGCGATTGCCAAGGGCAAGCTCATGGCCTGGGGCCGCAAACCGTGGCTGGGTCTCCAGCTCAGGAGTTTTCTCCGCAATCCCTGACGACTCTGGTCACGTGAGGGATCGGTCAGGTGACGGATGTGAACAGCTTGAACTCGTCGTTACGGTCGGCACGACCGAGCCGAAGCGACCAGTGAAGAGGCCGACATGGTCACCATTGCAACGAAAGCCGACTGGCAGCAGGGCCAGGACGTCCTGCACGACGCAGTCGCACGGGTGACCAGCCTGCTGCGGTCCGTTCGTGACCCGGGCGCACACGCCGTGGGGCAATGGAGCCTCGGTGAGGTGGCCATGCATCTCTCCCAGGCCTGGATCGCCGTGCCCGCCCTGGCCAGGCAGGACCTATCCCGGGTCGATGAGGTGGTGCCCAGCCTCGCCGGCACGGCCGGCGACGCGCTGATCAAAGATATCGGGGAGCTGGGCGAAATCACCATGCTCGGGGTGCGCACCGACCCCGAGCGAGATCCGCACGTGCTGGCCGACCGCATCGATGCCCGGGCCCAGGAGTACCTCAGCGAATGCGTGGGAGCAGACCCCAATGCGCCACGTCCGTGGTTGGTGCAAGGCACCACCGTCCGCCAGTCGACCTTGACCTACCACCTGCTGAACGAGACTGTCATGCACGGAGGAGACATCGCGCGTGCCGCAGGGCACCGGTGGCAGATCGAGCCGACCCACGCAGCCATGGTGCTGGGACGGTTCCTGGTGCCAGTGCTGCAAGCTCTCGATCCGCGGGCCATGCTGGACGCTGAGCAGGCGGCAGGCCTACGGGCCACCTACGACATTCGCCTGCGGGGCGGTGATCGTTTCTATTTCATCTTCAACGACGGCGCCCTCACCATCGAAGAGCCGTCCGCCCGCAAGGTCGACTGTCACATCTCAGCTGATCCAGTGGCGTTTCTCATGGTGGCGTGGAGCCGGCAGAGTCAATGGTCGGCGATCGCCAAGGGCAAGCTGCTGGCCTGGGGCCGCAAACCGTGGTTAGGACCTCGGTTCAGGGGCTTGATGCGGAACCCGTAGAGGCTGATCCGACCCCGTAAAGGCTGGGCGCCGCCAGGCGTAACGTTCGCGGTGTGCCGCTCCCGTTCCTTGGCCGTTCCCGGGAGTTGGCGGCGTTGCGAGTGCTCCTTGACGATGCCGGTCACGGAGTTGGCCAGGCCGCCGTCCTGCAGGGTGAGGCCGGAATCGGAAAGACCCGGCTACTTTCCGAGATTGCGACCCACGCCGCTCAGAAAGGCTTCCAGGTACTGGCGGGTACCACCGACGAACTGAGCCGAGACCGCCCACTCGGGGCATTGATCGAGGCCTTCAAGCTGGAAGCAGGCTCCCCCGATCCGGAACGGGCCGAGATCGGTCGGCTCATCATCGGCCAGTGGCCGGTATCCCAGTCGCCGGTATCCCAGTCGCCCCCAATCCACTCCGGCTTCGCTGATCTCAGCTTTCGCATCATTGACACGTCGGTAGCGCTACTGGAGCGGCTGGCCACCGAAGGGCCCGTCATGGTGACATTCGAAGATCTCCACTGGGCCGATCCCGCTACGCTGCGGGCTGTCCGCGCCATCGGGCGCGCCCTGTTCCAGCTCCCGGCGGTTTTGCTCGTCACCCTGCGGCCCTTTCCTGAACGCCCCGAGCTGGCGCGGTTAATCGAGGATCTGTTGAGCGGCGGCGCGGCGCACCTGAGCCTGGCTGCTCTGGACGACCCTGCCGTGACCGCCCTGGCCACAGCGGTGGCTGGTGCGCCACCCGGGGCGGCGTTATCCGGGCAGCTGTCGTGGGCTGCAGGCAATCCCCTGTTCGTCATCGAACTGGTCAAGGCCCTGAGTGATCAGGAAATTTTGACGGTGCAGCAGGGACGAGCCGAGGTCGCCGAGCTCGTGCTGCCGAGCAGCCTGCCGATGACCATCCTGCGGCGGATGAGCTTCCTCCCGACTGCGACGTTGGAGGTTCTCAAGGTCGCGGCCGTGCTCGGGCGTGAGTTCACGATAATCGAACTCGCCGCAGTTACCGGCCGCAGCGCAGTCACGCTGCTGCCTGAGCTCGATGCGGCCTTACGGGCAGGCCTGCTGGGCCACGCACCGGCAGGAGGGCTCGCGTTTCGGCATGAACTCATGCGAGAAGCGATCTATCACGACCTCGCTCTCCCGCTTCGCCAGGGCATGCACCGCGAGGTGGCACGGTCCTTGACCGCAGCCGGCATCCCGGTTGTGCGGCTGGCCGACCATCTGTTCCTCGGCGCCAGCACGACCGATCCCGAATCACTCCGATGGCTTCGCCGGGCCGCTGCCGAGGCCGCGCCGCGCTCCCCGGCGGTGGCGGTCAAGCTCTGCGAGCGGGCGTTCGAGCTCACCGGCACCGACGATCCGGACCACGATGCGGTAGCCGCGGAGTTGGCGCCGTTGCTGCTCCAGACCGGTCGGCCTAAGGAAGCCGAACGGATCGCCCGGGAAGTCCTCGCCCGCGGCCCGACCGCGGCGATCGAGGTCGCCCTGCGGCGCGCGCTGGGAGAGGTGCTGTGGGCGATGGGCTGGCTGGAACCGGCGGTCGCCGAGCTCGAAGCGGTCGCCCGCGTGCCCGGCGCAGGCGACCGCGACCGGGCGGGCGCGCTGGCCCTGGCCGCCAACATCAGATTGTTCATCGGCGATCGGCACGGAGCGTGCACTCAGGCGCTACGGGCCCAGGCGCTGGCACCGGAGGACGACTTCGCCTCCTGCCTCGTTGCGCAGACCTTGGCCGTGGCCGCCAACGCGCGGGGTGAGGTGACCGAGGCTGTGCAGCTGGCCAAACAGGCCGTCGAGATCGCGGCTCGCAGTCGGGATCCCCGGGTGGGCCACCTGCACCCACATTTCCATCTCGGAATGGTGCTGGTGGACGCCGACCGCAGAGACGACGCCTTGGCCGCGCTTCAACTCGGCCGGCGGCTGGGTGAGGAGCGGGGCAACGTGATGTGGCTACCGCTGCACCACGTGCTGCTGGCCCACACTCGAGCCGGCAGCGGGGAGTTGACCGACGCCCTGGCCGAGGTCGACGCCGGTCTTCTCCTCGCTGACGAGGTCGGGACTCGGCTGCATGCCGCCGTGCTGCATGGCACCGCCGCCTGGATCGCGCTCCAACAGGGCGACATCGCCGCTGGGGAGGCTCGCATGGTCGATGCTGCGGAGGAGCTCAAGACATCGGTCAGCCAGGACTGGCAGCTGACGGCTGTCGCCGATGGTTTGCGGGTAGCCGGTGCCCGCTGGCCCCTGGAGTGGGGCCTCTGGATCCAGGCGTTGCTCTGCGAAGCCCGGGGAGAAACCGGCCAGGCACTGGTACTGCTCAAGGAGGCCTGGGAGCTGGCGGCTCCGTTGCGTTTCTGCCTGTCCTACCGTTTCTCGGCGCCTGATCTGGTCCGGCTGGCCGTCGCGGTGGGTGACCACGAGCTAGCGCAGGCCGTGGCGCAAGAAGTGGCCGACGGCGCCCGCCGCGCAGGGGTCGCCAGTGCCACCGGGGCGGCGCTGCGCTGCCAAGGCATGGTCGATGACGATCCGGCTGTGTTGCTGGCCGCCGTGCAGGCCTACCGCCTGGCGCCGGCGACCATCGAGCTGGCGTTCGCCTGCGAGGATGCTGGCGCTGCGCTGTCCCGCGCCGGCCGCAGCGCGGAGGCGGTGTCTGTGTTGGACGAAGCCCAGGCCTTCTACCTGCGTGCCGGGGCACAGCGCGGGGTGGCCCGGGTGGATGCCGCGCTGCGGGCTCTCGGCGTCCGGCGCCGACGGTCGGGGCAGCCGCGCCGGGCACTGGTGGGCTGGGACAGCCTGACCGCCAGCGAGCTCGGCGTCGCCCGGCTGGCCGCCGAGGGCCTCACCAATCCTCAGATCGGCGACCGGCTGTTCATCTCCCGCCGGACCGTGGCGACCCACCTGGCCAACGTGTTCCGCAAGCTCGATATCACCAACCGGGTCCAGCTGGCCGCCGAAGTGAGTCGCCGACCGCCTACCACGTGACTTCAGCAGACACATCTAGTCGATCACCGAACAAGTAGTCCTGTCGGATCGATCACTGCGCTATTGCACCACGTGACGGTGGCAGTCCCGTTGGAGAAGCGAGCGATTTGATCATCGCGTCGTATACCGGACCGCCAATGCATGGTTGGATCTGGCCGACTGGTTGGTATCCCCACGAGCGGTATGTGCGGCCTGGGTGCTCGGTGGTGATCTCGTGGGTAGCGGCGTCAGGGCGCCTTCCCACCACTTGTCCGAGTCCGAAGCTGAGGACCGAAAGCGAACCCGATGGGTTCGTCGGCTCGCCGTGCCACCACGAGTCGAAAATTGCGTTGATCGATCGTCCGCGACCAGCCGGACGTGAAGTCCTCCACCTCCGCGGGTCCCTCGTAGTAAGGGGGTTCGGCATATGCCTCGGCATACAGTTCACCGACGGTACTGCGCTGGTCCAGAC
>DASYMC010000097.1:0-5231 GCA_036009255.1 Pseudonocardiaceae bacterium
AGCCCGAACACCAGCCCGAGCATGAGCCCATATTCGAGTCCCTTCCCGCCCAGCCGCCCGAAAAGCCCACCCGTAAGCCCAAACACAAGTCCAAGGATGAGCCCCGTGAAGAGCCCGGTGAGCAGAGTTGTTGGCGTAGCAGTCCTGCTCCACCGCAGCCGGCTCCGTATTAAAGGAAGTCGTCCACCAAATACGGCAACCAAAACATAGGTAATTCCGTAACCGGCTGCACCGCTCGCGATTGCGATGACAAGGCCGATGAGAAGAATCGCGGGGGTATCAATTCTCCACCGGAGCTGACTTTCCTGCCGAGGCGGTCGTCCACCGACGACGATCACAAGCATGTATCCGATTCCCACCAGGGACCCGTACACGAGCCCCTGCGTGAGCTCGTAACCAACCCCGTACCCAACTCCGGTCACGACTCCGGCCACGAGACCGATCACGAATCCCGTCGGGAGATTCGCGCGGAGATCCGCGCGGGCCTCAGTTCTGCTCCAGCGCAACCGACCCAGCCGCTGAGGCGGCCCTCCGCCGAGGAAGAACCCAAGCCCGACCACAAAGCTCACTACAACCGCGATCGCCAGCCCGCGCTGGGGTCCGTTCTGGATTCCCTTTTCAATCCCAGCGCCGATCCCAACTCCGGTCCCAGCAAGGAGAATCATGAGGATATCAGTTCTAGTCCACCGGGGTTGATTCCTCCGTGGAGACAATCTCCCACCAGGTGGAGACGCTAGGAGCAACCCAGGGCCAAACATAAACGCATATCCGAGTGTCTTGCCGACGGCAGCCGCGAAAGTAGACTGGGATTCGACCCCTAATGTAGAAAGAAGATCAATATGTCCTGCAAGCCCCAAGAACGCGACGATAAATGCACAAACAACGCTCATGGCCACGACCGTGAAAAAAGCACGAGGCCACGCTGGCACCCAGCGCGGAATTTGCCACCACGTCAGATCGCGAGTCCCTTCCTCGTTCATCCGGTGGGCCAGCCTCCCCAACCATCGCTGTGCTTGATCGCGGGTATACGGCGGGGCTGGTTGCCCGGGGTGCCGGGTGTATGCGGCAGCCAAAACCTGGTCAAGCAAATGATTCGTAATCTTCTTATTATCGATAGTGATCGGCTCGTCAATCACCGTACCGCGCCCATAAGTGTCCCGGACCAGGGTCAGCGTCAGTGGAGTATCTAGCGCACGCGCTAAAGCACCATCGGGGTCTTGCCGCAGATGATCTATCAAGTATTGCCATCGGGGAGGCAGCGGATCGATCTTAGAACTCGCCAAGTACTCTGCCGCTTGCTTAGGGCCGACCGGCAGAAGTTCTAGCACCGCTGCGCCATGCAGAGGATCGCCACGGACCGCAGGCACCAGCTCTTCGGTGCGCGACAGCACAACTAGCCGGAAAGTAACCTGCTCGTGCAGCGCGCGCATCGCCGTCGAGCGCAGCGCCTGGGGCATCTCATCCAAACCATCAAAGATCACCGTAAGGTGATCGCCCTTGATCAGGCGCAACGCAGTATCCCCACCGTATTCCGGGGCCCGCAGCAAAATATAATCACGCCGCAGACGCCTAGCCAGCCACTCAGCGAAGGGTTCAACGGTCGGGTCCCAGCCTTGCGGGGTGACGAGTACCGGCACCGGCACCCGGGCCCGCTCCTCGGGCTCCAAAGCGGCCCGGTGATCTAACGCATCGCGCAGCAGCCGGATCCCGGCGCCGCTCTTGCCCGCGCCCGGCTCACCAAGAACAATCAGCCGCCCAGAGCCGAGGCCCGCGTACACCCGGAAAAGATCCTCTGTCGTACCTGACCGCAAGTCGTCCACGGTGACCGCCGCCATCCCGGGCAACGGCGCGCACGTCCCCTCGACTGCCTCCGATGGCGGGCCGGCTACGTGCCGGCATGACCACCGCCACCGCACGGGAATCGGCGCAGGGTGGATCAGCCCTCGCTCGGCGGCGACCTGCGCCCACTGCTCGCGCAGCTGCGTGGCCAGCTCATCCGCCGCCCGCTCCAACGGCAATGGCGCAGGCGGCCGGGCTTGTGTCCACAACCAAGCAACAGCACCGGCCCCAGCAGTTAGCATTGGCACAAGCGCCTCAACCAGGGTGCTGGGCGAGTCCCGAGTGTGACCATCATGGAGGACAAGGATCACCCCCGAAGCCGTCGCCGCAACGACTAGCAACAATCCCAGCCAAAACCACGCTCGGGAACCGCGCATCACGCTTAGTAGTCGTTCGTAAATATTCATGCTTATTACCCACCTGTTCCCGCCGTTCCACCGCAGCGTCGGCGTCTCCACCTCTTCGTGCGGCGACCCAACTGAGGACAAAAAGCCCAAAGAAATACGTCCTGCTCAACACGATCGTGTTGACTTATGTCGCCAGGGACGCGACGCGCATGTCAATCAGCGTTCGCGAAAGAGGCCCACCACTCCAATCAGGACAGGCTCACGCCTCCGGTAGGATGTCTTGCACCGGGATGGCCCCGGCTGGACACGAGAGTGGAGGATCACCCGGGGACGCGGGATTCCGTCGCATCGGCGCCAAGGTGTAATAGGCCTGGGGTAAGGGATACAGACTCGTTCAACGCGTCGGTGCCCCAGCTGGACCCTACCCCAGGCATGCTTCGAGGCAGGTTTGTCGACGCGACGGGATCTGTTTCCGTCACCCATCCTGTGGTAGGCCAAACATTCCTCGTGTGCCAATAGCGTGTCATCAACGTCGGTCAACCACGGTCAACAGCGGGGCCCTGTAACCCGGCTGGAACTAGGCACCGCGAACAGGGTTCCGAGTTCACGGCGGAGCGGGCCGGGCGCGTGCCCACCGCGTGCCCCTTCTCACGGTCACCAGCGATCAACAGCGGTCACTCCTGTCATCTGTCGCTGGGTATTCGCAGGTCAGCATTGTGCTGGTCAGGGCCATGATCGCTGCCCGATCTAATGGGCGGGTAAGGCCGTGGAGACATCAGGGCTTTCCGGGTGGGACGCCTTTGCCCGATCAGCACCTGGGAGTGCTTTTGGAAGACCGGCGCTTTCCCGGGAATCTCAGGTTGTTCACGGCGTCAGTGGTCGGGTGCCGGGCCGATGTCTTCCCTACGACGTGTCCGTCGAGCCCTTCGAGGAGACCGACACGGCCTGAAAGCCGTGGTTGCAGATCAGCTCAGGCGTGGGCCACTAGGAGTGATGCTGTCACCGATGGTGGCACTGAGCTCGTGTGATGTCGGCGTGTCGTCGTGATCAGCCGATACCGGATGCTGATCATGTCGTGGTTCGAGCCGCTGGCAGGGATCACCTCTGATCACCAGGGGAGCTGGCAAGTGGGTTTCCCCTCGTAGCGTGGAGACATCGCCTTAAAGGAGGCGGGGGCGATGGCGGAGTCACGACGGAAGTTTGATCAGGATTGCAAGGAGGGCGCGGTTCGGCTGGTCCGAGACCGGGCGTCCGATCGCGCAGATAGCGAAGGACCTGGGATCAATCCGGGCACACTGGCCAATTGGGTGGCCTTGGACCGTCGGCCAAGGACGGCAACGGTCGGCTGGGCGAGGACGAGCGGATCGAGCTGGCTCGGCTGCGGCGGGAGAACGCCGAGCTGGCGATGGAACGTGATGTGCTCAAGCGCTCGGTGGCCCTCTGGGCCAAGGACGCGATGGGTCGGCGGGTAGCCGTGGCCGGGTTCATCGCGGCCCAGAGGGCCCAATACGGGATACCGCATGCGGTGGCGTGTCGGGCGCTGGGTGTGTCCCAGGTCTGGTTTTACAAGTGGCGCCATGGTGACGGGTCGCCACGGCGAGCGCGGCGGCGGGCCTTGGTGATGTTGATCGGGGCGTTGTTCGTCCGGCACCGGGGCACCTACGGCT
Organism: Pseudonocardiaceae bacterium; assembly: GCA_036009255.1. Lineage (GTDB taxonomy): Bacteria > Actinomycetota > Actinomycetes > Mycobacteriales > Pseudonocardiaceae. The sequence continues at coordinate 3,854 of DASYMC010000097.1, forward strand.
CACCGAGGATGACCGCGCGGATCTCCGGGCGATGGGCTGGCGGGTCAGTGAGAACACCGTCGCGGCGCTGATGGCTGAGTGGCGGCTGCGGGCCAGGGCCCGCCGTCGCCCTGGGAGCACGACCCGTCCGGGCAAGGGCCGCTGGTGCGCCCCGGACCTGGTCGGGCAGGACTTCAGCGCACGAGGGGTGAACCAGCGCTGGTTCGGCGATGGCACCGAGATCGACACCGCCGAGGGCACGCTGCAGCTGGCTAGCGTGCTGGGCGTGTGCTCGCGGCGCATCGTGGGGTTCGCCTTGAGCGAGCACCACGACGCCGAGCTGGCCTATGGCTCGTTGGCGATGGCGATGGCGATGGCGATGGCGGTCGCGGTGCGTGGCGGGCACGTGGGTGGGGTGGTGCTGCACACCTACCGCGGCAGCGAGTACACCGCGGGGATGTTCCGCGCGGCCTGCGCCCGGCTGGGGATCCACCAGTCGATGGGCCGAGCGGGATCAGCGCTGGACAACGCGGTCATCGAGTCGTGGCACTCCACGCTGGTCCTGCTTGTCGGGCGCAGTCCCGGGCTGCTGGAGGCCTCAGCCGGGCCAGGGCGCTGACCCGGACCCGTGACCACTTCCGGAGGCAGCACAAAACACCGTGGGAGTCTCCCTCGCGCGCACTGATGACTAGCCGATGGCGCAAGGCCACGCCGCTGCGCGGCCAACTACGCGAGCCTTGTCCCACCGGGGCCGGTCGATGCCTGCGCGAGATCGCACCGCGGTTTTGCCGGTTTGACTACAAATAACGTGCACAGCCAACCGGTTCTTAGGTTGCCGGCCCGTGCCATCCCGCAGCGTCGCCAAGTGGCAGGCCCTCTTCGGCAACACTCCTCGCAGCCTAAAACCTTAGGGGGATTCCCGATGTTAGGGATCCTTCCCAGAAACTAACGTGCTGATGTATCACGCGGCAGCCACTGACCCTCCACTCGACGACGTCTGCGGCTGTCTATCAGAATCCGGGGGCTTGACTGCTCATGCTCATCACATGAAATCAAGTCACGGCTGGAAGAAGGACAGATTTATGTCACGCAAGTTCTCGGCATTCTCTCGGGATAAGATTTCTGGGGCGAAGAACTGGTGGGTACGCTCGAGGCCTTGGACAAATACGGCTACGAGGTTGTCTTCACGACAAGCAAAGGAAGGCGACCTCAACCGTTACTTCACGAAGTCGGATCCCGCCAGATGGGGATCGACGACCAAGCCGTGTCGACCCTCCACTACGCGTGCACGGAGTGACCGGCCTGCGCGTCGTGGATGCCAGCGCCATACCAGCGATGCCGTCCGCCAACTGCCACGCAGCCATCGCTGCGATCGCCGAGCGGGCCGCCGACCTGATCA
>DASYMC010000098.1:0-6556 GCA_036009255.1 Pseudonocardiaceae bacterium
AACACCGTATTCAGCGGCGGCCTTCCCCTCAGGTCTTTCAAGCCTGCCGAGCAGTGGTTCGCCCGGTCTCTCGCCGTCGTTCGCATCCGCGTTGAACCAGCCGGTGAGCCCCGCCACGGCCCCAGCGAACATCGCGGCCGCCAGTACGACCAGCGCGGTGACCAGCCAGCCGGTCGCGACCACCCCGGTGAACTCAACGGCGGCATCCCACCCTGCCTCCCAGCCGCTCACCACGACCGTGGAACGGTCGTCGACGGTGAGCACCGGGTTCGCGCCACACGCCGATCTTGGCGGGTCAAGTCCTTCCCACGCGGCTGGTTTAACTTCTCGGGGCGCCAGCACTGAGCAGCCAGCACAGCACAGCACTGGACCTGGCGACGCTGCGGGCAGATCCTGGAACGGATCGTCCACAGAGCCGAGCAGCAGCCACTCAACTACCGGTTCGACGATGAGCTCCGCCACGCCGGGCACCCACGCTCCGGCTGCAGACCTGGGCGGTTCGGCGACCACCGGTTCCGGCCACGTCCAGCCGCCGATCACCCCTGACCCCGGCAGGTCGACCGGATCCACAGGTGCCGCTGCTTCGCCGCACGACGCCCCCGGCGGCCAGTCGACGAACGGGCAGGTCCCGGCGCAGTCCGCTGCACCAGGTTCGGCGAGCCACACCGCATCTGGTAGCGCCTCTGGCAGTGCGCCGAGCACCGGCTCCGGAATTAGCCCGCACCCCGGCACTGCTACCACCGCGACCCCGGCCACCGGGGCGCACGCTGCGCCTGCTCCCACACCGAGCGTCGCTCCGCACCCTACGGCCCCTTCGACGCCCAGCATGGGCTCTGACCTCAGTTCGCACAGCGCAAGCACCGGCACAGTGGCGATGCCGGAAAGCGATCACACCGGGTTGTCGTCCACCTCGCACGGGCTCTCCAGCGGGCTGGCGACGAGCGCAACTCCGACGGACGTCACGACCGATCACCCGACGACCGACCACACCGCACTCGTCCATCACTGATCACCGCTGGTCCGCGCCGGGGTTCCTGGCGCGGACCAGCCCGGTCGTCCACGCTCCGCATTGAAGGAGAACCCCACATGTCTGTCATGACGGATGCCGCTGCCCGAACCGGTTCGCACACCGGGTCCACCGCGGCCATGACCGAGTTGCTCGACCGGCTGCGCGTGCTCACCGACGCCGCGGGACGGCCGGACCTCGGCTCTCACCTCGCTCAGGCCCGGACCCGGGTGATGGACCCCCGGCTACGCATCGTGCTGACCGGGCAGTCTGGTCAGGGCATGAGCTCACTGGTCGAGGCGATCATCGGCAAGCCACTGACCGCCACTGGAACTGGCTCGGCTGACCCGGCCGTCGTCACCTATTCCGACTCCGATTCCGTACGGCTGGTGACCTCTGGCGCCGGACTGGTTCCCCGCGTCGAGGTAGGCGCACCGAACGATCTGTTAGCCGACGGCGTCGTGCTCATCGACACGCCGGGAACCTCCGGCATGGATTCCGCTCGCGCGGGCGCGGTGCTGTCCTTGCTGCCTGGGGCCGACGCGGTGCTGTTCGTTTCCGACGCCAGCCAGGAGTACACCGAACCGGAGATCACGTTCCTGCGCCAGATCCGGCGGCTCTGTCCCACCGTCATCGGCGTGATCACCAAGATCGACCTCTACCCGCGGTGGACCGATATCCAACGCGCCAACCGCACCCACCTGACCAACGCCGGCCTGGACATCCCGCTGCTACCGCTGTCGGCAGTGATGGCTGAGACCGCCCAGCGCGTCGAGGACACCGAGCTCTCGGTCGAGTCGGGCGTGCCGCAACTGGTTGAGTTCCTGCGCCACCACGTAGTCGGCGAGGCTGACGTGGTGCTGCGCAACTCCGTGATCAACGACGTTCGGTTCGTCTCGGATCATCTGGCGATGGCGCTCAACGCCGAGCTTGATGCCCTGCACGATCCACGCTGCGGAGCTGAGCTCATCCAGCGACTGCACGACGCTCGGGAGGCCGCCGACCAGCTACGGCAACGCACGGCCAACTGGCACGTGGTGCTAGGCGATGGGGGGACGGAGCTGAGCGTCGATGTCGAGCACGATCTGCGCCACCGGTTGCGCAGCGTCCTGCGCGAGGCTGAGGCGGACATCATGACTTCCGACCCGGCGAAGCGGTGGGACGAGTTCGGCACCTGGCTGCACGGGCGCATCGCTGAATCGGTTCAGGACAACTTCATCCTGGCGCACACCCGCTCGCGTGATCTTGCCGAGAAGGTGGCCGCCCGATTCGCTGACGAAGGCCAGGTAGCGGTCCCGGAGCTCTACCTCGACCGGATCGGCGCCATCCTTGACCCGGTCAACTCCTTGGAGCCGCTGGATAGCCGCAAAGCGGGGATCGTGCAACGAGTACTCACCAGCATGCGCGGCTCCTACGGTGGAGTCCTGATGGTCGGGCTGATGACCAGCCTCGCGGGGTTGGCTCTGGTGAACCCGTGGTCGATCGGCGCCGGAGTGTTGCTCGGCGCGAACACGTTCTGGGAGGACCGCAAGTCACATACCTCCCGACGTCAAGCCGAAGCCAAGGCCGCGGTCGCCCGCATGATGGACGATGTGATCTTCCAGGTCGGCAAGGAGTCGAAGTACCGGCTCCGCGAGACCCAGCGGACCCTGCGTGATCACTTCGCGATGATCGCCACCGAAATGCTGCGCTCGGCCGACGATGCGCTGCGGGCCGCCCAGGAGGCCAGCCAGGTCCACGCCAATCACCGCGCCGGCCGGATCGCCGAGGTCCAGAACGGCCTGAGCGACCTACGCCAGCTGCGAGTCCGGGCTGCCGCGCTGTCCGGCGACCACGCCATGGGAACGGACCGATGAGCCCATCGAACCGGGTGACGAGCACCATTGATCTAGCCCGGATGCTGATTAGCGACGCCCGCGCCCAGCTCCGCGCCGACTCCCAGGTCAGCGCTGATGTCGACGCGGAGCTAGCGACCTGCCAGCGCCGGCTCGACGAGCCACTGCGAGTCGCACTCGCTGGGACCCTGAAGTCCGGCAAATCGACCCTGCTCAACGCTCTGGTCGGAGAAGAGATCGCGCCGACCGACGCCACCGAGTGCACTCGCGTGGTCACCTGGTTCTCCCGTTCGGCCAGCCCCCGCATCGACCTCACCCACGACGACGGGCGGCACACCTCACTGCCGGTGCGACGGACTGACGGCCAGCTCACCCTTGATCTCGGGCCGGTGACCGCGGACCGAGTGGAGCGACTCGAGGTCGGCTGGCCCTCATCGCTCCTCGATCAGTACACACTGGTCGATACCCCCGGAACGTCATCGAACTCCCGCGACGTCTCTGCACGCACCCACGCTTTCCTCACGCCCGAGAAGGGCAGCTGCGAGGCCGACGCGATTGTCTACCTGATGCGCTCCTTGCACGGCGCCGATGTCGCGTTGCTGCGCACGCTCCACGAGTACGCCGGCACCGGACGTGGCGCGATCGGCATCGTCGGGGTTCTGTCTCGCGCCGACGAAACCGGCGCAGGGCGGATCAGGCCACTCGACGCCGCCCGAGAAGTGAGTGCCCAACTGCGCACCGCCCGCGAGCTTGACGGTCTGCACCGGGATTTCCTCGCGGTGTCCGGGTTACTCGCGCTACGAGGCCGAACACTACGACAGCGCGAATTCAGCACGCTGAACCAGCTCGCCGCGCTGCCTCACCAGCTCCTCGAAGCAACCCTCGTTTCTCCCGGTCGCTTTGTCATGACCGATCTACCGATCCCGGCACCCGACCGGGAGCATCTCTTGGCGTCCTTCGGCATGGTCGGCACCCGGATCGCCATATCGCTGATCCACTCCGGGGCCCGCGATGCCCCCGCGCTCGCTGCGGAACTGGTACACCACAGTGGGCTGGACGAACTACACCGGACCCTCAGGGCTCGCTTCGGCAGCCGCAACCGCCAGCTGAAAGCACATTCAGCGCTGCGCACTCTGCGGGGGATCCTGCTGCGGCACCGCAGCCCCCATACGGTGCGGTTGTTCAGATCAGTCGACCGAGTCCTCGCCGACAACCACGCCTTCACCGAGCTCCGGGTCCTGGCAGGACTCGCCGCCCTGCCCGTGCCAGAGCCGACCCGCAGCGCCCTCGATCACGTACTCGGCGGCCGCGGCACCTCACCAGCAACCCGACTCGGCCTGCCACCCGATGCCACCCCGACCCACACCCGGGCAGCCGCGTTCCACGCCATCCAGTACTGGCGCGATCAGCTCGACGAACCACTCCTCGATCTACCCACAACCCAGACCTACCGAGCAGCTATCCGCAGCTGCGAAGCGATCATCGCTCAATGACCGCCCCAGCTCGACAGCCTGCAGCCGTCTGTTAGGTCGGTCATGGCACGCGGTATCGCTCATCAAGTCGACTGTAGTCCTCAGCGATTCGTCGTAAGACGTCTTGGGCCGCGTCACCGAAGGATGCAAGACCGGCGAGTTCGTCGAAAAGACCGCCATAGTCGGCTATTCGAGCTCCATCGTTAATGATCGCCGTGCCGTCACGGGTGGCTACGACGACCGCGGTTTCGTCGTAGAGGTGGAACGCCGTGTGCGGGAATACTTCGACCGGACTCCGCCAGTCAATCACTCCGAGTCTGATCTGCGGGGCGTTGCTGAGCTGGATGAGGTGTTCGATCTGCTCGACCATCACCGCCGCCGAGCGGGCCTGCCAGCGTAACGCTCCTTCCGTCTGGATCAGGGTCCAGTGACGGCGCCTGCTGACGATCATTTCCCGCTGTCGCGCCATCCGAGTAGCGACCAACGGGTCGTCCTCACTGGTGCCGAACACCGTGGCCGTGTAGGCGGATGTCTGCAGGACGCCGAGCACCATGGCCGGGTGGAAGGAGCGGATCTCCGCTGCGGTGCGCTCCAGTCTGGCGAAGCGCTGCTGCAAGTTCACGGTGTTGCCGGCCTGTAGCACCACCCGGGCGTCCACGTACCCAGCCTCGGTGTCCTCTGCCTCCTGGATTAGGGCTACCCGCTCAATACCAGTGACCCGGTAGATCAGGCACAACACCCGAACGATATTCGACGCAAGCCTGCCCTTGCCCTGCTCAGCTCGCGACAGCGCGGGCTGAGAGAACCGAGCGTCCGGCAACTCACTCTTGACCGGCTCGACGACCTCGATCTGGTTGAGGCCAGCAGCCTCACGCAACTCGCGCAGCGACCGCGGTCGCGTGACCGCGGTCGGGCCGGTGTCGTCTGCCGCGCTCGGCATCCTCCTCAGGCTGCCACCTTTCGGTGCAACTCGGGGTGCCGGGCCCACCATGCGGCAAAGGCTCAGCCGCCGCCCACGCCGCGTCGCGGGTGCGCAAATGGTCGGCCAGCTCGCCGGGATTGGCAACCTCGGCTCCGTCGAGACGGCCGTGCTGATCGTAGTACATCGTGACCACGATCGAGCGCCCGATAATCCAGAAGTCGCGTTCGATGAGGTCGGCAGGGATCTCGTGCTCCCCTCGGTGTAACACTCGAATATCTTCGTACTCGCCGTTGTAGCGATAGCCGAAGCCGCAGGCGTAGCGCTCGTAGTCGGTGACTTGGTTGGAGAGAATCCGGACGCGCGTGGAGATCTGACCGTTCTCGCGTTCTTTGCGCAACGTGTCAAGCCACAGCTGCTTACGAGTCCATGTGGGTTCAGTGGCACCCTCGAGCCAGCGTCGGAAGTCCTCGCCGTCGGAGGTAACATTCGGTAGGCACATACCCAATCTGCTCGTTATCTGCAACGAGGTACGCAAAGGCTGCAGCCACCGCCGGATCCGCACTGGGACGATACGTGCACCCGGACTCCTGGTAGGACTGGCAAGCCTAGACAGTCCCTCTCCTACCAGGAGTCCTTCACCTTCCGGGCGACCGCCCACCGACCGAGCGCGCGGGCGGACCCTCGCATCGTCCGGAGGTTTCGCCCGGCACCTAACACCTTTGCCGACGCCGTCGATGAAGGCCCGTCAGTGGTGGTGGCCGTGCCAGCCGAGGGTCTCCACGGGGGTCGCGCCGGGGCGGGTCCACTGCGGCACGGGCCGGCTGGTCGGGCCCCAGGTGGCGTTCCCGTCCGCGTCCGAGCGCCAGTACCAGCAGATCGGCGAGCCATGCCCACCGACCGGCGAGTCGGCCTGAGGGGCCTCGGGCCAGCCCTCGGGGTTGTCCTCCCACGCCTCGCGGCGGCCGTAGGGCGTCATGTCGAGCAGACCCAAGGACCCGTTGACCGGCTCGTTGCCACGGCCCGTCGTGGAGTAGGTGAGGAATACGCGGTCGCCGTCGCGCAGGAAACAGACGATCTGCCCCATTTCTCCGCCGACCGGCGCGTCCACGTCGCGCACCGAGTACCAGGGCTGGGGGTAGCCCATGAACTCGACGTAGGAGGCCACCTCGTCCCAACGGCCCGTGGTCAGGATGGCGAACGAGACGCCGCGGGCGTTGAGGTAGACGGCGTCCTTCACGTGCCAGGCCGTGGTGGTGCAGCCCTCGCACTGCCCCTGGTGCGGCGCGCCGTCGTACCACATGTGCTGGTAGACCACGAGCTC
>DASYMC010000099.1:0-4465 GCA_036009255.1 Pseudonocardiaceae bacterium
GCTGCTCATCCGAGCTCTCCACCGGCTCGGCCGACACGTCCATCGTCACAACGGTCACAGGTGCCTCTCCAGTCTCAGGAGTTACACCGTTGAGATTACAGTCCCAAGAACAGTTCGGAGCGGGCGATGCGGCCCGGAGCGTGGATCAGTTGGGCGCGGCTGGTGCGGGCGCGGGCGTGGAACGCGGAGGCCAGTGTGCCGCGGCGCGGGTGAGGTTGTGGGAAATCGCTGCGCACACGAGCCAGGGCTGCGTTGGCGGTGAACTCGTGCAGTGTTATCTGGAGCCGCCCGTTTTAGGTCCATGACGTCCAGGTCTGGCCTGATATCGCAAACGATCACGTCGTGGATGCGATTACCTTCCGCCGTCCAGCACACAGGCGGGGAGGTTCGATGCGGGTGCAACGGGTGCTCATGCCGGGCTCGGGAGCTGAGTCGTGGACCTTGCTTGGCGAAGACCACGTTCCGGTGGAGCCGGTCGAGCGGTTCCTGGCGTTCTTGGCGGCGGTCGAGCGTTCGCCGAACACCGTCAAGGCCTATGCGCATGATCTGAAGGACTGGTTCGGCTTCCTCGCCGGTCGGGGGGTGGACTGGCGGGTGGTCACGGTGGAAGACGTCGCCGGGTTTGTGGCGTGGCTGCGGCTGCCACCGGCGGCGCGGGATGGGCGGGTGGCGGTGCTTCCCACGGTGGAGCACCATTGCTCGGCGGCGAGTGTGAACCGCAAGCTGGCGGCGCTGGCCTCGTTCTGCGAGTTCCACTCCCGTCACGGGGTGGCACTGGCCGGTGTGCTGACCGTGATGACGCCGGCTGGTCGGCGTGGTTCAGCGGCGAGCTCGTTTAAGCCGTTTTTGCATCACGTCACGAAGAACAGCCCGCAGCGGCGGCGCACGGTCGGGCTGGCCGCGCCGATGCCGCGACCGCGAGTGCTGACCGCGCCGCAGACACAGGCGATTTTGGATGCGTGCTCTCGGCTGCGAGACCGGTTGCTGTTCGCGGTGCTGCTGGATACAGGGATGCGCATCGGGGAGGCACTCGGGCTGCGCCACGAGGACCTGGGCATCGCTGAGCGGCAGGTCGTGGTCATGCCCCGGCTCAACGACAACCGGGCCCGGGTCAAAGCGGGGCGGTCGCGGGTGATCCCGGCCAGTGCCGAGCTGATGCGGTTGTATGCCGATTACCTCAACCGCGAGTATGGGGCGCTGGATTCGGACTACGTGTTCGTCAACCTCTGGGCTGACCCGCTCGGGCATCCGCTGCGCTATCCGGCGGTCTATGACCTGGTCGGACGGTTGCGGCGGCGCACCGGTGTCGTCTTTGGCCCGCACCATTTCCGGCACACCTACGCCACCTGGCTGCTGCGTCGAGGCGCCGGGATGGAAAGTGTGAAGGAACTCCTCGGGCACGCCTCGATCACCACCACGATCGACACTTACGGCCACCTCACCGTCGAAGACGCCCGCAAGACCTTGCAGGCCGCGGGCTGGTTCACCGGACGGGAGGTGCGGCTGTGAGCGCTCCGGCCGGGCGCCCGGCGGCGGTCGGTGCTGGGTTGCTGGCCAAGCTGCTGGCGGCGGTGAGACCGGAGTTCCGTGTCGAGGTCTATGTTCCCGCACCGGATGACCCGGTGCTGGGCCGCCCATCCTGCGTGGTGCCCGGCTGCGACCGGTCGGGCTGGGAGTACGGGCTTTGCGGCGGGCACTCCCACCGTTGGCGCTCGCGCGGGCGCCCCGACCTGGTGGGCTTCCTTACCGACCCCGGCCCGGAGCTGCACGGACGCATCGGGCTGACCCACTGCACCGTGCCCGGCTGCCGATACGGCAGCAGCGGCTTCGGGTTGTGCATGCGTCACCGCAGCGCCTGGGCCCGCAGCGGCCATCCCGACCCGGCCCTCTGGTCCGCCGATAACACGCTCACCGTGGTGACCGAGCGCGGCGAGTGCGGGCTGCCGTTCTGCACCCTGTGGTGCGAGAATGACAAGCACCTGTTCTGCAAGTCCCACGAGACCCGGTGGCGCCAGCTAGACCGCCCGCCTGTCGAGGACTACCTCGCGCACTGCCTGCTGCGCGGCAAGGCCCGCATCGACTTCCGTGGCCTGGCCCCGCAGTTAAGGCTGGAAATGCAGTACGCGGTCCAGCGCCGCCATGACCAGCAGACGATCACCGCACCACCGACCGTGGTGAACTGGGCGATCAGCCAGATCACGACCGCCGGCGTGGGCTCACTGCTCGATCATTCCCGCGAGCAGTGGCGAACGCTGACCGCGGCGAAATCCGGCAGCTGGTATCAGGGATTCGTACTCCACGCCCACGAGGTCGTGATGACACTGCGCGAGGGAACCGGATGGGATGTCGAGTACCCCCGCGACGTCTGGCGACTCCACACCCTGCCCGGGCTGACGCGCAACACCGGTAAGGCACCCGAAGCCCGCAACCACCTGCGTTTCGACCACCTCACCCAGCCCTGGCTGCGAGAACTCGCCAAACGCTGGGCCCGGCTACGACTGTCCAGCGGGCTCACTGTCAGCAGCGTGATCAACGACGTCACCGCGCTCAGGCGGTTCAGCACGTTCTTGGACCAAGCCCTGCCCACCGTCGACACGTTGGCCGGGGTCGACCGCCTACTGCTCGAGCGCTACCTGGCCTGGCTGGCCAGCCAACCCGCCGGGCACGGCGCCAAGGAAGACGCCGTCACCGGCCTGCACCAGTTCTTCTCCGCGATCCGCCAACACGGCTGGGACGACACCCTGCCGACCACTGCGGTGTTCTTCACCGGGGACACCCCGCGCCGGCCACCGCGTTGCTCGCGTCGGCTCAGCGAACACCTCATGGCGCAACTCGAGGCCCCGGCCAACCTCGACCGCTGGCCGCACCCCGACGGGCGGCTGATCACCCTGATCCTGATCCGATGTGGACTGCGGGCCTCCGACGCCTGCACCCTGGCCTTCGACTGCCTGGTCCACGACGGCCAAGGCGCTCCCTACCTGCGCTACCTCAACCACAAGATGCGCCGGGAGGCCGCGGTCCCCATCGACGACGAACTCGAGACAGAGATCCGCGCCCAGCAAGACCGGATCGCCGACCGCTGGCCCGACACCCACCCATGCCTGTTCCCCCGGCACCGGGGCAGCGCGGGCGGCCAGCATCCCTGCACCTACTACAGCTACCGCACCATGCTCAACCGGTGGCTGGCCGACTGCGACATCCGCGACGAGCACGGCCAGCCCGCCCGCCCCACCCCGCACCAGTGGCGCCATACCTTCGCCAGCCGACTGATCAACCGCGACGTCCCCCAAGAAGTCGTCCGGGTGCTGCTCGATCACGAGTCGACCCAGATGACCGCGCACTATGCCCGGATCACCGACCAAACCGTCCGACGCCGATGGGAACAAGCCACCAAGGTCAACATCAAAGGTGAACGCGTCAGCATCGACCCCGACGGGCCGCTGGCCCAGGCCCAGTGGGCCAAGACCCGCTACGGCCTGGCCACCCAGACCCTGCCGCACGGATACTGCGGGCTACCGGTGCAGAAGAGCTGCCCGCACGCCAACGCCTGCCTGACCTGCCCGGTGTTCCTCACCGGACCGGAGTTCTTGCCCGAGCTGCGCGAGCACCGCGGACGCACCCTGACCCTGATCCAGGACGCTCAGCAGACCGGCCGGACCCGCCTGGTCGAGATGAACACCCACGTTCTGACCAATCTCGACCGCATGATCAGCGAGATCGAGCCCGACGAGAAGGACGCCCGCGATGCCGGCTGACAACACCCGCCACCTGCGCGCAGCCGCCCAACGCCGCACCGAGCAGACCCGCCGTCGCGCTGTCACCGCGCTGCGGCGCATGGACACCGCCGGCACACCCATCACCCTCGACGGCCTCGCCCGCGAAGCCGGCGTCTCCCGATCCTGGCTCTACACCCAGGCCGACCTGCGCGCCGATATCCAGCGACTCCACCGACCCTCGACGGCGCCCGCTGCCCCACCCGAGCGTCAACGCGCCACCGAGGCCTCGCTGCTGCAGCGCCTGCACGCCGCCACCGACCGCATCCGCCGACTCGAACACGACAACCAACAGCTCCGGGACGCCCTCGCCCGCGCACTTGGCGAACACCGCATCGCCGACATCCTCGGCGAACGAAGCGGCCGCGACACGCCGAACGGCAAATCTGTGAAACTCGTTGGACCGTGCTGAGAACCGCCACCAATGCTCACCGCCACCGACACCGTCCACGACATATCTACCCAGCTCAGCAACATGATCAATTATCGAGGGGACTGTAATCTTAACGGTGTAACTCCTGAGACTGGAGAGGCACCTGTGACTGTTGTGGCGATGGATGTGACAGCCGAGCCGGCAGAAGGCTCGGAGGAGCAACTGCTCCGGCAGCTGGTTGATCGGGCGCGGGCGGAGGGTCTCAAGCTGACGGGGGAAGGTGGGCTGCTGGGCCGGTTGACCAAGGTGGTGGTCGAGT
>DASYMC010000100.1:0-3064 GCA_036009255.1 Pseudonocardiaceae bacterium
GGGTCGGGAAAGTCCTCGCCCATTTAGCTCGGCGTGCACCCGGCTGGCCCGCCAACGCCGGTATTCCTTGTCGAAGTCGCCGGTAGTTGCCACGTCGTGACACCACTCAGGAAAGAGATTTTTTTAACGTGCGGTAGAGGATTTGCTTGCGCACCGCTGAGCACGAGCTGCGTTAGCGCCCGCCCGTGTACACCGGCAGGTGAGTGCTTTGTTGAGGCGAATCCGTTGTGAGGTCGGGCGCCAGGTGATTTGCGTGATCGGGGCAATCCGAACTGCAGCTAGTCGGCCTGCTGCCGGGGCACCGCCACCTTGCCAGCACTGACTTTGGGGATGTCTGGTGGTGCACCGTGCACCGTGCCCCCTGATGGTTGCACGCGTACGCTGCGGTGATGAGCATCGAGGTAACACAGCAGCTGGCGGAAACCCTGACGCGGTACGGCTTTGCCTACCTCGTGACTATCGGGGACGACGCGCGGACGCACGTTGTGGCCGTCACCACCACGCTGATAAACGACACACTGCTCGTTACCGACCTGGGTCGCAGGACGCGAACCAACCTCGCAGCTCACCCCTCGGTCACCTTGGTGTGGCCGCCCGCGCATCCGAGCGATTACTCCTTGATCGTGGACGGCATGGGGTCGCTAAGGGACGACGAGCTCGCTGTTGCCCCCACCCGGGCGGTGCTGCATCGGCCCGCAACAGCCCACACGACCACGACCGGCGGTGACTGCGAGTCGGACTGCGTCGAGCTGCCCCTCACCGCGAAGACCGCGAGCACCTGCTGAACGCCCACGGGAAGTTCACCCCGAGATGGCTGTTGGTGGTTCGCTGGCGGTCTGCTTCGGTGGGCAGGCGCTCCGGAACAGCACCGATGGCCGGATTACACGTATCTGGTCGCTCCCGCTGAGGGGACTTGATGGGGCAGATTTCGGGTATGAGGTGAAAGTCCTGCGGTCCACCGGCGTGGCCGCAGATAGCGGATCACTCGCCATCCGCACGACCACGAAAGTCGTTTGCATATGACACAATCGCGTTATATCGTGATACTCTTGTAATAGGTCAAGTGTATCCAGGTGAGGAGAAGCCATGGACACTGATCACGATCATCTACTTGGTCACCGCTGCCGTGCTGCCCGTCGTGTTGCCAGCCGACAACGCCACCACCCGCACTTCGCCGTTCAGTCCGCGGCGGTCGGCGGTGGAAGAACGCGCGGTAGCCATCCTCACCGCGGGGAACGCGGGCGAGCGCAACGTGGAGATGTGCGCACTGCGCTGCTGTGGTTGCTTGCCGAACAGCCCATGCACGGCTACCAACTCATGCAGACCATCACCGAGCGAACCTCCGGTGCCTGGCAACCCAGCCCCGGCGCGATCTATCCGACTTTGAGCCAACTCGAAGACGAAGGCCTCATCGACACCGTCGCTCAAGGTGGCCGCAAACTCGCCACCCTGACCAACGCCGGCGACGCATACCTGCGCAGCCACGCCGATACGCTGCCCGATCCTTTCGCTGAATTCACTGCGCGCCGCCCGGGCAACAGCCGGCTTCGGGACTTCCTGGAGCAGCTGCGCTGCCCCGTCCGCCAACTCGCCCGGGGCGATGACCGGCAGGTCCAAGCAACTCAGCAGATCCTCACCGAGGCCCGCCGCGTGCTGTACCTCATCCTCGCCGAACCCCCCACCCCCGGGCAGGAGGCCAGCTAGCAGTGACCGAACACGACTGCGGTATCGATGCCCAACCCGTCTCCCGCGCCTGTCCAGAGCGTGGTGGTCTCACCTCACGCCGCAGCGTCCTGGCCAATCACCTCGCGCGCGTTGTCAACCAGCTTTTCCGCCAGGCCCCACGGCAGCTGCCTTCCCGCCTGAATCCCAAGATCACGGTCAGCGTTGTCTTCGTCGTGGCAATGTTCATGACCATCATGGACAGCACCATCGTCAACGTGGCGCTGCCCACGCTGGCCAGCGAGTTTCACGTCAGGCCCGACCATATCGACAGCGTCGTCGTCGGCTTTCTCGTCAGCCTGGCGGTGGTCATCCCCGCATCCGGATGGCTCGGTGACCGGTTCGGGACCAAGCCTGTCTTCCTGCTCGCGCTCGTACTGTTCACCGGGGCATCGGCCCTGTGTGGAACGGCGCATAACCTGGCGCAGCTGGTGATCTACCGCATCCTGCAGGGCACCGGTGGGGGCATGCTCACGCCGGTCGGGATGGCGATGCTGTTTCGCACATTCCCACCGGCCGACCGGGCACGCGCATCACGGATCCTGGTGGTGCCCACCGCCTTGGCGCCTGCTGCCGGCCCAGTGATCGGCGGCCTGCTCGTCACCGACGTGTCGTGGCGCTGGGTGTTTTACGTCAACGTCCCCATCGGGCTGGCGGCATTGATCTTCGGTTCGCTATTCCTGCCGAACGAGCGCCAACCCAAGCCGGGTGCCCTGGACGCCCCGGATTTGTTCTCTCCGGGCTGGGCTTCGCCGCGCTGATGTACGCGCTGTCCGAGGGGCCCAGTCGGGGCTGGACATCACCGATGATCATCGGTTTCGGCGTGGCCGGCGTTGCCCTGCTCGCGCTATTCATCAGCGTCGAGATGCGATCACCAAGCCCCCTGGTAGACCTCAGACTCTTTGGTGACAGCCTGTTCCGCTCGATGACCGTGGTCATTTTCCTGGGCACGGCGGCGTTTTTGGGCACGCTGTATCTCGTCGCGTTGTTTTTCCAGTCTGGCCTTGGCCTGTCAGCGCTCGGTTCCGGGCTCAGCACCTTCCCCGAGGCTCTCGGTGTCATGGCCGGCACGCAGCTCGCCATGCGCATCTACCCCAAACTTGGCCCCCGGCGACTCGTCATCGGTGGCCTGGCCGGCGTCGCCACCAGCATCAGCCTGATGACGCTGGTCGGCTTCTCCACCAACCTATGGTGGATCCGGGCGATAATGCTGCTACTGGGTGTAGCGATGGCGCACGTGTTCGCTCCCTCGCAGGCCGCCGCCTTCGCCACCATCACCTCAGCGGCAACGGGACGTGCCTCCACCCTGTTCAACGCCTCACGCCAACTCGGCAGTGCAGTC
>DASYMC010000101.1:0-2281 GCA_036009255.1 Pseudonocardiaceae bacterium
TCGGCCGCGGCGAGCGCGCACTCGGCCTTGCCGAGCAGTTCGAGGCCTTCTGCGGTGAGCTCCACGACATGGCGGCGACGGTCCTGGGCAGAGCGCCGCCGCTCGATCAGCTGCTCGGCCTCCAGGTCGTTGAGCAGTCCGACGACATTGGTCCCGTCCATCATCAACGTGGAGGACAGCGCCTGCTGTGTGCTACCACCCCGATCCCTCAGCACCGTCAGAGCCACCAGGTGACGGGGGCGCAACCCGAGCGCCGCCAGCACCGATTCCCCCCGCAGGCGCATCCGCCGCGCAAGGTGATCGAGCAACGCACCCGAGCGGTGCACCGGCTGGTTGACCGGCGAAGAAGCCATCCGCTCAGTCTACCCGAGCCAACATATTATCCATGTGCTATAAACGACTTGTCCTACACAAACGAAATGGAGCAGCGACATGGCCCATCTGCTGCACATCGACTCCAGCATCCAGGGCGATCGTTCCATCAGCCGCAAACTCAGCGCCCGGGCAGCCAACGCCTGGCGCGCGGCGCATCCCGGCGGCACCGTCACCTACCGTGACCTAGGCAGCGACCCCCTGCCGCACCTCACTGCGGCGACCGGTCTGGCACGGATGGTGCCGCCCGAGGACCACACCCCGGCTCAGGCCCAGTCGTGGGCGCTGACCCTGGAACTGGTCAACGAGGTGAAGAACGCCGACACGGTCCTACTGGGACTTCCGCTCTACAACTACGGCGCGCCCAGCAGCGTGAAGTCCTGGGTCGACCATCTCGTCGCAGCCGGGCTGTCGGTCGACGCTGAAACGCACACTGGTCTGCTCGGAGGCCGGGAGTTCATCGTGCTCGCCTCACGCGGCGGCGGTTACAACCAGGGGACGCCCCGGGAAGGCTGGGACCACGCCGAGGCGTGGCTCCCCCATGGCGTCGCGGGGATAGGTCTGAAACCGCGCTTCATCACCGCCCAACTCAGCCTCGCCGAGGTGACCCCCGCCATGGCCGAACTGATCCCCCTCGCAAAAGAGAGCCTGGCGGCAGCCGAACAACAGATCGACACTCTCTGGTCTCCGGTGTCCGCCGGCGTCTGACGTAATCCCTCCGATCCCTCCGCCGCGCGACGGTGATACGTGGCCGTCGAAATCGCGGCGCAGGTCCCGCAGCTGGCCGTGCTGCGTCACGCCACCGCGTTCGTCTCCCACGCATGGAAGGAAGAAGGGCAGACTCCATGGACACTCCCCGTTGGGTCGAGCAGCAGCTCGGAGTGCGGCTTCTGCGCTTGCACAACGCGATCTACAAAGGCACCAATGGCCGGATCGGGCATCGGTTCATACCGGGCACACCGCCGAACCTGCTGTTGCACACGATCGGCGCGAAGACCGGTCAGGCGCGATCAACGTCGGTCGTCTATTTTCGCGACGGTGACACCTACCTGATCGTGGCGTCAAAGGGTGGCGATCCCCGGTCCCCGGGCTGGTACTACAACCTCAAGGCCAACCCCGACACTGAGATCAACGTCGGCCCGAAGCGGTTCGGGGTCACCGCCAGGCCGGTGCTGCCCGGTGACCCGGACTATGCCCGGCTGTGGCAGATCGTCAACACGAACTTCAGCGACCACTACGACACTTACCAGCGTAGGGTTTCGCGACCGATCCCGGTGCTGGTACTGACTCCCCGCTAGGGGTCTCCCCCGTTACCCCGGAGCAATGCTTGAGACCTAATAGCAGTGCACGGCACCGGATGACTCCTACTTGGAACCCGGGGCTGGACCCCTATCCACAGACTGTGGGTTCCGGTGTCGTGCACCTCGCGGATTCGGTGTGTCGCTGGCGCTTCCGGTCTCGCGAGGACGTCATGATCGTGATCCGAGCCGTCCGCACGGCGACGTCTTCTTGTAACGCGAGCTGGTGAGCTCTGTCCAGAGACTGACGTCCGTGCGGTGAGCTGGGGCCACGAACTGCTCATTCGGATGTCGGGCCACCGAGCCCTTCTATTAGGGCGCTGTGTGACCCTGCACAGGCTCATACGGTGGGCAAACACTAGAACAAGGAGGCTCGATTGACGATCACTCGGTCGGCAGGCCCTCATGGCAGAACGTGCAGGTGCCGTCGGAGGACGCGAACGGGCATCACGACGACGTCAACCTTCTTGATCTTGGTGACCTGCGATCCGACGTCCTCGACGACGCCGATGGCCTCGTGGCCCATCGACTGCCCGGTCTCCGAGCGTTCCATCGACGCGTACGGCCACAAGTCGCTGCCGCAGATACAGGCGCGCGTCACGCGCATGATC
>DASYMC010000102.1:0-2179 GCA_036009255.1 Pseudonocardiaceae bacterium
ATTGACGCGTACACCGTTGTCTCGGTTGGGCCGTACCCGTTGACCATCACCCGCCCGGGCGCCCACCGATCGACGACTTCGGCCGGACAGGCCTCGCCGGCCACGATCAACGCCACAGAGTCCAAACCCTCACGCGATAACGCCGCGACCGCGGTGGGCGTCTGACTCAGGACGCTGACTTTTTCGGCGACAAGCAAGGCGTGGAACTCCTCGGGCGATCCCGCCAGTGATTCCGGCACCACCACCAGGCGGCCACCGTGCAGCAGCGCACCCCAGATCTCCCACACCGAATAGTCGAACGCCAACGAATGAAACTGCGTCCACATCTGCTCTGGGCCCAACTTCAGGCCAACATCAAGGGAGTCGAACAGCCGGGTCACGTTGCGGTGCGTCACGGCCACCCCTTTGGGGATCCCAGTCGTGCCGGAGGTGTAGATCACATATGCGACATCATCGGGGTGTGGTGCCGGCAAACCCGTGCTGGGCTGCGCGGCGATACGCGGATCGCCGACATCGACGACCGCCAGATCACAGCCGGCCAGGCGACCGGCTAGCGCTGCGGTAGTGACCGCCGCGACCGGCGCGGCATCGCCGAGCACAAACCCGATCCGCTCGTCAGGATGAGCCGGATCGATCGGCACATACGCCGCACCTGTTTTCAGCACCGCCAGAATCGACACGATCGCCTCAGTCGAGCGCGCGAACAGCACCGCCACCCGCTGACCCGGACCCGCACCGTGCTCAGACAACAAACAAGCCAACCGATTCGACGCCTCATCGAGCTCTCGATAGGTCATCGACTGACCCTCGAACGTCAGCGCCACCGCCTCAGGAGCACACGCCACCTGCCCGGCAAAAGCCACCGGAATCGACGTCGACGCCCGCAGCGGCTCGACCAACACCGCCCGATTACCCCACTCGTCCAAACCGGCATGCTCGTCCTCATCGAGCAGATCCATCGACAACAGCGGCCGTACCGGATCGGCAGTCATGACTTTTCCCCCATATCGGCGGTCATGGCCGCCAACACTCGCTTGAACCGCTGGATGACCTTCCGGATACGGCCCGCATCGAACGCCTCTGCGTCGTATTCGAATCGGATCGATAGTTCGGCGCCCGGTAGGGCTTGCACTGTCAGCGGGTAGTGGTTGTATTCGCGGTTGCTGAATTCGGTGATCGCCAACCCGTCAGGACCCAGCGGCGCGGCGGTGTCCACTGGATAGTTCTCGTACACGAACAACGTGTCGAACAACTGGTCGTGGCCGGTGACGCGGTGGATCTCCGGCAGTGCCAGGTGTTGGTGGTCGAGTGTGTTGTTATGACGGCTCTGCAGCTGCTCGAGCAGGTCTGCGGTCGTGGTCGTCGGCGTGAAACTCGCCCGGACGGGCACCGTGTTGATGAACAAGCCCACCATCGACTCGGCGCCGGCCACCTCGGTTGGACGCCCCGAGACGGTGGTGCCAAAAGCCACGTCGTGGCGTCCGGTCAGCGAGGTGAGCAGCAGTGCCCACGCCCCCTGCAGCACGGTGCTGACCGTGGTGTGGTGCGCGCGCGCCAACTCACCCAAGGCGCTGGTGGTGTCCTTGGAGATCGCCAGCGACGCAACGCCACGCTGCCCTGCCGCCAATCGACTCGAGGGATTGACCAGCGTCGGGGTGTCGAACCCGGCCAACATCTCTGCCCACGCAGCACGGGCGGCCTGCGTGTCCCGGTCGGTCAGCCAAGTGACGAACCGTCGATAGGGCACAGCCGCCGGCAACGGCTGCCGGTAATAGCCGGCGAAGATGTTCTGCAGCAGGATCGGCATCGACCAGCCATCGATCACGATGTGGTGAATGGTCAGCACACAGCGGTGCGTGTCCTCACCGGTGTGGATCAACGCCACCCGAAACGCCGGCGATGCCGCGAGGTCGCAGACGGCGGCGCGCTCGGCAGCACATAGTTGCTCGATCTGTTCTTCGGATCCGAATTCGCGGAACTGATATGCGAATACGGGATCGGCCGGAATGATCTGTACCGGTTCGTCGAACTGTCCGCAGAATGTCGCCACCAGATGCGGATGGCGCCGGACAACGGTGTCCATCGCGCCACGCAGTCGATCGACATCCAGCGGTCCTGCGACGGTGAAATCCAGTTGCACCGCATATATGTCGTCGTCGCCCTCACCGGTGTCGGCGAG
>DASYMC010000103.1:0-5014 GCA_036009255.1 Pseudonocardiaceae bacterium
CCGCGTTTCCTGCTTGGCCCGGCCCCGTAGCGGTCTGCATCGCATCGTGCACCACAACCGATCCCGGGCCTCGGTCAGTGAACAGGAAGGGCACGGTGGTGCGCGATGTGCCTGAACCGGACCCGTCAGTCCGTACGTCAAGCCAGATCTCGTTGGTCGGGTTGGCGTATTCGGGATTTCTCGACGGCGCGACGTTCGTGGCGGCGGGATCGATACGATTCTGGTAGTGCGGCCCTTCCCCGCCGGGGACGCCACCGCAGGCATTGACATGCGCGATCACCGCGTAACCGCGGTTCGGTTGTAGTCCGGAGACCGTTAACTCGGCGACGGTGTTCTCGCCCGAGGGAATCATGCTGACTTTCATCCGCGCACCTGGCGGCGCCAATGCCGGGTTGTAGGTGACAGCTGTTACGCCGTTACTATCAGTGAGTGTGCCGTCGCCATGGAGGGCGAACGCAGTTTGCTCGGCCATGGTAAGGCCCTTATAAGCGC
Source organism: Pseudonocardiaceae bacterium (assembly GCA_036009255.1). GTDB lineage: Bacteria > Actinomycetota > Actinomycetes > Mycobacteriales > Pseudonocardiaceae. The sequence continues at coordinate 493 of DASYMC010000103.1, forward strand.
ATGCCGCCGGTGCGCATGTCAGGACAGCAGCGACCATAGCCAGCGTGAGCCGTCGGCGCATCGACCGTGCAGTTCCTTCTCCGGCGCATAGCGCTACATGTGAACACTCTGCGTGATATTGATCATCTTTAGTATGTCCCCTCATCAGGGTATAATGCCTTCCCCGGCATGCTCATGGCCAGAGGAACTACTCGATCAGTGAAAAATGGCTCAGGCTGGCAGAGTTGCGCACATGAGCGGCAGCACCATGACCGACCCCCGAACGGACCGTGCGTTCTTCGGGCATCCCCGCGGACTGGCCAACCTGTTCGGTGTCGAGGTGTGGGAGCGCTTCTCCTTCTACGGGATGCTCGCCTCCCTGACGCTGTACCTGTACTACGAGGCCACGGGCGCTAGCCCGGGTCTGGGGTTGCCGAAGACGACGGCCACCAGCCTGGTCGGCGCCTACGGTGGTTTGGTATATGTCTCGACCATTGTCGGGTGCTGGGTCGCCGACCGGCTGCTGGGCGCCGAGCGAACCTTGTTCTACAGCGCGGTTCTCGTGATGATCGGGCACCTCGGGTTGGCGATCCTGCCGGGTTTCGTCGGCCTCGGGGTGGGGTTGGCGTGCGTCGCATTGGGTAGCGGTGGGGTGAAAGGCAACGCGACCGCGGTGGTCGGAACCCTGTACGCGGACAATGACGATCGAAGGGACGCCGGCTTCTCGATTTTCTATATGGGAATCAACATCGGCGCGTTAGTCGGTCCGCTGCTCACCGGCCTCACCCGGAGCACGCTCGGTTTCCACTACGCGTTCGGAGTGGCCGCGATCGGTATGGCGATCGGTTTGATCCAGTACACCCTCGGGCGAAAGAATCTGGGTACCGAGGCGGGTGCCGTTCCTAACCCACTGCCCGGTTCCCGCTGGCCCATAGTGGCGGGTGGCGCCACGGTGGGCGTAGCCGTGGTGATCTTGCTGGTAGTGACCGGGGTAATCACAGCGGCGCGCTTGTCCACCATTGTGGTGGCGGTATGCGGGGTAGCTGCGGCAACGTATTTCACAGTCATCCTGGCGAGCACGAAGATCACCACAGTAGAGCGGAGCCGGGTCCTGTCATTCATCCCCTTGTTCATTGCCAACGCGGCGTTCTGGTCGCTGTTTCAACAGTACTTCACGGTGGTGACGATCTACGCCGATAGGCGGGTCGACAAGAACTTCTTCGGCTGGGAAATGCCCACAGAATGGATAATATCGTTCGACCCGGTGTTCATCATCCTGTTGGCGCCCGCGTTCGCCCTGCTCTGGGTGAAGCTCGGGCCTCGCCAGCCCTCGACACCGATCAAGTTCGCGCTCGGCAACGCCACGATCGGCTTGGCTTTCCTGCTGTTCCTGCCATGGGCCGGTGGTATCGGACCGAGCACTCCACTCATGGCCGTTGCTTTCATCGTGCTGATCTTCGCGATTGGAGAATTGCTGATCTCGCCAGTCGGGTTATCGCTGGCCACCAAAATCTCGCCGAGGGTGTTCCGGAGCCAGACAGTGGCGCTGTACTTCCTGTCCGTCGCCCTGGGCACAGCGATGTCCGGATCCCTCGCCGGTTACTACAGCTCAGCGCATGAAGCAGCCTACTTCGGCAGCCTCGGCGTGGCGTCAATCCTCGTCGGAGCGATCGTCGGTGCGCTCAGCCCGATGATCCAGCGGCTCATGGCCGGAGTCCGCTGACATTCATGGTCCGCATGCGGTGCCCCGCCCCGCCCCCGTCATACCCGCCTGCCTCGAGCCGAAGCCGGCGGCGAATTGCATAACTGTTCGGCGAACCATGACGTGAAGGCGGCAGCGCGGCGGAGGAAGTCGAACCGGTCGGCAATGGCGCGCGCGGCGTCGGTCCACTCGTACCGCAATGCATAACGCCGCTCGTTGGCCGCGACGGCTCCAGCCACTCGTACCGCCGGGTTGACCAGCGCCGCAGCCGCCACAGGCAGGGCACGATCGGCGATCACACCCGCTGCGACTGCGGCTCCCAACGAGCCGCCGGCCACCCCGATAGGTCCCTCGGCGATGCCGAGTTCGGCTCGCACAGCGGCCGCGGCAACCGGGGCCTCATCGATCGCCTGGGACAGGATCGGACCGAACAGGTTCAGCACCGCGTCGGCGTAGCCGAGCCGCATCAGCTCATCGAACCCGCCGTCCGGTAGCCGGCGGCCGGTGAGGGGCAGACCGAGGTATACCCGCCAGGCCGGCAGCGCCGCCATCGGCAGCGCCGCTGCCATCGCCACGTCGGTACATGGAGAGTCCATGAGATGCCAGATCAGTACGAGCGGTGCATGCGCCGCGTTGTTCCGGGGCGGGAGGGCGGTGTACGGGACACCAGCGGCGCTGCCATTGATCGCGTGACTCGATGAGGTGGGCATGGCCCCATGCAAGCACCAACCACCGACATCTTCGGGGCGCCCGCGTCGTCGGCTGAGTCCCTTACTACCCGCGCAGCTCACCTAGCGGGAATCGATGTACGCAGGGGGCGGTGCCGGCGCTCTTTACTGGTATGACGACCACGACGAGCAGGCCGATGGTCTCTGGGACGGCGCCAGAATCGGCAACCGCGCCCCGGGGTCCGGAACTCGTCGGGCAGCGCTGCTCCCCGGGACGCCGTCGACCTGTAGCAACACCGCAGTGTGCTCCGGACTGCGAATCCTTACGCAGGCGCACACTCGGCTCCATCGCGTCCGGACCCATCCCACGCTCGTTGGACTGTCTCGAGGCCGGGCACAAGACGCGGACCAAGGGGGCTTTCGATGCCTGACACGCGAATCGCAGTCGCCCAGGAAGCCGAGCAGTACGCTGTTCACCGGATGGCCGCTGCCGCCGCCGCGAAGGCCAAGCGCATGTGGCCGAATGTGATCGGCGATGTGCTCGCTGACGAGGTCATGGCGCTGATGAACCTGCCACCATGGTTGCGCCCACAAACCCGCACGCAGCGGCTCATCGATGCGATCCTCAGCATCCCGGAAAGGACAGCAGGATCCTGCGATGACGATCGGTCACATGCCGCCTAGCGACGTGACGCTGGTCGCTCACCTATGACCTCCATCAGCTGGACCAGCTGGAGGACACCGGCGTTCCGGGCAACCACGGCGGTCCGGGATCAGTCGTAGGTCCTTGTTGTGTTGGGCCCCGCCTCGGGCGATCTGGAGTTGGGGTGGTGTGCTGAACGGCGTGCCGCCGAACAACCAGCTGCCCCGAGCGGCGTGGTCGGAACGGTCGTTGGCGCATGCGTCGGGGTCTATGGCGCTCGCCACGGTGATCAGCCGGGTGACCGGGCTGGTGGCCAAACTGTTGCTGGCCGCGGCACTGGGATTCGGCCTGCTCAACGACTCCTACAACATCGCCAACGAGTTGCCGAACATGGTGTACGAGCTGCTGCTGGGCGGGGTGCTGTCCAGCGTTGCGATCCCGGTTCTGGTGCGCGCCCAGCGCACCGATCCAGACGGCGGGCACGCCTACGCTCAGCGGCTGCTGACGGTAGGCACGGTTGCCCTGGTGATCGGCACAGTGGCCGCAGTGGCTGCGGCGCCACTGCTGACCCGGCTGTCGGTGAGCAGCGGACCGCACGCCAGCCCTGCACTGGCTACGGCGTTCGCCTACCTACTGCTGCCGGAGATCATGTTCTATGGGCTGGCTGCGCTGATCGGCGCGATACTCAACAGCCGCGGCGTATTCGGTCCACCAGCCTGGGCACCCGTGGCGAACAATCTGGTGCTCATCGCGGTGATCACAGCTTACGCGATGACCCCGGGCCGGATCAGCCTGCAGCCCAACCTGATGAGCGAGGCCAAGCTGTGGGTGCTCGGGGTGGGCACAACACTGGGAATCGTCGTGCAGGCGGGGGTGCTGCTTCCGGCGCTGCGCCGGTCGGGGTTCCAGTGGCGATGGCGGTGGGGCTGGGATCCGCGGTTATCCGCTTTCGGTGGCCTGGCCGGCTGGGTGTTCCTCTACGTGCTGGCCGGCCAGATCGGACTAGTGATCACCTACCGGATCGCCTCGGCCACCGCGGGCGGCGGCGTGTCGACCTACGCGTATGCCTGGATCCTGCTGATCGTGCCCTACGGCGTGCTCGGCAACTCCGTGCTCACCGCGTTGATGCCGCGGATCAGCCGGGCCACCGCCGACGGGAACATCAAAGACGTGGTCGCCGACCTGTCGTTGGGTACCCGCATCTCAGCGCTGCTCCTGCTGCCCATCTCGGCCCTGTTCACGGTGGCCGGAGGGCAGATCGCCACCGTGCTGTTCTCCTACGGCCGCTCCGATCTCGCCCAGGCCGATCGCCTGGGTGAGACCCTGGCCGCCTCGGCCTTCGGCTTGTTGCCCTATGCCGTGGTGCTGCTGCAGCTGCGAGTGTTCTACGCGCTGGGCGACGCCCGCACTCCCACGGTGATCATGGCGTTGATGGTCGCCGGGAAGATCGGTCTGTCCTTGACCACACCGGTACTACTGAGGCCGCATCAGGTCGTCATCGGGCTCGCGGCGGCCAACTCGGCGTCTTTC
>DASYMC010000104.1:0-8475 GCA_036009255.1 Pseudonocardiaceae bacterium
TCCGACCATGGCTCAGGTCAACGAAGCACATGCCAAGTCGGCAACGCCCGGTGGAGCTCCCGTCGTGTCTGACCTGTTGAGTTCGCTCAAGGTGCTTAACCCAAGCCTGGCCGCCAAGGGCGATCATGATGCCCTGGAGGAGATCGTGATCTCGTCGGCAAGCTGCCGTCAAGAGCAAGAGAAGCGCCACGAGCAGAAGGAAGAAGCCCCGCCGCCAAAGCCGGTCGAGGCACACCTGCCTGTCACGCACTGATCTGACTGGCACTCTTCCGGAAGGGCTGGCACGCAATGCGTGCCAGCCCTTCCGGCTGCCGGGGTCCTCTCCGGCCGGGAGCTGATCGGCCGCCGGTGGCGGTACGGCCGTAGGATCAACTGGTGAGTTCTGAGCGACGGCTGACCCATGTAGACGAACGTGGCGCGGCTCGGATGGTCGATGTGTCAGGTAAACAGGTCTCCGCACGGGAAGCGATCGCCTCAGGTGTCTTTCGCACCACCGAGGAGGTAGTCCGCTTGCTGCGTGCCGAACAACTGCCCAAGGGAGACGCGCTGGCCACTGCGCGTATCGCCGGAGTCATGGCGGCCAAGCGAACCCCCGATTTGATCCCGCTGTGCCATCCCCTGTCCCTGACCGGGGTCAGTGTGGATCTGCAGACCGCAGGCTCCGAGGTTCGCATCACCGCCACCGTCCGGACCACCGATCGGACGGGTGTGGAAATGGAGGCGCTCACCGCGGTGGCGGTCGCCGGCTTGGCGCTGCACGACATGGTCAAGGCAGTCGATCCCGCTGCGGTTCTCGACGCGGTCCGGGTGGAGCGCAAGACAGGTGGCAAGACCGGGTTGTGGATCCACCCGGCGGCTGAGCCGTCAAATGTGATCCCGACGGCTGAGCCGTCAAATGTGACACCGGCGCAGTCGGGACACTAGTCGAGGAGAACCGATGGCTACACCGACCCGTCGCGCAGTGGTCGTCGTGGCGTCCAATCGTGCGGCTGCTGGCGTATACGCAGATCGCACCGGTCCGGTCATCGTCAACTGGCTCTGCGAGCGTGGGTATGACACCCCCGACCCCGTCGTGGTACCCGACGGCTCACCGGTGCGTGACGCGGTAGCGGGAGCGGTGGCAGATGCGGTCGATGTCGTGCTGACCACCGGTGGCACCGGGATCAGCCCCACCGACCGCACTCCGGAGGCCACCGAGCCGCTGCTGGACCGCCGGCTACCCGGATTGGCGGACGCGATCCGCTCGGCTGGACTGCCCCAGGTGCCCACCGCGGTGCTTTCGCGGGGGCTCGCCGGCGTGGCCGGTCAGACGCTGATCGTCAATTTACCGGGTTCCACCGGCGGAGTGCGGGACGGCCTCGCGGTACTCGAGGGCGTCCTTGACCATGCCGTCGAGCAGCTGCACGGTGCCGACCACGCTGGCAGCGGAACCGGCCAGCCAGCGCTCGCGGAGCAGCCACACGGCCACTCCGAGACTGCGCCGCAGCCTGCCGAGCCATCTGCTTCGGAGCCGTCCCCCTCGGACTTCGAACCCTCGGCCGCAGTACTTCGCGCGGTGGTCACGGAGGACCCACTCGATGTCGAGGAGCACGCCAGGCTGGTGGCACGCTCGTCCGCCGGTGCGGTGGTGAGCTTCTCCGGAGTGGTCCGCGACCACGACGGCGGTAAGGGGGTACGCGCGCTGGAGTACTCCGGCCATCCCAGCGCGGGCGACGTGATCACGCGGGTGGCGGCCCAGGTGGCTGCGGCGCACCCTGAGGTGCAGGCTTTGGCTGTCAGCCACCGGATCGGGCCACTGATGATCGGCGATTCCGCGCTGGCGTGCGCGGTGGCCGCGCCCCACCGGGCAGCGGCTTTCGCGGCGTGCGCGGCGCTGGTCGACGAGGTGAAGTTACAGCTACCGATCTGGAAGCGGCAGGAGTTCAGCGACGGCGCCGAGCAGTGGGTCAACTCACCCTGAAGCCCCGGGACCTGCATTCGTACGGCGTGTCGGGCTCAGCTGCTCACCGTGTCGTTCCAAGGCGTTCGACCACGAACAGAGCGATGTCCTGCCGGCCTGCCCTGGCGTTGGCCGCGAGATCCAGGACAGCAGAATAGAATTCAGCCGCCCGCGAAGGGCGGCAGCACGTCCAGCTGGGCAGCGGGCGGTAACGGCGTAGCACGATCCCGGACCGCGATGGAATCGAGAAGGAAGCTGCATGCGGGGAGTACCTTGCCCAAGGCTTCCCCGTGTCGGTCAGCGATTACCTCCAGCGCGTCGCCGACCGTGGCGCCGTGGCCGACTTCGACGTCCTCGCTCAGCAAGCCGGCAGCGGCACGCGCCGCCGCGAAGTACCGCACGGTCACCACGGTCAAAGCCTCCGATCGCGTTCATTAGGTGGGGTCGTCAGACATCGGTCACAGGGGTGCGACGACAGGTCAGCGAGCTCACCGTCACCGACTCGTGATAACCGCGCGCCCACCGGTTGCTCTCTGGAAGGACAGATCTGAAACGAAAAGCCCGTCGTCAATGAGCTGTCCCTGCCGGGAGCCACCCGGAAAAGAGCTACCAGAGCTATTTCCACCCCGCCACACCTGATTAATCTTACCTCCGCCCGCTCTATGGCGACGTGGCAGCTAGGACGAGAGTGCCCGCAAAGCCCGTTTGTCGGCCAGCCTGGGCCGGGCATCAACAGTGATCCTCGTGTTGATATCCGGGCGGACCGGTGAGTTTGTATTCCTCAGGTGCGGAGGTATCCTCCTCAGCGTGCCGCACTACCGGATGGCCGAGATTGCTGAGCTGTTTGGCGTAAGCGATGACACCGTTCGGCGCTGGGCGGACTCCGGGCAGCTGACCGCGGTACGGGACGCCGGGGGCCGCAAAGCCGTGGACGGGGTGGAGCTCGCCGCATTCGCCAAGTCGCAGGCGCACGCCACGCCTGACCCGTCCATGGTGGACAGATCGGCACGCAATCGGTTCGTTGGGCTGGTCACCGAGGTGATCGCCGATCATGTGATGGCACAGGTGGAGATCCAGTGCGGACCACACCGGGTGGTCTCACTGATGAGCAGCGAGGCTGTGCGGGAACTGGGGCTCGTGCCGGGGGTACTTGCGGTGGCTGTCGTGAAGTCGACCCAGGTCATGGTCGAGACCCCAGGAGGACGTGCATGAAGCGGTTGGTGATAGCAGGTCTCGCCGCGGGGCTGGCGCTGGCCGGGTGCAGCGGTGCCGGGAGTGGGCGGTCCAGCCCGGAGCGGGTGCCGGTCACCGTGCTGGCGGCGGCTTCTCTCAAGAGCGTGTTCACCAAATTGGAGCCCCAGTTCGAGGCCGCCAATCCCGGCGCTGATCTGCAGTTCAGCTTCGGCGGCTCGTCGGAGCTGGCCCAGCAGATCGTCAATGGCGCCCCTGCCGACGTCTTCGCCTCCGCCAACGAGGCACAGATGAAAGTCATCCAGGATGCCGGAAAGGTGGCCGGCACCCCGGAGCCGTTCGTCACCAACGTGCTCACCATCGTGGTGCCGCCGGGCAACCCGAAGAACATCCAGTCATTCGCCGATCTGGCCAAGCCAGGCGTCACCGAGGTCGTGTGCGCCCCGCAGGTACCCTGCGGGGCCGCCACCACGAAGATCGAGAAGGCGACCAATATCACACTCAGCCCGGCCAGCGAGGAAACCGACGTGCTTGCTGTGCTCTCTAAGGTAGAGGTCAGAGTGGCCGATGCCGGGCTCGTCTACGTCACCGACGCCCGCACCGCCGCCGGGAAGGTACAGGAGATCAATTTCCCGGAGGCCACCAAGGCCGTCAACACCTACCCCATCGCTGCAATCAATAACGCCCCGCATGCACAGCTCGCCAAGGCGTTCGTGGCATTCGTCCTCAGCCCTGACGCACGGCGACAGTTCGCCGAGGCCGGCTTCGGAGCTGCCTGACTGAGGCCGGGGCGGATCCGGGGCACCTGCGTGACTCAGACCAGAGATCCGCACACCGTCCATACCGGACTACCCGGCGTGCTGTGGCTGCCGGCATTGACGGCTCTGGGGCTGATCATGCTCCCGGTGATCGGGCTGGTTGTGCGGGCGCCCTGGTCGCGCTTCTTCACACTGGTTACCAGCGAATCGGCGCTCGCCGCACTCGAGCTCTCGCTGCGTACCGGGGCGGTCTCCACCCTGCTCTGCGTCGTGCTCGGCGGGCCGCTGGCGGTGGTGCTGGCGCGCGGATCGGTGCCCGGCCTTCGGCTGCTGCGCTCGGTGGTGCTGCTCCCGCTGGTGCTGCCCCCGGTTGTCGGCGGGCTGGCGTTGCTGTATCTGCTGGGGATCAGCGGGTTCGCCGGGTATGCCCTGAGCGCGGTGTTCGGTGTGCGCGTCCCGTTCACCACCACGGCGGTGATCTTGGCGCAGACGTTCGTGGCCATGCCCTTTTTGGTGGTGAGTTTGGAGGGGGCGCTGCGCACCGCCGGCGAACGCTACGAGTCGATCGCAGCGACCCTGGGAGCGACACCCTGGACGGTGTTCCGCCGGATCACCGTGCCGCTGGTATTGCCCGGACTGGGCTCCGGCACGGTACTCAGCTTCGCCCGCTGCCTCGGTGAATTCGGAGCCACCATCGCCTTCGCCGGCAGCCTGCAGGGCGTGACCAGGACGCTGCCGCTGGAGGTCTACCTGCAGCGGGAAGTCGACGCTGACGGGGCGATCGCCCTGTCGCTAGTGCTCGTAGCGGTGGCCATCGTGGTGATCGTCGTAGGCCGGCCGCGCTCGGTGGAAGGGTTGCAGTGAATCCCGGGTTGCATGCCGAGATCGCCGTGCGCCGGGGCCAGTTCGCGCTGGAGGCGACGGTGCAGATAGCGCCCGGCGAGGTGGTCGCAGTGTTAGGGCGCAACGGCTCTGGCAAGTCCACCCTGCTCTCCGCGGTCGCCGGACTGCTGCGTCCGGACATCGGACGGATCGTGCTGGATGGCCGGGTCCTTACGGACACCGCCGCCGGGGTGGAACTGCCGCCGCACCGCCGGCGGATCGGATTGCTGGCCCAGCAGCCGCTGCTGTTCCCGCACCTGTCGGTGCTCGACAATGTCGCATTCGGTCCGCGCTCGGCCGGTACCCCCCGGACACAGGCCCGGGAGACGGCGCTGCGCCGTCTCGCCGAGGTGGGCGCGGTCGAGTTCGCCCAGCGGCGCCCCCGGCGGCTGTCCGGCGGGCAGGCCCAGCGCATCGCCCTGGCCCGGGCGTTGGCCTCGGATCCCGACCTGCTGTTGCTGGACGAACCGCTGTCCGCGGTGGATGTAGAACTTGCTCCAGCGTTGCGGTCGCTGCTGCAAACGGTGCTGGCTGGCCGGCTCGCCCTGATCGTCACCCATCAGGTGATCGACGCGCTGATGTTGGCGGACCAGGTGGTGGTACTCGACGCTGGCCGGGTCGTGGAGCAGGGCCCGACCCGGGAGGTGCTCACCCGGCCGCGCAGCGCGTTCGCCGCGCGGCTGGCCGGACTGAACCTGGTCTCCGGCACCGCGACCGCGGGTGGCCTGCGGGCCGAGGACGGCACCGAGCTATCCGGTTTGACCGAATCCGCGGCCACCGGTGCTTCGGCGGTCGCGGTGTTCACCCCTGGTGCGGTCGCGGTGTACGTGGATCCGCCCAAGGGCAGCCCCCGCAACGTGATCCAAGATCGGGTCGCAGTCTTGGAGCCCAACGGCACCCTGGTCCGGGTACGCGGTGCAGGGGGACTCGCTGCGGATATCACTCCGGCGGCTGCCGTCGAGCTAGGGCTGCACACCGGCGCTGGAGTGTGGTTCGTCGTGAAGGCTGCCGAGGTTGCCGTCTACCCGGCGCTTGATAACCGCACGCAGGCGACGCTGGACAGCGACAGCAATCCAGCGGTCGATCCCACCGCGCGGTAGCGGCTCCGAACGGACATCAGTGCGGGACCGGGCCGCGCTCCTCGTCCTGGTCGGTTGCCGACTGGGAAACTGTGCCACCGCCTTCTGCAGGCAGGATGAAGATGGTGCTGCCACCTGGGTCGCGTTGGAACCACTCGACACGCAGAGAATGCCTCGTTGGTGTGCCGCCTTCAACGATGCCTTGCATGGTCATCCGAGCCCGTCCCCTCATTCGCAATCACTCCCCGTGATAAAGACCATGCTAGCAACGCTGTGTGACCATTCACCACCGGCCGTATCCCTTAGATTTCCCGAACTCATACCTAGGGATCTCAAGCACATGGGTTGCCGACCAATCGCATCGAGTAGTAGCTCCCCAGTCGCCAGTGTTTTGTGAGGCTGCTCACACCTAGTCGGTAAGCCAGCATCCGGCGCGCACATTACTCACGGACGTTGGGGGGCATGCCGCGGGGTACACATCTGGTGGTCCGCCCGTCTTGCGTCTGGATCAGCCAAGCGTGAACGACTGAGCGACAGCGCCAGGACGACGGTGACCGCGGCGAGGGAGCACACTACAACCAGCACAGTGGCGTGCAACAACGGACGCGACGATCTAGCCATGATGATCTTCTGAGCCAGGCGTACCAAGGCCTTAATCGGGCCTGTACAGTGCTTCACTGCCGTTCTCCTACCACGCTGCATGATGCGATCGGGTTCGGCGATGAGGGGCCTGTCCGATTGGAGCGGATAGGTCCCTTCTTAGTTTTCTTCGATCTGTGTCACGGAGGCGCCCCGGCACCGCCGGCTGTATCCCTTACTTTTATGAGCCCTGATACATAAAGATCCGAGAACAAGGCGGTCAGCCGGTCCGCTGCGTCGAATTGCTGTACACCCCACCGCTGGGCAAAGGTATGTGCTATGCCATCAAGGGGCTTGTCCGCGAGGAGCTCGAGCGCCTTCGCGGCATCACCGCTGAGCCAGTACAGCTGAGGAGGCCTCGATGTGCGGCCTACGAGCACGCGGTCCGGCGAGCCACAATGGCGGAATGTTAGTGGCGTGTCGATGAAGTAATCCGCGATAACCGACCCTGCGCGGCTCTTGATGACCCGAGCGCCGCGAGGGCGTCGGCCAACGAGGCCGTCCAGCAGCGCGTGGGCGTCGGGGCCCAAGTGATCGCCTTTGTCCAGCAACCATTCACCGAGGATCGTGCAACGCTCACCCGCCACCGGAAGTAACGACTCGGGGCCGTACCGGCGGGCTCTCGCCGCTATGCCCAAGTCGTGACCAAACCAGGTGAGGCAGGCATATGCATGGCAGGCGGCGAGGGCCTGTTCAAGCGGCCAGAGGCGTTTCTTCGGTGCCCACGGTGGGTGAAAGGACGGGCACCTGTCAGAGTCAGCGTTGAGCATGTCGTGCGTGATAGCGAGATCAAAGAACTTCTGATGAGCGCCTTCATGCACGAGCGCCTCGGCCACCTCAACGCTTGATTGCGGACCCTTGAGCAATACCAGGCCAGGAAAGGCGCGGGGTGACGCGGAGACCAACCGTCCAGCGTGCTGTGGATCGACTAATCCAACCAGTGCGATATGTGCAAGGACATCATCAATGAGCTCAGGACTCACCGAGCGAGCCAGCGAAACGCCATCGTGCACCATGGCGAGCGCCGCCGTGAAACGCTCGCTGTCGGTCTCGGTGAGCAATTCAGGTGATCCACATGCAGCCTGCTGGCGACCCAGCTCTGCCCTGACGGTCTCCAAAGCAGGTGCTAGCAAGGTGTTCGCCTGGGGGCGGGACGCTACCCGTAGCGCGCCGTTGCCCGCACCGGCGACTGAGCTGATACCGACTAGCGCGGAGCGTGACAGTCTGGTGCGACCGGCTAGCGCATCACCGATGTGGTGGCGCGCTAGCGGGCTATCGATGATGTCGAGGTCCAGATCGTGTGGCCCGCAGTGTTCTAGTAGCAGCTCTGACGCCAGCTGATACAAGGCTCGCCGCTCCCGATGCAGTGCGGCTGGCGCAGCGATCGCGGCGTGTATGGCAGGAATGCCACGTGGTGCGGCTTGGTCAAGCGGTGGTGTAGTCATTCGAGCGCTTCCACAATAGTGCGACGCCGTGGCCGGGGAGCAGCCAGGAGCGTACGACCAGATCTTTCAGCTGCTCTACTGGGGTCCATCCGGCGTTCGCGATCGCCGATCGGAAGGTGAAGGGCACAACTTGGAAGACCCAGGGACTGCCATCGATTGCCAAGGCTGTTGCATCGAAGCTGATGCGATCGACATAGCATGGGTACGGGGCCTGCCAGAAGCAGAAGTTGTCGTCGATCCGCCCCAGACTCGTTGACCGCAGAGACAGGTTCTCCACTGAACCGACGGCGTGGTCGACATCGGTGAGCTCGCCGAGGTCGCACTCGAAGATTCGCAGCGTTCCGATGTATTGCGCGGGGTTCTGGCGGGGCATCGTCCCTACCTGTCCTCGGAAGAAAGTCAGGTACTCGGGCCAGTCACGGTAGCCCACCTCGGTCAACTCGACCTTGGCCGGCGCCACGTCGTGATGGCCCCCGCTCAGATCGGTGTAACGAATGCCGATGTTCACCGAGGGGAGTATGGCGTCCACCGACTGATCGAAT
>DASYMC010000105.1:0-2122 GCA_036009255.1 Pseudonocardiaceae bacterium
CCCCCGTCCGGAACAGAACCGCAGTCCGGTCAGGCCGACCACTACTAGACGGTATGGAGTGACCGCTTGCCAGACGTGAGTGGTTGCGGACCGGGGCCTCACTCACACATGTTCGTCGGTTGCCGGGCAGGGGCCGCCTGCTCGGCCTATTCGGCTGATTCTCCGCCGCAGCCTGGATCTGGGCGGGTGACGGCTCGGCTCCATCCTCTGCAGTCATGCCACCACTGAAACGCTTCAGATTGCGCGCCTAGGAAGTGGAGGCTCCCGGACCTTCTCTGGCCTGGACGTTTCCCGCACGTCGCGGTCTGCCATCTCTTCGAGCGGACTAGCCGGGGGGTCCCCGGATCGTCGGAGGTTAAGTCAGTTGCTGAAGATGAGCGCGAACCCGAGAGCGAGTAAGACAATGATGAGCATGTCAGTCCTTGAGGATTCTGTTTGTTGTGGCTGTTGGTGCGTCGCCGCCCGGTGTGGGGGGCCGGCATCGCCAGCACCGTTGCTGGCTTCATCCTGCAGGTCTTCGCGCTGGGCAAGGGGCCCTTGGCAGTGGTGCAGCTGGTGATCCTTATGGAGCTGCCTTTCACCCTGATCGGGGCTTGGCTGGTGCTGGGTGGGCGCCTGCAGGTCCGAGAGTGGTCTGCAATTGTCGCCATGACTGCCGGGTTAGTGGTCATGCTGTTCACTCTTGCCCCGACCGGCGGTGACCCGTTCTCAGCGGACCCGCGAGCATGGCTCATCGGCCTCACCGTCACGGTCGCGCTCATCCTGGGATTGGTGATCATGGGACAACGCCGGTCACCCGCGGCGAGAACGGCGCTGTTCGGGGTAGCGGCAGGGGCAGCGTCCGGGCTGATCGCTGTGCTGGCCAAAGCTGTCGCGGTCGCATTCAAAGGGGGCGCCCTCTCGGTGATCACCATCTGGCAAACGTGGGCCTTGATCGCGGCATCCATCGGCGCGTTCCTGTTGCTACAGAACGCCCTACAGGCCGGCCGATTGGTCGCCTCCCAACCCGGCATCACCCTGGCCAACCCAGCGATTGCCCTCGCCTGGGGCATCGCGCTATTCCACGAGCACATCAATACCGGATGGTGGCTCATCGGCGCCGGAGCCGGCATCACCCTCATAGCCGGGGGCGCCGTGCTGCTCTCCCGCTCGCCGCTGCTTGCGCGCCAACATCAAGGTAGCGAGAGCGACAACTGACCAATACGAGTGGGCATCTGCAAGGCGCTGTGTATTCGGGACACGGAAAGACGGCTAGTTCGAAATGAGCCGGGGACGGGCGAACGGGATCACCGGCTCAGCCAACGTGCGTGGTGAGCCGGGATGAGGCAAGCGGTGGTCAGGCCGCTGGTTCGAGGGCGTTGCAGCGGCGGCTGGCGTCCCGGCGGGTCGAAGCGCCGCCGACCCATGGTCGTGTTCGACCTCAACCCGGGTGGTCGCTATCCACCGCTGTGGACAGCGCAGCTGTGAGGCGGCGTTATCCACAGTGGCCGCGCATGATTTGTCCCCTTTCGGGGTATTGCACGAACCAAGGAGCCAGTTTGGTGGCCTGGGAGGCAGCGATGTCGAGGAGTCAGCAGGTTCAGCGCACCGACGACGAGGACGCGACGATGCCGTCGGAGGTATCGGATGGTTTGTCGGTGTTTGACAAGTTCGCTACGTACGCCAGCGAGTTCGTCTCCCGCGCCTGGTTTTTTATGGTGTGCGTGTTATTGGTGGTGTTATGGGCGCCGTCGTACCTCCTGCTCCAGAGTGTCGATACGTGGCAGCTGATCATCAACACGGCCACCACGATCGTGACGTTCTTGCTGGTGGCGTTGCTGCAGAACACTCAAAGACGGTCCGACGACGCGGTGCAGCACAAGCTCAACGCGCTGGCCGAGGGCCTATCCAACCTGATGTACCGGATCGCCGAAGACAAGCCCGGCTTGGAACGTGACCACCTTGAGCTGCGCAAAGCGGTGGGGCTAGAGGATCGGGAAAGCGCGGAATAAGCCTGTCCCGCACCGTGCTCGGTCCCGGCCTCGTCACTGTCACGCGTTCACCACTCCGGCTGCCGCCGGCAAGGTGTGTGGATGACCTCTCAACGGGTATTTCCTAGTATGGCCGATATTAGTGACACGGC
>DASYMC010000106.1:0-1611 GCA_036009255.1 Pseudonocardiaceae bacterium
CTGCACTCCGCCGCGGCTGCCCGGTACTCGCCCGCGCCTTCGGAGCCGGTGTCGAAGGCCAGCACGACTTGCCCAGCATCGCCAGCGCCGCAACCCGCCAGCGTCGCCGCCCCCAACACGATCCCCACCGCGACCACCACCACCCGCCACCACCAGAAGGCGCCACCCATGCCCGCCTCCCTCCCTACCTGCCAGCCGGGTCCACAGCATAACTGAAGTCTATACAGGGCTCACATGAAGTCAATAGAGGGTATGCTGTTGGTTCGGTGGGTCCGCTGAGGTCGGTCAACTGCTGGGGACGACGCTGCCTGGAGACGTATGCGTTGGCTGCGTGTGATGTCACTGGTGTTTGCCGGTGCTGTAGTCGCTGGGGGGTGCGCAGTCCCCAGCGAGTCGTCGGCCGCTGCACCCGGCAAAGCTGTACGCGTGGTTTCGGTCGACAAGGTCAATGATCGGACCCGCGATGTGGTGATTGATTCGCCTTCAGTCGGTGAGACAAGGGTGCGGTTGATGTTGCCAGTCGGTTTCGAGGATAACCCGCACCGCCGCTGGCCGGTTCTCTACTTGTTACACGGGGCCGACGATCCAGACACCTACAAGTGCTGGACTCGGTCCACCGATGTCGCCGCCTTGACGGCCGGGCTTCCCCTTTTAGTTGTGATGCCCGAGGGCGGGACGGAGGGCTACTACTCGAACTGGTTCAACGAAGGTCGCGGCGGGTCACCGGCTTGGGAGACATTCCATCTGGTTGAGCTGCTCCAGGTGCTCGAGCGCGATTGGCGGGTTAGCGATCACCGGGCGGTGGCTGGGCTATCGATGGGAGGGCTGGGCGCCATGCTTTACGCCGCTCACTCGCCGCACCTGTTCCGCGCGGCCGCCTCCTTCAGCGGAGTCCTCGACACCCTGAACACCTCGGACTGGCAGTTCCCGCCGAAAGTGTGGGGCAGTCGCACCCAGCAAGCCAGGGTCTGGCGCCAGCACAATCCCACCGACAGGGCAGCGGACCTGCGGGGGATCTCGTTGTTCGTGTCTTATGGCAACGGGGATCCAGGCCCACTGGACGTCGCCGGGACCTCCACCTCGGGTGTGGGCGGCCAAATCGAGCGGCGGCTGGCCCCGGGAAACGCTGCCTTTGTTCGCCGGCTGGGTGAGCTTCGCATCCCCGCGGAGGTCGACGCGTACGGGACTGGTATCCATGACTGGCCGTACTGGCAGCGAGAACTGCACCGAGCGTTGCCCGGCATCATGCGTGCTTTGCAGGCCTGACCCGCGCCAGAAGTGCGCTCTCCGCGGAGTCGGCACCCCCCTGCAGCATTCGCAACTGTCAATAAGCCACGCACAGAGCTAAGCGGATCGACCAGTGCACAAGCGTTCTCGCAATAGTAATAGTCGCTCACTCAAATGATCAAAATCACCGTCAGTGCACCGGCAACGGCCACGACTACCCCCACCATGCGCACGGTGAGAGCGGCACGCTGTGAGCGGAACGGGCCGGTCGACCGCCACGGCCAGACCAGCAACACCAGCCCGACCAGGACGATGACAGCGGCTGCCCAGAAGTTTCGATCCGACAAGAGCGACGGCGATGCGATGGCCGCTACGTCTGCGGAG
>DASYMC010000107.1:0-1982 GCA_036009255.1 Pseudonocardiaceae bacterium
CACCGGTAAGGCCCGTCGTCGGGACCGTGAGCGGGTTGGATGCCGACGGCTTCGAGGAGTTGCCGAACGAATGCGCCGCGTTCGGCACGGTGGTCATCCAGGGTCTTCGGTGTGTCACTATGTAGGGCATGACCGCTGCACTGACCTTCCCCCGTACTGGTGGTATCCAGCGCCCCCGATGCGCCGCGATCTACTGTCGGATCAGCATGGATCGCACCGGTGCCGGTCTGGGTGTGTCCCGCCAGCAGGAAGAGTGCCGGGTCCTGGCTGACCGGCTGGGCTGGTCGGTGTCCATGACCTATGTTGACAATGACGTGTCGGCCTACTCGGGTAAGTCGCGCCCAGGTTGGCAACGGTTGCTCGCGGACATCCGGGCTGGGACCGTTGATGCGGTGATCTGCTGGCACGTTGACCGGTTGACCCGGACCCCCCGGGAGCTGGAAGACGTGATCGACTTAGCGGACCGGCACGGACTCGCGTTGGCCACGGTGACTGGTGAGGTGAACTTGCAAACTCCCACGGGACGGCTGGTGGCCCGGCAACTCGGTGCGGTCGCCCGGCATGAAAGCGAACACAAGGGCCAGCGGCAGCACACCCAAATCCAGCAGTCCGCCGCGAACGGTAAGCAGGGGTCCGGCAGTAAGCGCCCCTACGGTTACGCACCCAGCTACCAGGTGATCTCAACGGCCGGTGAGAAGGTGCGGCGCCGAATCATCGACGTGGCGCTCGATTCCGTTGAGGCTCCGATCGTCGAGGAGTGCGCCCGCCGGGTGCTGGCCGGTGAGTCCATCGCGTCGATCACCCGCGACCTCAACGATCGTGGAATCCTCACCTCGGAAGGCTGCCGCTGGAACCGGACCACGCTGCGGCGGCAGCTGTGCTCCGCGAGGATCTCCGGCCGCCGTGAGTACATCCCCCGCAACTCCTACACGACCACCAGGCCGCTGATCGGCGAGATCGTCAGCACCGAATCCGACTGGCCGGCGATCATCAGCGTGGAGGACTCCGACCGGATCCGGGCGTTGTTGACCCGACCGGACCGGCGCACCACCACCGGCGGTGCCCGCACACGTCTGCTCAGCGGAATCCTGGTGTGCGGACGGTGTGAACGACCGCTAGTAGGTCGCTCACAGAGGGGCAAGCCGATGTATTGCTGTAATCGCGACACCGGCGGTTGCGGTGGACTGTCCATCACCGGCGAGCCCACCGACGAGCACGTGCGCGACCTGGTGCTGACCGCGCTGGACTCACCGGCGATGGCACAGCGGCTCCAGGAGCGCGACCAGCCCGAGCCGGACCTGCACGCCCAGATCCGCGCCGATGAAGATGCGCTGGAGGCCCTCGCGGCCGACCATGGCAAGGGTGAGATCAGCCGAGCTGAATGGAAAGCAGCCCGGGGGCCGATCGTGGCCCGCCTGGACGCCGCCCGCGAACGGCTAGCCACTAGCACGCAGACCACCGCGCTGGATGGGTTCATGGGAACGTTGGAGGAGATGCGGGCTCGCTGGGAATGGTGCAACGTCTCGCAGCGCCGCGCCGTCGTGACCGCCGTCCTGGAAAGCGTGATCGTGCACCCGGCGACGGTCATGGGTCGCAACCGGTTCGACTCTGACCGGCTAGTGCCGGTGTGGCGGGCCTAGTCGCCCGGCCTTGGATACCAATCACGATCGAAGCTTGGAACGGGAGCACGCAGTGATGAGGGGAGCAGTAATACGGGTGGTATGCCTGCATCCGCCAGATACGTCAGTCGAGGTCGCTGACGTGCGACCCGTCATCCGTTCTGGAAACAAACCCGAGTACGGGATGTGGCCGACCCGCCGGGACGGCAGCGGTCTTGGCTCGGCGATCTGCCGGCGCCGCGACCAGGGGGCGATGTGGGATCTGCGGTGCGCACACGCTGCTCACACCGCTCCCGGTGGCCTGACCGCGCAGCTCAGCCTCAAGACGGTGACCCGGCTGGTGGAGGAGTGCGCTGCCGGTGG
>DASYMC010000108.1:0-12180 GCA_036009255.1 Pseudonocardiaceae bacterium
CGACAGAGCCCCGGTCACTACCGCGAGGAGATCGGGGTCCTGGCTCAATCGTTCGGTGAGGTCGACCCGCATCAGGGGTGCACCGCTGGTTGGGCAGTGTGACACCACGTTCTGCACGGCGCAGGCCTCCTGCACCATCCAGTGCCCGAGGTCGATCACCAACCCGGTCTGCGCAGCCAACCTGAGGCACTCGGAGTGTTCCACCACCGTGCCCTGGGGCCGCTCCCAGCGCAGTAAGGCTTGCAGCGCCACGATCCACCCGCTGTCCAGCCCGTATACCGGCTGGTAGCGCGGTCTGATCTCGCCGTTCTCGAATTTGCCGGGCATCTCGGCGGCGCGCTGGTAGCGCTTCCGTTGCCGGGCATCAGCCGGCGCGTCATACAGGCCCCACTGGCCGGCGCCGCTGCGTTTGACCTGGTGCAAGGTGGTGTCTGCGGCGCGGATAAGTTCGACGGGGGAGATGCCCTTCGCGGGCAGGTGCGCCACGCCGACGCCCGCAGATACCGCGAGCCCACGGTTGTCGACATAGAACGGCTCCCTGAGTGAGTCGTTGATGTTCGCCGCGAATACGCCGGGGTCAGGCCTGTTCGGGCCATCCTGGATCACGATCGCGAAGTCGTCAGCCCCCAACCGCGCAACCATCGCCGGCTGCTCCGCCACGAGGTCGTGCAGCCGGCGCGCGACCGAGCACAGCAACGCGTCGCCAGCCGCCCGATCAATCCCATCGGTGATGACGGAGAAGTTGTCCAGGTTCACTCGGCACAGCGTGACCATGGTCGACGGGTCGGCGGTCTCAAGTACCTTCTGCAAGTGGGACATCAGGTACTGCTCGTTGGGCAGCCCGGTGAGGACATCGTGCAGCGCCTGAGTGGACAGCTCCCGCTGTAGCAGGTGCAGTTCGGTCACGTTCTCGACGACGGTGAGGTAATGGGTCGGCACGCGGTCGGCGTCGCGCAGTAGCGATACCCCGACGTGCGTCCAGGCGACCTCGCCGGTCGCTGCGGTGAGTTGCCGGCGGTGCCTGATCCGGGTCAGTTCGCCGCTGGCCAGCTTGCGGTACGCCTCGGCCAGCGCCGTGTCTTCCCGGGCCTGCAACAGGTCCGGCAGCGCCGCGCCGATGAGATCGACCGGCGGGAGACCGACGATGTCGGCGAATGCACGGTTGGCGGTGACCACCGTGCCGTCGAAGGTGCTGATCGCGATACCTACGGCGGATGTGAAGAAGATCTCGCGGAATCGCGTCTCGCAGATCCGCAGTTCCAACTCAGCGTCCTGCTTTGCCTGCAGCAGTGCCTGGGTGGCCAGCTCCAGCTGGTCCACGGTTCGCTGCTGGAGCGCCTCGGCGTACCCGCTGGCGAGCGAGGCCAGCATCCGCAGCACGGCAGTGCGGGGTTGGTCGAGCTCATGCAGGTCAGTGAGCCGCGGTAGTCCTTCGGCGAGCACCTCGATGCTGTGGCCGATGCTGCGCGGATCTGTCAGACCATGGGCGAGCAACTCGATGGCCACCTCGAGTGCTGCCTGATCATCGCCCGGTGCCGTAGTGACCGCCGAGACCAGTTGGTCGATCAGCCGTGCCAGGAGGTTTTCGATCTGTTCCCTCGGCATCGGCACTGCCCAGTTCGCAACGTCAGCCCAGGCCTGAGCGAGCACGGCCGTAGTCAAGCCGGGCTCCGAGGGGCGAGCGGCGGTCACAACGTCACCGGTTTACGGCCACTCCGGACGGGCGTCCGCGGGTGGGAGAGGTGGCGGCATTCAGATCCGCGGCGCTGGGCTGGGAGACGCCCGCTCTTCGCCGCACCGAGCTGGTCAGGTGACGCACATCGTGCCTTTCGAACATCAACAGAGGTGTCGCCCAGGGTACTAAGTACCGCATCGATGTGATTACGTCATCGAGGTGACCTCGGGCCGAAGTCACTTAGTCACGCAGCGTAACTCCGCGCGGTAGCCTTGGCCCTGTCCTAGGAGCGCCGTTGGGCCTCGGACCGGTCGGCGTCCAGCCCGGCGAGCAGGGTGCGGGGCGCGACCATCCGGTACGCGTCCTCAACCAGTTCAGCGATCTCGTGCCAGAACGCCTCCTCACGGGCGCCGTCGAGGTTCACCCCGATCCAGCCGCGTCCACCGACGTATGGCGGGACGAAGAAGCGCTTCGGATCGGACTTCACCAGCGCTTGCTGGGTGCCGGCGGGTGCGTGGCACCAGAAGCCGAGCCGGCCGTCGTGATGATGGTCGGCATAGGTGACAAATACTCTCTTGCCGCGGACAAAGAAGGTCGGCTCGCCATGACTGAGCCGCTCGGTGGTCTCCGGCAGTGCCATGCAGATCGCCCGCAGCCGCTCCAAGGGATCGTCGATCACAAGTGAAGTCTGCCTCAGGCCGGTTAAACGTCGAGGAATCTCCTCCTGCAGTTTACGGTCCATCGCCCATATGGGTGATTACGAAGAGTCAAAATATCATGCTTTGATGTCCCCTGGAGGGGGGTCACATCACCCGAGGGGGTGCAGAAGTGACTACCAATGTGATACTTGTCCTGTTGATGATGGGCGGGGTAGGTGGTTGGTACTACGGCCGGATGTGTGCCGAGGACCGGCGCTCGGAGTTCGATATGGAGAAGAACTGGAGGGCCCGAAAGGACTACCGCAACTAGCTCTCCGGTGGGGCCGATGGCCGGTACTTTCCGAGTTCGGCACAAGCGCTGTCGAGCTCGGAAAGCACCGGCCGTCGGCTCAGGACACTGTGTGGGTGGCCTCTGAAGTCCGTCGCCGTGTCCATGGCCAGGTGATCAGTGCCCAGGCGGCAGCGCCCACTACCAGCTCAGCGAGCAGGTACCACGGCCACGGCCCTAACACATCAAGCAGGGACGCGGCCAGCGGCTTGGAGTTGAGGAAACCGTAGTTAGTGCCCTCGACCTGATTGAACGCGAACATGACGAGACCCCAGCCGATCGTGACCCCGACCGCGACCCGATAGCTACGCCAATCCGGCCGCAAACCCACACCCCAGGTCAGATAGATCACTGCGCACACCACCAGGCTGTGTATGCCGAAGAATGAAATGAACTGAAGTGATGGGAAGTCGGGCCCGATCAGCTCCGGGCTGACGAAGGCCTGCGGTGTCAGCGTCAAACCCCAGAAGTATGTCAGCGCGAATGCCGCCGGAGAGTACGACCACAACGCCCACACCGCCCCCACTGCGGCCAGGTCGCACAGTTGCAAGGGCAGTGAGTACTTGATGCCCCACTGCCACGGCAGCAGGTAGTAGCACTCCACCGGTATCAGGAACGCGGCGAACACCACCGCCAACGTCTGACTCAACCGCCGCTCGACCGAGGTGCCGCGGTACCGCCGCCCAACGACGACGAGTGCTCCCACGACCACCGCCAGCAGGACCACGACTGCGCCGTGCGACCATCCGAAAGCCTCGAACTGGCGCGCCGCTCGCACCGGATCCACGTCCGCCGAGCCTAGCGACGCTCACCTCGCTCACCCAGACCCTGCATGTCGGGCGCTGGTGCACGCGTCGCGCTCCTATGCCCGGTGTGTCGCGCCCCGTGGCTGATGTGTCGCGGGACCGTGCGCGGTGTGTCCGGCGCTGGTGCCTGCTGTGTTGTGCTGCTGCCGGCCAGCAAGCCAGACAGGCCACGCGCAGCTCCCAGGCGCGGTCCACACCGGCGAACAGCACACGTGGCGCTGCAGAGCCTGGGTTCGCCGACGGGGCTGAGACCGGCCGTCGCGATACTGTGAACTATGGCGGACGGGGCGGTGGGTCTGCCAGCTGTGCTGCTGCGCATCGTGGAGAAGGCCATCAACATGCAGCAAGCGCCCGTTGCTGGCTACGTGACACGCATGCGTCGAGCAAGGCCGACCGCGACCCCGGCAGAGATCATCGCAGTGCTGGAAAGGCAGTACCTGGCTACGGTAACCGGTACCGGAGCCGCCGTGGGTGGTGCCGCGGCCGCACCTGCGGTCGGGACGGCGCTCGCCATTGCGCTCAGTGGCGGAGAGACGGCTCTGTTCTTCGAGGCCACAGCGCTGTTCGCGTTGGCTGTCGCGGACGTGCACGGCATCCGGCTAGCGGACATCGAGCGCCGCCGGACGCTCCTGCTGGCCGTCGTTCTCGGTGACGAGGGTGCCATGCTCGTGGAGAAGATGACCGGTCGAACGGGCCAGCACTGGGCGGACCTGCTGCCCGAGGCGATACCGCTGTCCTCGATCACCGCGATCAACAAGGCCCTCGGTCGCTGGTTCTTCCGCAGATACGCGCGTAAGCAGGGGATCCTGACCATCGGCCGGCTCGCGCCGTTCGGTATCGGAGCGGCGATCGGGGCCGCCGGCAACCGTGCCCTCGGCCGCACGGTGGTGACCACCAGCCAACGCGTCTTCGGCCCACCGCCATTGGGTTTCGCGGACGACCACAAGGTAATGATCATCGACGGCGCCGTTGATTGAAAGCTCGAGCTGAGTGCGCAGTTCCGCGAGGCCGCTGCGCCGAGCCCACTGGAGCTGATCAGCTCATGATCATGTCGATGGTATCGTCCCGACAACGACGAAGCTGGCCCCGTGCGGGTCGGTGATTCCTGCCATCCGTCCGTACGGCGTGTCGAACGGCTCGGCCAGGATGGTGCCGCCGGCCGCTCTGGCGCTGGCCGTGGCGATGTCGGCGTCGGGCACCATGAAATAGGCTAGCCAGTGTGGCGGGGTGCCCTCCGGGGCGCCCATCATCCCGCCGATGCCACCGACCGGCTCGCCGTCCCTAGCGCCGTCGAAGTGAATGCTCGTGTAGTCCGGTGGCGCACCCTCGATGGGCTCGTAGCGGTAGCCGAAGACTGCGGCGTAGAACGTGCGGCCTGTGTCCGGATCGGGCAGCCGTGCGTCGGTCCAGACCAGCGACCCGGGCTCCATATAGATCTCCACACCGTGTGTTCCGGCGGCTTGCCACACGCCGAAGGTGGCACCGAGCGGGTCCTGCGCTATGCACATCCGCCCGTTGCCAGGGATATCGAACGGCTCTGCCAGCACTGTCCCACCGTCGTCAGCGATCAGCTTTGCGGTGCCGTCGGCGTCGTTGCTGGCCAGGTACACCGTCCACGCCGTGGGCTGGCCCTCCGCTTGACACGGACCGATGGCGGCCGCGGCGCGGCCGTCGACCTGGCAGATCTGGTAATTACCAAACTCCGCCCCGCTGTCGAGGAACGTCCAGCCGAAGACCGCGCCGTAGAACTCCTTGGCGGCGGTGAGATCGGGTACCGACAGGTCGACCCAGCAGGGCGTGCCAGCGGGCCACGGGTCAGTTCGGATGGGCATGTCAAAAACCTCCCAGTTCGGGGATCGGGCGGTGCCCAGCAAAGCACCGCCCCCTGACAACCAGAAGTCGGGTGGCCCTGGCTTGGGAGCGTTCAGGGCCAGATTGTGATCGCCGTAGTGGATGGTTGCCGTGACCGCCGCCGTGGGCTGGACCGGGCTGGGTGCCGCGACAACAGCCTGATCGCCGCCGGGTGGGTCGGCGGCCCGGTCCTTGGCTAGGGAGATCGACATCTGCCGGTGAAGCAACGCGGTCGGCGCCACGTCGTTGTGCTAGAGCACAGAGCACCAGGAGAGCATGATCGCGCACTGGTAAGGAGACCTGATGGGCGGATCTTCCACAGGCTTACTCTGCTATAAGCCGGAGGGGCAGGAGGAATTCAACCTCGAGACGTTCTTCCGAGAAGGAATCGCTCAGGCGCTACGGGGAAAGGCCCGGCTCAACGTCATGCTTGCCGGTCGCGTCGGTGTCGGGAAAAGCACGCTGGTCAACGCTATTTTTGGCGAGCCGATCGCTCCCACCGGTGTTGGCTCTTCCATCACTCAGACCATTCAACGCTATGCTAGGCCGAACCTTCCGATTTCGGTCTACGACACCCCGGGTATCGAGCTCGGCGTAGAGCCCGAGCTGCTAGCGAAAACGTACCTGACCGAGATCCGGGCCCAGATGGGCGACGATGCCACCCGAGTTCACTTCTGCCTCTACTGCGTCCGGACCAGGGATGAACGTTTCGAGGCTGTGGAGTCGGAGATTGTGCGCGCGCTGGCGAAGGACGTCCTGGTAGCCCTCGTGCTCACCCAGTGCCCTACTCCTGATGATGCTCGAGCCAACAATTTCGCTCGCTACCTCAGGTCACTCGACCTTCCCGTCCTCGATGGGCAATGCTTCATGACACTTGCCGAAGAAGACGATGTCGCTGGGGTCAAGTTGCCCCCGTTCGGCCTGCCTGACCTCGTCAGCTCGATTTATCATCAGCTGCCGGATGCGGAGCGGCATACGCTGGCCAGCTGTCAGCGGGTATCGTTAGAGCTCAAGATCGCCGAGGCGAAGCGATTGGTGAACTTCAATACCGGCACGGCTGCATTGATAGCTGCTACTCCGATCCCGCTTGTCGATGCCATTCCGTTGAGCGCACTGCAAATCAGCATGTTGGGCCAGATTGCCACGATCATGGGATTCAAGGTCGATCCCAGAGCCGTCGCAACCGCCTTCGCTGCGGTCCTTGGTGTGGCCTCTGCGGCTCGAACAGCGGCGAGCTTCTTCAAAATCTTCCCAGGTACCGGAACAACGATCAATACCACCATTGCCTCCACCACGACAAAGATCTTGGGAGAGGTATTCATCACAGCGTGCACGAACGTGCTGATGCGCCAGATGACAGGGGCCCAGATAAATCAGGATGACATTGTGGGTGAGCTGCTCCGGGAGCTTCCACTCCTGCTCAACCGAGCCCTCCGCCAGTCACTGTAGCACCCTTCAGCCCTTGGTCGGATTCAGGACGACTTTGGTCCTTAGTCGCGGATGTCGAAATGCTGGTAGGCATCCGGGGTCTCGTCGAGGCCGAGGTTGTGTGAGACGCAGAAGCCGGGGACGGCCTTGCCGGCGGCGATGAGGCGCGCAGTTGCCGGTTGTAGTCCTTGACATTGGTCTGCACGCTGCCCATGCGCAGGCCTTTTGCCAAATTCAGGCTGATGTCGAACGGCACCTGCCGCTGCTTGGCCAACTCATCGGGTCCGCCGGTTCATCGGGACGTAGACCCCGATGATGCCGAGCTGGCCGGTGGCCCGAACCAGTCTTAACCACCAGCCTGTACTTACCAGCCCATGGCGACCTGTCCGGCAATCGGACAGCGCTCGGGGGTGCGGCCTTTGTGCCTCTAGCCCTGCGCGCCTCGGCCGCTCACAGAGCCGCGAAGAGCCGTACAGACCGAAGTACAGCTCGCACACGGTGCGCCGCACGATCCTACCGCTGCGCCGGCCGGCTGTACTGGGGATGATTGGGATTGTGTGGCGAGACGCTGCTTCTCGTCATCGGTCAAGTGATCGAACTCTTGGGCGATGCCAGCGAAGACCACGTTGCTGAATGCTGCTGTGCTGGACGCCTCCATTAGGCTGCACCGCCCGGCGAGCACGTCGTCGATCAGGGTCCGGAAGGCGTCGTTGTCACTGTGATCATGCAGCAGGGTGAGGGCATCCCGAAGTTCCTGGGACAGCTCCGGATCCGGGCATCCGCCCCCCATGGTGGGTTCGTGGTCGGCCATCGCTCCTCATTGGTGGTGGTCGGGGGCGTCAAGTTGGGCAGCGCGGTCGGCATGCCGCACAGCGCACCACATCGCCATTGTGCACGATGGCCCACGTTGCCCGCCCACATCAACACGGCCTTCGCGCGTCTGACCCGCTCCCTCATCCTGCTGTCTAGGCGCACCCGCTGCCGGTCACCCCATGGATTTGCGGCAGCGTACAGGCGTGTTCCGTCACCCGGCGTAACTTTTTGGTAATCGTATGTAACGTCCGAGGGGTCCTCCACGGATACGCAGAAGTACAGATGGTTGCAGATGACCATCGCCGAGATGAACGGAGATGAAACCGTGACTGGCTACTTCAAGTCATTCGAACACGCTCAGAGCGGGTACCGGGGCGATCACTGCGACCGCGACCGTCACCACAGCCGCCGGCGCAGCCACCGTCGCAGCCACCGCAGTCACCGCCGTCACTACGGCCACTGAGCGGTAGCAGCATCACCTGACGGCAGGGGCCCCCTCTCGAATGCTCGGGAAGGGCCCCTGCCTCTGCCATAGTGAGGACTGGCTTCCGTGAGCACACGGCGGGATGAGCGGCCGGATCAGGCGGCTGGCCGCGGAGCCACCAGCGGATCGGTGGAGCCCGCTCCCGCAGCCGGCATTCGGATGATCTTCCGATCATTCTGGCCCGCCACCCGGCAGTATCGCGGTCGACTGCTGATCAGCTTGCTGCTCGTCGCCGTGGGGCCGTTCCTCGACACTGCGCAGATCTGGATGTTCAAGCTGCTGATCGATGACGTGCTGACCCCGCGAGATTTCGGTGCCTTCCCCCCGATCGCGGCCATCTATCTCGGGATAGCGCTGGTTCAAGGGGTCGTCTCTTTCTCTGATGAGATGTTGACGACCTGGCTGGGTGAGCGATTCGTGCTGGATCTGCGCACCCGGTTGTTCGATCACCTGCACCGGCTACCGGTGGACTTCTTCAACCGCCGCCAGTTGGGGGACACCCTGTCCCGGCTGACCGGTGATATCGACGCGATCGAGGCGCTGGTGCTCTCCGGGGTGACCCGCACACTGGCCTACCTGTTCGAGATCGTGCTGTTCACCGGCGCGCTTTTCTACCTGAACTGGCAGCTCGCGCTCGCGTCCCTGGTCGCCGCGCCGGTGTTTATGCTGGGCGCGCGGTATTTCTCGGCGCGAATCAAGGACGCTTCCCGAGAGCAGCGCCGCCGTTCGGGTTCCGTTACCGCGGTCGCGGAGGAGAGCCTGGGCAATGTGGCCCTGGTGCAGGCTTATGACCGCCACGCCGCCGTCACCGAGCGCTTTCACCGGGAGAATGTCGGCCGGTTCAGCGCCGAGATGGCCGCTACCCGGCTTCGGGCCCTGTTCGGGCCGTTGACCGAGCTGGTGGAGGTCCTCGGTGTGGTGCTGGTGATGGGGGTGGGGGTGTGGGCACTACAGCACGATCAGATCACCCTCGGGGGGCTGCTGGTGTTCCTGACCTACCTCAGCAGGCTCTACAGCCCCATTCGGGGGGCCGGTCGGCTGTCCAACACGGTGTACGCGGCCAGCGCCAGCGCTGAACGCATCATCGACTTACTGGGCCAACAACCCGATATCGGCGATCCCGCTCAGCCACGCAGCTTGCGCACTGCCAGGGGCAGGGTGGTCTTCCACGGGGTGAGCTTCAGCTACCCCGATGCCACTCGGCCCGCCCTCGATGCGCTCACCTTCGCGATCGCTCCAGGGCAGACGGTGGCAGTGGTCGGCGCTAGCGGGGCTGGCAAGTCCACGCTGGGCAAACTGCTGATGCGATTCAACGACCCCGACACCGGCCGCATCACCCTTGATGGATACGACCTGCGCGATCTGCCACTGGCCAGCCTGCGCAGCAACATCTCGGCGGTTCTGCAGGAGACGTTGGTCTTCGACGGGACCGTCCGCGAGAACATCTTGTGGGGCAAACCCGACGCAACCGAGGCCAACCTGGTGGCCGCCGCCATTGCGGCAGATGCGCACGAGTTCATCACCGCTTTGCCCGAGGGATACCAGACTCGCATCGGGCAGCGGGGCAGGTTACTGTCCGGCGGTCAACGCCAACGCCTTGCCATCGCCCGGGCCATGATCCGCGACGCACCGGTGTTACTTCTCGATGAGCCCACCACTGGCCTGGATGCCGGCTCCGCCCAGCGCGTCCTGGCCCCGATGCGCCGGCTGATGTCCGGGCGCACCACCCTGATCATCTCTCATAACCTGCTCACCGTCACCGATGCCGACCAGATCCTGTTCCTACGCGACGGGCGGATCACCGGTGCCGGCACCCACCACCAACTCCTCGCCACCAACGCCGACTACGCCCACCTCTACCGGCTTCACCAGGAGCCGCGTACACCAGCCGATGCCGAATACCAACTGCAGCCGGAGCTGATATGACCGCCGCGCCCGATCTCGCGGAACCTGCCATCGGCGGCCGGGAGCTGGATGGCCCTCGTCCGCATCCGCCGGGCCACCAGCTCGCCCCCGGTTATGTAGTGATCGAACATGTGCGCCGGGGAGAGGACCTGGACAGCTACGCGGCCTGGAGTGCTCAACGCTACTGTCGTTGCTTCATCAAGACACTCCGGCCCGATCTCACCACCGATGCCTCGGCCCGCCGCCACCTTGCGCGCGAAGCGCGCCTGCTGCTGTCCTTGACCCATCCGCACCTGGTCCGCGCCTATGAATACGTCACGCCCGACTCAGGCCAGCCGCCGATACTGGTCCTGGAGAACCTCACCGGCGCCACGTTGAGCTACCTCCTCGACGGCGGCCGGGATCGCCTCGGTGCCGCGGACCTCGGCTACCTCGGCCAGCATCTGTGTTCGGCCCTGCGTTACCTGCACAGCCGCGACTACCTGCATCTCGACGTCAAGCCCAGCAACATCATCGCCAGCGACGGCGTCGGCCGTCTGATCGACCTGAGCCTGGCCCGCCACCCCGGCCGCTGCGCTGGCGGTGTCGGCACACCCGGCTACATGTCGCCCGAGCAGATCACCGGCGGTTACCTCGGCCCACCCGCAGATGTCTGGGGCGTCGGCCTGGTGCTCTATCAAGCTGCCACCGGGATCCAGCCCTTCGATCTCCCCGACCGCTCCACCTCCGCCAGTTCCTACACCTCGACCATGGTCCGCTGCGAGAGTTTGCTGGCCCACCCCGCACCCAAGATCCGCGCTCGACGGCGGTTGCCCATCGAGGTGGCTGAGGTCATCGACGCGTGCCTGCACCGGGAGCCCGACCAGCGGCCCACCCTGGAGTGTCTCGACGACGCCCTCTCCAGTCTCACTGCTGCGCCGGGCGGATAACCTCGGCGCTGACATGAGCGCGACGTTGCACGCCACCGGACTGGCCGCCGGACATGGCGATCGAATGCTGTTCTCCGGACTCGACCTCGTCGTCGCCGCTGGCGATGTTGTCGGGTTAGTCGGAGCCAACGGCGCCGGTAAGTCGACGCTGCTGCGACTGCTGGCCGGGCAGGCCACAGCGCAGGCCGGTGCTGTGGTACTGAGCCCGCCCGATGCGACCGTCGGGCACCTGCCGCAGGAACCCGACCGCCGTCCCGGCGAGACCGTGTGGGCGTTCCTGGCCCGGCGCACCGGGGTGGCTCAGGCACAGTCCACGATGGATACCGCGGCGCAGGCGTTGGCCGGGATGGACCCGACTACTACTCTGCGGCGCTGGACCGCTGGCTGGCCCTCGGCGGCGCCGATCTGAACGAGCGCGCCGCTGAGGTAGCCGCGGAACTTGGGCTCGGGGTGGACCTCGACACCCCGATGACCGTCCTGTCAGGCGGCCAGGCCGCCCGGACCGGACTGGCGGCGCTGCTGCTGTCCCGCTACGATCCGCTGCTGCTCGATGAGCCCACTAACGATCTTGACCTCGACGGCTGGAACGCTTAGAGCGCTTCGTCACCTCACTACGCTCGCCAGCGGTGATCGTCAGCCACGACCGGGAATTCCTGGCGCGCACCGTGACCCGGGTCGTGGAGCTTGATCTGGCCCAGCAGCAGGTCGGCGTGTACGACGGCGGCTACGACTCCTATCTCACCGAGCGAGCCCGGGCCCGCCAGCACACCCGGGACGCCTATGACGCGTTCGCCGACACCCGAGCAGGGCTGGAGGCCCGAGCTCGGACGCAGCGGTCCTGGATGGACAAGGGCGTGCGCAACGCACGCCGCAAGGCCACCGACAACGACAAGATCGGCCGCAAGTTCCGCGCCGAGGCCAGCGAGAAGCAGGCCGCCAAGGCCCGGCAGACGCAGCGGCTGATCGAGCGGCTCGAGGTGGTTGACGAGCCTCGCAAGGAATGGAGCTGCGGATGTCCATCGCGGCCGCGCCCCGTGCGGGCTCCGTGGTGGCGGCTTTGCGTGCGACCGTCGAGCGGGGTGGATTCCGGCTCGGTCCGGTGGATGTGACGCTGGGGTAGGCCGACCGCGTCGTCGTCACCGGTGCTAACGGCTCGGGGAGACGACTCCTCACTTGAGACACACTTATCGGGTGACTCCTAGACACGGGCTGCGCCTGGGGCGAGGTCGTTGGTCGGCTCCGTTCGCGGTGGCGGGCAAAGCATGCCTCATCGAGCATCGGGGCCGGATCATGTCCGGGCCC
>DASYMC010000109.1:0-37330 GCA_036009255.1 Pseudonocardiaceae bacterium
TGACCCGACGGATTGACGACCTGGCCGGGCTGATCACCGCTGAGACCGGCAAGCCGCGGGACGACGCTCGGCTGGAATGCGTGCTCGTGGTTGCACATCTGGACTGGGCCGCGCGCAACGCGGAGCGGGTGCTGCGCCGCCGCCGGGTGGGATCGGGTCTGCTGATGTTTCAAGAGTCGTCGACGGTGGAGTATCAACCCCACGGCGTGATCGGCGTGATCGGCCCATGGAACTACCCTGCGCACACCCCGATGGGCTCGATCGGCTACGCGCTCGCCGCCGGAAACGCCGTGGTGTTCAAGCCCAGCGAGCTGACCCCCGGAGTGGGCCGCGCGCTCGCCGAAAGCCTCGCTGCAGTGGTGCCTGAGCACCCGCTACTGCAGGTCGTCACCGGGTTCGGGGAGACCGGGGCGGCGCTGTGCCGGGCCGGTGTGGACAAGCTGGTGTTCACTGGCTCGACCGCCACCGCGAAGAAGGTGATGGCAGCCTGTGCCGAAACGCTGACCCCCGTGGTGATCGAGTGCGGGGGTACCGACGCGCTGCTGGTGGACGCCGACGCTGACCTCGCCGCCGCTGCTGATGCCGCGGTCTGGGGTGCTATGGCCAATGCCGGGCAGACCTGCGTCGGGGTGGAGCGGGTGTACGTCGTCGACGACGTTGCCAAGGAATTGACTGAGCGGATCGTCGCCCAGACTCGGCGGCTGCGAGTCGGTGGCCAGCCCAGTGCGGATCTAGGTCCGATCACCAGACCTGAGCAGGTCGAGGTTATTCGTGATCACCTCGCTGACGCGGTAGCCCGCGGCGCTAAGGCGCTGGTCGGTGGAGCGGAGTCGGTTCGTCCGCCCTTTGTGGAGCCGGTGGTGCTGGCCGACGTCCCGGAGATCTCCACGGCGGTGACCGAGGAGACTTTCGGGCCGGTCCTCACGGTGCACCGGGTTGCGAACCTGGATGAGGCGGTGCGACGGGTCAACGCAGGCCGCTATGGGCTGGGCGCCTCGGTCTTCTCCGCACACCGCGGTGCGGAGATCGCCGCCCGGCTGCGGTGCGGGATGGTCGCCGTCAACAGCGTGGTCTCCTACGCCGCGGTGCCCGCGCTACCCTTCGGCGGCGTCGGCGACTCCGGGTTCGGGCGGGTCCACGGTGCGGACGGTCTTCGCGAATTCGCCCGGGCCAAAGCGATCACCCACCGCCGGTTCCGCCAGCTCGTTCCGGTGCTGACCTTCAGCCGGCCGGCCTGGGCGGTTCGGTTGCTGCTGCGCATTGTCCGGGTCCTTTACGGTCGCCGAGTGGAGGTACGAGATGGCTCAGATCAAGACAGTCGGAGTGGTGGGCATGGGCACCATGGGCGCTGGGATCGCCGAGGTACTCGCTCGCACCGGGCTCGACGTGACGGCGGTCGAGGTAGATGAACACGGAATAACCCGAGGTCGTGGTCATCTCGAACATTCCACCGCACGTGCCTTGGAGCGCGGGAAACTCGACGAGTCCGCTCGCCGCGAGTTGCTCGCCCGGATCAGCTTCACCACCAAATTGGCCGAGCTGGCCGACGTGGATCTCGTCATCGAGGCGGTGCCGGAGCGCCTGGATCTCAAGAGCCGGATCTTCACCGAGCTGGACGGGATCGTGCGCAGCGATGTCGTGCTGGCCTCCAACACCTCAAGCTTGTCGATCACCGAGCTCGCGGTGAAGACCAAGCGGCCGGACCGGGTCATCGGGATGCACTTCTTCAACCCGGCTCCGGTACTCAAGCTGGTCGAGGTGGTGCGGACGGTGGTCACCGACCCAGAGGTGATCAACGACGTCACCGAGCTGGCGAACACGCTGGGCAAGACGCCGGTGGTGGTGGGGGACCGGGCCGGGTTCATCGCCAACGGGCTGCTGTTCGGCTACCTCAACCACGCAGCGAGCATGTTCGAGCAGAGCTACGCGACCAGGGAGGATCTCGACGCCGCGATGCGCTTCGGCTGCGGGTACCCGATGGGACCGCTGGCGCTGCTGGATCTGATCGGCCTGGACACCGCCTACGAAATCCTCGACGCGCTGTACCGCCAATCCCGGTCTCGGCTGCACGCACCGGTGCCGGTGCTCAAACAGATGATCACTGCCGGGCTCCTCGGCCGGAAGTCGGGTCGCGGTTTCTACACCTACGCGGGGCAGGACTCCTCAACCGTGATACCCGACGACGCCACCCCATCCGAGGGCGAGCACGGCGTCGAGACCCGTCCGATTGGCGCGGTAGGTGTGGTGGGCACCGGCACGATGGCCACCGGCATCGTCGAGGTGCTCGTCAAGGGCGGCCACGACGTGATCGTCCGCGGCCGCAGTACCAGCCGGACCGATGCGGCGGTGGCGGCGATCACCCGCTCGCTGGACAAGGCCGTCAACCGCGGCAAGCTCGCCGAGGCTGATCGTGACGCCGCCCTCGGGCGGATCACGACCACCACCTCGTTGGACGACTTCGCTCAGGTCGACTTGGTGGTGGAGGCGGTAGCCGAGGACCTGGAGGTCAAGCGCGGAATCTTCGCCACTCTGGACGAGGCCTGCAAGCCAGGCGCGATCCTGGCTACCACGACCTCGTCACTCCCAGTCGTCGAGTGTGCCGCCGCTACCTCCCGCCCGGGCGATGTGGTCGGGATGCACTTCTTCAACCCCGCACCGATCATGAAACTGGTTGAAGTGGTGACCACCGTCGCCACCACTCCCGAGGTCGCGGCTACCGTCCGCCAGCTCGCCCGTTCATTGGGCAAGGTGGCTGTGACCTGCGGTGATCGTGCCGGTTTCATTGTCAACGCGCTGTTGTTCCCCTACTTGAACGACGCGGTCCGGATGCTGGAGGCGCACTACGCCTCAGCCGACGACATCGACACCGCGATGAAGGTCGGCGCCGCCCTGCCGATGGGCCCCTTCGCGCTACTGGACGTGGTAGGTCTGGATGTCTCCCTGGCCATCCAACGCAGCCTCTACCAGGAGTTCCGCGAGCCAGGCTTCGCCCCGGCGCCCCTGCTGGACCAACTGGTCACCGCCGGCCGCCTCGGCCGCAAAACCCGCAAAGGCTTCCGCGACTACTCGTGAGTGGCGGAGCCCGAGCGATGGGGATCGCGCGCGGCGTGGACCGAAAGGCGTCCACGAACTGAGGAGCCGCATGGTGCGCTCGGCGCCATGCCGCTGCGCTGCCCCGGCGGCTCAAACAGCCGCAGGTCTGCCGTCAAGAACTGATGTCGGCGCAGATCGCGTAGACACCGAAACACGTTAAGCGGACTAGCCCTGGACTATATTCATCCGAACGGAGTCTCATCACGCCGATCAGGCGGTGCCTGCGCAAGACACGTAGTCGACTACGCGTCCTATTCACTCGAATGAGTCGAACACTTACCCCGTCGTCTCAGGACAGCACCAGCCGTGACTAACGTGCAGAAGGCAGGCAGAGATGACCCGTCACTGGCGTCTCCCGCGTGTGGCCGACCGTGGCAAGCCCGTACTCCGGCAAGCCCGAGGGCGGACCTCACGTTCCCATTCCCGCCTGCGGACCCGCTGCCCCCTGGCTGCGCCCGCGACGCCGCGAATGCGACGAAGCTCTCCTGCGCGCTCGGCCGCATCCACCCGGGCGCCTCCACGAACATGACCGTGGCCGTGCCGATTCCCGCGGGATTCCCCAACGGCCGGGGACAGCGCCTCACGGTGAGCGCCACCGGGGCGGTCGGCGCGGTGGGTGGTAGCCACGTGGACGAAACCGCGGTGACCACCCGTGTGATCGCGGTGCCGACGAAGGTGACCCCCACGCCGGTGTTGACCCGGCTGCTGCCCGGCGTCGACATCTACGTATTCGTCCTGACCGCGCGTCTTGCCCGGGCCGACAACGACCGTCCCGTCGCGGGCCGATCTCTGCAATTCAGGACTGGAGGCAACGTCGGCAGCGGGACACTGCTGTGCACCGCGGTCACCGACTCGGGCGGTGTGGCACGCTGCCCCGGCGTCCTCCGCACCGTCGGGGCACTGCTCGGACTGGGGTACAAGGTGACCTGGGACGCACAACACCATCGATTGCCGGCGATGCAGACCGCATCGCGATGTCGCTGCCGCGATACCGGTTGTCCCTCTCGCCGTTCCCGCGATGGTGATCGTCTAATCTGTGGTCAGGGCAGTGCACGTTGGATGGCCAGGCCTCAGTTTCGTCGATCCTCTGTGCCGTACCCAGTGATGGGGTAGGTCGGCTCAGTTACAGCAGCCTCCACCGCAGCATCCACCTGAAGGGGCAGCGCCACGTCCGGCAGAGCTGCCCAGCGACGCTCCGCCTGACAACGCGACGGTGGAAAGCAGCCGGACGGTGTCGTCGTGCCCGGACGGGCACTGGGCGGGGTCTCTCGACGCGGTCATCGGCCGGCTGAGTTCGAAGGTCGTCGAGCACTTCCGGCATCGGAACTCATAGCGCGGCATGGGTCGCAGCCTACGCTGCCGCCGTAGACTGTTGTATGCCGCGACGCAACCTCCCACACCGTGCCGCTGGCCCGTCACCGCCTGCGGTGACTGGCTCGGGCTGGGCGCGGCCGGAGAGCGGACCGGACGGGGAATGGCTGGTCCGGGCGGTGCCCGGTGAACAGGCCATCAAGAGCTACCGCTGCCCGGGTTGTGACCACGAGATCAAGCCCGGCATCGCGCACGTGGTGGCTTGGCCAGCGGGCGAACAGGGATCAACAGCCGACCGGCGCCACTGGCACAGCGGGTGCTGGACCGCTCGCAGGCGCCGGGCACCTACTCGCCGGCATTGGTGAGGGCGTCAGCTCGGCTCGTCCCTGAGCCCGTCGTCGCCCTCCGGCGCGGGCGTGAGCTGTCGCAAAGCATCCTGCAATTTTGAGGTCACCGACTCCAGCTGGCTGGTGACCTGGCGGCGCAACGTGCGTAGCGCCTCCACCTGCCGGGTCGCCTCCCGCACTCGCGCGACAGCGGTCTGATCGGCCTCGGTCACGAGCCGGCGCGCCACATCAGTGGCCTCGTCGATGCGCCGTTTCGCCTCGGTCTTGCTGCTCGTCTCCTCCTGCGCTAGCTCACGGGTCGCATTCCGGCGTCGCTCGGACATGGTGATGTCGAAATCTTCCTCGGTCTGCTGCCGGCGGGCCGCCGCCTCGGCGTCGAGCTGCTGGGCTCGCTGCTGTGCCTGCGCCACCATCGCTTCACCCCGATGGCGTGCCTCGGCGATGGCCCGTTCGTGTTCGGCTTCCATGGCGGAGCGCCGCTGCTGTGCCTCGTTAATCATCACCTCGTATCTGGCACGCAACTCATCTGCCTCGCGCTCGACCTCTGCCCTGGTCTCGGCGGCAGCTGCGGTGGCCTTGGCGGTAATTTCCGCAGCCTCCTTCTGGGCGTTGCGCAGCATCCGCACTACCCGCTCGCTCATGCCCTCGACGGTGGTAGGAGGCACCTCGAGCCGCCTGAGCTGGGCGTTCAGGTCATCGATCTCCCCGCGGGCCGCCTCCAGCGTCCGGGTGAGCTCAGCAGCCTGAGCGGCACCGGCATCCCGGTCCGTCACCGCGATTTGCAGATCGGCCCGAAGGTGCTCAAGCTGATAATCCACCTGGGCACAGTCGTATCCCCGACGGACGATGTCGAATGTCGATCTCATCGGAAGCAGATCACGATCGTGGACGGAACCCATGCGGCCACGTTACTCGGGGACTGGTAGGTGACGGATCAGCCATCGGCGGTCTGTCAAGGTCTGTCAGGGGCTAGACACCCCGGAAACGGTTGATGCCGTCCAGATGTACCTCACGAAGCTCAGGATTGCGTATGCCCAGACCTTCTTCGGGAGCCAGGCAGAGCACACCCACCTTTCCCTGGTGAATGTTGGAGTGCATGTCGTGAGCCGCCTGCCCGGTCTGCTCCAGCGGGTAGACGCGGGACAGCGTCGGGTGGACCTTGCCCTTGGCGATCAGCCGGTTGGCTTCCCACGCCTCGCGGTAGTTGGCGAAATGTGAGCCCAGAATCCGCTTGAGGTTCATCCAGAGGTAGCGGTTGTCGTAGATATGGTTGAAGCCGGAGGTGGAGGCGCAGGTGACGATCGTGCCGCCCCGCTTGGCGACGTAGACGCTGGCGCCGAAGGTCTCCCGCCCGGGATGCTCGAACACGATGTCGGGATCCTCGCCCCCGGTGAGCTCGCGGATCTTGGCGCCGAAGCGCTTCCACTCCCTCGGATCCTGGTTGTGTTCGTCCTTCCAGAATTTGTAGCCCTCAGCGTTGCGGTCGATGACCAGGTCGGCGCCCATGCGCCGGCAGATCTCTGCCTTCTCCGGGCTGGACACCACGCAGACGGGGATACCGCCGCCGCCCAGCGCCATCTGCGTGGCGTAGGAGCCCAGCCCACCCGAGGCACCCCAGATGAGGATCGTGTCACCCTGCTTCATGTCGGCCCCATTGCGGGAGACCAACTGCCGGTATGCGGTGGAATTGACCAAACCCGGGCTGGCGGCCTCCTCCCAGGTGAGATGGCCCGGCTTGGGCATTAATTGATTCGATTTCACCAACGCCAGTTCGGCCAGGCCGCCGAAATTCGTTTCGAAACCCCAGATTCGTTGCTCGGGGTCCAGCATCGTGTCGTTGTGCCCGTCTGGGTGCTCCAACTCAACCGACAGACAGTGCGCCACGACCTCGTCGCCCGGGCTCCAGGCGTTCACCCCGGCTCCGGTTCGCAGCACCACACCGGCCAGGTCCGATCCGACCACGTGGTAGGGCAGGTCGTGCCGGGCGGCCAGGGGGGAGATGCGTCCATAGCGCTTGAGAAACCCGAAAGTCGGTAGTGGCTCGAAGATCGACGTCCATACGGTGTTGTAGTTGACCGCGCTGGCCATCACGGCGACCAGCGCCTCGCCCGGGCCCAGCTCTGGCACCGGGATCTCGTCCAGG
This sequence comes from Pseudonocardiaceae bacterium, assembly GCA_036009255.1. GTDB lineage: Bacteria > Actinomycetota > Actinomycetes > Mycobacteriales > Pseudonocardiaceae. The sequence goes on from DASYMC010000109.1 coordinate 6,895, forward strand.
TGCAGCGAGCGGCGTGGGTCCTTGTCGCGGCTGGGCATACCGGCAAACATGTCGGTCTCGTCAGCGTGAACGGTGATTCCGCGGTAGAATTCTGGTACCGGCAGCGAGCCGATGGAGTCGACATCGTCGCTGAGAATGGCGTCGAGGATCTTCTGCACGGTGGTCCCTTCCGTCGCCCGCTTCCCGCTTGGGATAGTCGGCTCCGCTGAGATTACCGATCAGTTTATCAATCGTCACGGCCTGGACTGAGTGAGCGAGACCGCTCCGTCTCACGGTCGATCACCTGGCATGCCGGAAACGGGTTTCGTGGTCGAGTTTGGGGCCGTGAAGCATCCGACCTTGACTTCCTCGTCACGTGAGCGGATCAGTGCTCGCGTGGGGCCGGCTCCACCAGTTCCACCAGTACGCCGCCGGCGTCTTTGGGGTGCACGAAGTTGATCCGGGAACCGGCGGTGCCGCGGCGGGGGGTGTCGTAGAGCAGTCGCACGCCGGCCGCGTGTAGCGCCGCCATGGCCGACTCGATGTCGGTGACTCGGTAGGCCAGTTGCTGCATGCCGGGGCCGTTGCGGTCGAGGAACTTGGCGATGGTGGAGGTCGGGCCCAGCGGAGCAAGCAGCTGCACTGCGGCACCGGTGCTGGAGTCACCGGGGGCACGGAGCATGCCCTCGTGCACTCCCTGCTCCTCGTTGATCTCCTCGTGGGCCAGTTCCAGCCCGAACGTCGCGCGGTAGAACTCCACGGCCGCTGCGAAATCGGGCACCGCGATGCCGACGTGATCGATTGCCGTGACGAAAACAGGCGCAGGGGGGAGTGGCGTCATGAGATGCAGCGTACGGCCGGTCAAAGTGTGCTCATTGTCATCACCATGGGAACGGCGATGGCGCGGTATGGTCGAAATTCTCCCGGAGATTACAACAACTGCCATGCCGGAGGTCTGCGTTATGACCGGTTCTGTCATCGTTGCCGGAGCCCGCACCCCGATGGGGCGGCTGCTCGGTCAGCTCAAGGACTTCTCAGCTGCCCAACTCGGTGGCTTTGCCATCAAGAGCGCACTGGAACGCGCCGGCGTGGCGCCCGAGCAGGTGCAGTACGTGATCATGGGCCAGGTGCTCACCGCAGGCGCTGGTCAGATCCCCGCTCGTCAGGCTGCGGTCAACGCCGGCATCGGTATGGACGTGCCGGCTCTGACCGTCAACAAGGTGTGCCTGTCCGGGTTGAACGCCATCGCGCTGGCCGACCAGCTGATCCGGGCCGGCGAGTACGACATCATCGTGGCCGGTGGGCAGGAGTCGATGACCCAGGCGCCGCATCTGCTGACCAAGTCCCGCGCCGGGTTCAAGTACGGCGACGTCACCATGATCGATCACATGGCCTACGACGGGTTGCACGACTCGTTTGATCAGGTGTCGATGGGTGCCTCCACCGAGAAGCACAACGCCCGCCACCAGCTCACCCGGGCCGAGCAAGACGAGTTCGCCGCGCAGTCGCATCAACGGGCCGCGCGTGCGGTGGACAGCGGGCTGTTCGCGCAGGAGATCACCCCGGTGACCGTGCCGCAGCGCAAGGGCGACCCGGTTGTCCTGAATGCCGACGAGGGCATCCGGCCCGACACCACCGCTGAGAGCCTGGGCAAGCTCCGTCCGGCGTTCGCCGCTGATGGCACTATCACCGCCGGGTCCTCGTCGCCGATCACCGACGGGGCTGCGGCGGTCGTGGTGATGAGCAAGTCCAAGGCGGCCGAACTCGGGCTGAGCTGGCTGGCCGAGATCGGGGCGCACGGCATGGTGGCCGGCCCTGACGACTCCAGCCTGCACGAGCAGCCTGCCAATGCGGTGCTGGCGGCGTGCCGCAAGGAGGGCATCGACGTAAGCGACCTTGACATCGTGGAGATCAATGAGGCGTTCGCCGCGGTGGGTGTGGTGTCCACCCGCAAACTCGGAGTCGACCCGGCGCGGGTCAACCCCAACGGCGGGGCGATCGCGCTGGGGCACCCGATCGGCGCGTCCGGCGCACGGCTGGCGCTGCACCTGGCGATGGAGTTGCGCCGCCGCGGTGGCGGTGTGGGTGCGGCATCGCTGTGCGGTGGTGGCGGCCAGGGTGACGCGTTGATTCTGCGGGTGCCCCTCGACGCGACGTGAGCGCTCGCGGCCGGGACATCGACGACCTGGTCCTGCATGCGCGGCATGGGCAGGCCCGCGCGGTCGCCCGGCTCATCTCGCTGATCGAGGACGGCGCCCCGGAGCTGCGCGCCCTCGCTGCTGCGCTGGCTCCCGATACCGGCCAGACCCAGGTCGTCGGCATCACCGGCCCGCCCGGGGTGGGTAAGTCGAGCACCGTCAGCGTGTTGATCGCCGCACTGCGGGAGGCCGGCAAGCGGGTGGGTGTGTTGGCGGTCGACCCGTCCTCACCCTTCTCCGGTGGGGCGCTGCTCGGCGACCGGGTCCGGATGCAGGACCATGCGACCGACACCGGTGTATTTATCCGGTCGATGGCCACTCGGGGGCAGCTGGGGGGCATTGCCTGGGCCACCCCGCAGGCCCTGCGGGTACTGGCCGCCGCCGGCTGCGACGAAGTGCTGGTGGAGACCGTGGGTGTCGGCCAGTCCGAAGTAGAGGTGGCCGCCCTGGCCGACACCACGCTGGTGCTGCTGGCGCCGGGGACGGGCGATGGGGTTCAGGCGGCTAAGGCAGGGATCCTCGAGGTCGCGGATATCTTCGTGGTCAACAAAGCCGACCGGGAGGGCGCCGATCAGACCGTCCGCGACCTCAGGCACATCATCTCTCTTGGGCGGCAGGGCTGCGCAGGTCCTGGCTGGCGGCCGCCGATCGTCCGCACGGTGGCCACCAAAGCTGAGGGCATCGACGAGCTCGTCGGGGCGATCGCGGAGCATCGCGAGTGGATGCGGAGCCACGGTGAGTTGGAGGCCCGCCGTCAACGTCGCGCCGAGGCCGAGATCGGGGCGATTGCGATGGCGCAGCTGCAGAACAAACTCAGCGACGTACTGCGGGGCAACGCGCTGCCCGGTCTAGCGAAGCGGGTCGTCGTCGGCGAGCTGGACGTCTACCGAGCGGCTGACGAGCTGGTGGCTGCCTTCGGCAGCCCGTGAGTGGGAAACAGTGTTATAGCACCCAATGCCACTCACGGGGTGGGGTCGGTGAAGTCGCCCGCGGCGCGGCGTACCTGAGTGAGGAGCGCGGTGAGCTGCTCGGTCTGGGCGCCGTCCAGCCCGACGAAGCCGAACTCGACGTCGGTGAGCGCCACGGTGGCGGCCTTCTGTCGTTGCCGGCCGGCTTCAGTGATCGTGACCAGGGTGGTGCGTCGATCAGTGGGGTGGCCACTGCGTTCTATCAGGCGATCAGCCTGCAGACGGTCCACGATGTTGGTCACGCTGGTCGGATGCAGCTGAAGCCGTTGACCCATCACCTTCATGGGCAGCGTGCCCTGGCGGGAGAACACCAGCAGGACCAGCGCCTCATACCGCGCGAAGGTCAGGCCGTGGGGGCGCAGTGCGGCATCCACAGCGGATTGCAGGATCTGCTGTACGCGCATCACATTGGTGACTGCGGCCATCGTCCCGGCGGGCCCGATGCGATCCTGCCAGATCTGCGCGGCCCGCTCGATCGGGTCGAAGGGCAGCGGATGATGCGGGGGCATGGGTGAAACCGTAAGGCCACGTATCGCGACCGGGTAGAGCAGGCTGGAGTGATGATCGTGGCATTCAGTGTCGCCCCCGCCGGCGGCGAACCAGGCAATGACCCCGCTGATGATGAAACCGGCAGTATCAGCGCTGCCGTGGCGCGGGCGGTCCGCGTGGTCGCGGACTCCGGGCTGCCCTACGAACTCAACGCCATGTTCACCCTGATCGAAGGGGAGTGGGACGAGGTGATGGACGTCGTGCGCCGTGCGGTTGAGGCCGCCAGTGCGGGTGCAACTCGGACCAGCCTGGTGCTCAAGGCCGATATCCGGCCGGGCTACACGGGAGAGTTGCGCGCCAAGGTCGACCGGGTCCAGCAGCACCTCTCCAGGCCCTGACCGCCATCGTGCTGACCGCCGTATCAAGGGCGCGTCTCGGGTACTCTCATTTACTAGGGCGTCCTATTATCTGGGTACCGATGAAAGGCTGACATGACCGCCTACGACCCTCAGCGGGCAGATCCCCGCTCAGGCCGAGAGCGCTGGCAGCGCCGCTATACGCAGGCGCAGGCGACGGGAGGGCTTCGCGACGCGGACTTCACCACCCTGTCCGGAGACGAGGTCGAACCGGTGTACGGGCCCGAAGACGGCGAGACTGTCCCCGGTTTCGAACGGATCGGCTGGCCCGGCGAGTATCCCTTCACTCGCGGCGTGCACTCCACGGGTTACCGGGGGCGCACCTGGACGATCCGCCAGTTCGCCGGATTCGGTAACGCCCGCCAGACCAACGAGCGTTACCAGCAGATCTTGCGCAACGGCGGGGGTGGGCTCTCGGTGGCCTTCGACATGCCGACTCTGATGGGCCGCGACTCCGACGATCCGCACAGCCTCGGCGAGGTGGGACATTGCGGCGTGGCGATCGACAGTGCTGCCGATCTGGACGTCCTGTTCGATGGGATCCCCTTGGAGCAGATCACCACGTCCATGACGATTTCGGGTCCGGCGGTGCCAATATTCTGCATGTACCTGGTCGCCGCGCAGCGGCAGGGCGCGGATATCACCAAGCTCAACGGCACCCTGCAGACCGATATCTTCAAGGAATACATCGCCCAGAAGGAATGGCTGTTCACCCCGGAACCCCACTTGCGGCTCATCGGCGACCTGATGGAGTACTGCACCGAGCAGATCCCATCCTACAAGCCGTTGTCGATCTCCGGTTACCACATCCGGGAGGCTGGCGCAACAGCGGCACAGGAATTGGCCTTTACGCTCGCCGATGGCTTCGGATACGTGGAGCTGGGTCGCTCTCGGGGCCTCGATGTCAATCGCTTTGCCAGCGGCCTGACGTTTTTCTTCGACGCCCATCTGGATTTCTTTGAGGAGATCGCGAAGTTCCGGGCCGCCCGGCGGATTTGGGCCCGGTGGATGCGTGAGGTCTACGGCGCCACCAGCGACAAAGCGCAGTGGCTGCGCTTTCACACCCAGACGGCGGGCGTCTCGCTCACCGCGCAGCAGCCTTACAACAACATCGTGCGGACCACGATCGAGGCGCTTGCCGGAGTGCTGGGCGGCACCAATTCGATGCACACCAACTCGCTGGACGAAACATTGGCACTGCCCTCCGAGCGGGCGGCGGAGATTGCCCTGCGTACCCAGCAGGTGATCATGGAGGAGTCCGGGGTAGCTAATGTGGCCGACCCGCTAGGTGGCTCCTGGTATATCGAGGCGCTGACTGATCGTATCGAGGTCGATGTCGAGCGGATCTTCGCCCGGATCAAAGATATGGCTGCGGCGGCCGTGCCGTCAGGCAACCACCCGATCGGCGAGATGACCTCAGGCATCCTGCGCGGTATCGAGGACGGCTGGTTCACCGGTGAGATCGCCGACGCGGCATTCGCCTACCAGCGGGCGCTGGAAAAGGGTGACAAGAAGATCGTCGGAGTGAACACGCTGATCGGGTCGGTGACGGATGAACTGGAAATCCTCCGGGTGAGCCACGAGGTGGAGCGCGAGCAGAACCGGGCGCTGGCCCAGCGCCGGGGGCAGCGCGACCAGGCCGCCGTCAACCGAGCCCTGGCGGCCATGGTCGAGGTGGCGACCGGAGAGGGCAACCTCATCGAGCCGATGCTCGAAGCGGCGGGCGCTGAAGCGACCCTCGGCGAGATCTGCGGGGCGCTCAAGACCCAGTGGGGTGAATACCGGGAACCGGCCCGGTTCTGACGCTCAGGGATCCATGCCAGGATAGACGGTGTGAGCAGGCCTAATCCTCAGCAGACCGGACCCATTTCCAGCGCGCTCTCCGGTGCCATCGACCTGTCCGCCCTCAAGACGCGGGCGGATCCGGCGACCAGGCGTGACGCGCAGGGCTCGCCGCCGTCCGGCGAGGAGAACACGTGGGTCCTCGACGTCACCGAGCAGAGCTTTCAGACCGATATCGTCGAGCGATCCATGCAGGTACCCGTGGTGGTCGACCTGTGGGCGAGCTGGTGCGATCCATGCAAGCAGCTCTCGCCGGTGCTCGAACGGCTCGCCGGAGCAGCCGGCGGCGCCTGGGTGCTGGCGAAGGTCGATGTCGACGCGAACCCGCGGATCGCCCAGCTCTTCGGCGTCCAGTCCATGCCTACCGTCATCGCCATCGCCGCTGGCCAGCCAATCGACGCATTCGTCGGGGCCCAGCCCGAGCCGCAGGTGAAGCAATGGATCACCGGGCTACTCGATGCGCTGCGCGATCAGCTTCCTGGTATTCGGGCCGCCGAGCAGGGCGTGTCCGCTGCTGACGGGCAGCTGGACACCGAGCCGGAGGATCCTCGGTTCACCGCTGCCGAAGCCGCTCTGGCCGCCGGTGAATTCGCCGCTGCCGAAGCGGCTTACCAGCAGATCATGGATACCGAGCCGACCAACGAGCAGGCCAGGAGTGCTCTGGCGCAGGTCCGTTTCCTCGTGCGGGCGCAAGCGGCCGATCCGGCGGCCGTGGCTAAGGCTGATGCGGCACCCGACGATGTCGAGGCGCAGATCGCCGCGGCCGACGCCGAGGTGGTCGCCCAGGCACCGGAGCGGGCATTCGAGCGGCTGGTCGGCGCGGTGCGACGGCTGAACGGCCAGGACTCCGAGCGCGCCCGGGCGTATCTGGTCGAGTTGTTCGAGCTCTTCTCACCCGACGATCCCCGGGTCACCTCCGCCCGCCGGGCACTGGCCCGCGCGCTGTTCTGACCCTTGTTCTCAGGGCAGGCCCATGCCGTGGGCAGGGTGTCCCACGGTTGGGATGGCTGTTGACCCCGACGGCAGGGCCTCAATGTATTCGGTCATGACGCTCTGCGGGCTGGGTTCACCATTGTAGTGATGCAGCGTGGAGAGCTGGAACAGCGAATGACCTCCCGGTCGACCTCGTAATTGTCCTTACCGCCCAGAGCTGCGTCATAGATTCGGGCGATGCACGCCTTGGTCTCGTCGACGAAGACCGGCAGGGCATCATCGAAGCGTGTACTGATCGTCGATCTACGCGCGCAGACCCCAGCACCTCGTCGTAGCGGGCTTACCGGTTCTCGGTTGCTGGCGTTGCACCGGCCGCGATGCAGGTGTGCTGGCAGGTCGAGTAGCGGAGAACAGTTGATGCTTGTAGGCCGAGGTGGGATGCCGGTCTGCGGCGGAGCATCGCTGTGGTATCCCGTCCCGACGAGCAGGAGGTTAACGTGGCCGATCAGCGCACCGACACCGACGTCATTGACGAGCTGATAACCGACCACCAGGAGGCATTGCAACTCCTCGACCGGATCGCGTCGATCAGTGACGTGGATGAGCGCCGGAATCTCGCCGACATCGTGATCAGTGAGATCGTTCGGCACTCGGTGTCAGAGGAGATGTATGTCTATCCCGCGATGCGTGAGCACCTGCCCGACGGTGAGCAGGTCGTCGAGCATGACACCCAGGAGCACAAGGAGCTTGAGGAGATCATGAAGGCGCTCGAGGGGGTAGCGGCATCCGATCCCCAATTCGACGCGTTGGTGCGCCAACTGACCGACAAGCTCCGCCATCACGCGCAAGATGAGGAGACCGAGCAGTTCCCTCGGCTCCGGGAGTCGGTGCCGCGCGACGAACTGGTCAGGTTGCGAGAGAAGGTGGAGACCGCGAAGAAGGTCGCGCCGACCCGGCCACACCCGGACGCACCCCACAGCGAGCTATTCCACAAGATCGTCGGTCCGGGCGTCGGGTTGGTAGACCGTTTGCGCGACAAGCTCACCAACCGGCCTAACGGCTGACCGACTACCCGGTGGTGGCAACCCGCGCTACCGGAGCATCACGGTCCCGCCACATGCTCAGGCAGTGTCATGAGTTGCATCGAGCAGGGCGTCGATGTTCTGGGGTGGTCCCGGCGGGCCGAATAGGGCTCCCACAGCCCAATTGGCGCCGATCCACGGCCAGCAGGCGGCCTGCTCGGCGCTGTCCACCGGGTAGGCGATCACGTCGACGCCGGCGCCTCGAACAATGTGGACCAGAGCCTGCGCCGCCTGGGACAGGATCCGGGACGGATCGTCGGCGACCTGCTGGGAAATCGGCTTGGCGATTCGCACCGTGCATATGGCGAGGTCTGCCACGCAGCGCAGCCCGCCCATGCCGCCGCCGAAGTCGTAGAGCCCGGCGCGAACGCCAAGCTCAGCGAGCACTCGCACATTGTCTTCAGCTTGGGTGCCGGCGGCGCCGGCCAGTTCGCCGGCAACGGTGCGGAGTGCACCGACCGGTGTCCGGATTTCAAGCTGGCTGCTTGGCAAGCCGGTCTCGGCCAGCACCGACTTGATCTTGGTTATCAGATCAGGGTCAGCCGCCTGGGAGGGCATGAGGTTGACGACGACCGGAGGCACTCGCTCCCCAACACGCCGTCGCCAAGCCAGTGCCTGCTCAGCGGCGGTGCGCAGCAACCACTGACCGACTTCGTGCACAACACCGGTCCGCTCTGCGGCCTGCACGCACTGGTCGTTGGACAGCACGCCGAGCTCAGGGTGCTGCCAGCTCAGCAACGCCTCGATGGCCATCAGCCGGTGATCGGCGAGTGCGACCACCGGCTGATAGGTCACGTCTAACTGGCCGGTCTCCAAGGCCCCGGGCATCGCTACCGCCAGCTGAAGTCTCTCGTGGTAGGCGGCGTCGGCGTCGGGGTCGAACAGAATCCATTGCCGCTTGCGGTGCCGGTGGATACGGCGCAGGGTGGCGCTGGCGGCACGCATCAATTCCTCGGGCTCGCACTCGCTGACCCGGCGTTGCACGACCCCGATGGTCGCGGTGAGGGCTATCCCGGTGTTGTCGATGTAGAACGGCTCGGCCAATTCGGTGTTGATGGCCTCGGCGAGGGCCCCGATGTCGAGTCCCCAGTCGCCGGGCTCGATGAGAATGGCGTACTCGTCGGCGCCGAGCCGGGCCACCATCGCCCGCTGATCTGCAACCACCCACTCCAGCCGCCGGGCAACCACATCCAGCACCTGGTCCCCAGCGCGAGGCCCGAGACTGTCGTTGATCGCGGAGAAGCCGTCGAGATCGAGGTGCAGCAGCGTGATCACAGCCGAGGGCTCGAGCCATGCCAGCACTTGCTCCAAGTGGGTAAGGAAGTGTTGCCGGTTCGCCAGGTCGGTCTGCGGGTCATGCAGTGTCTGATGGTGCAGCCGCTGCTCGAGGAGCTGGAGGTCGGTGATGTCATCGAGCATCGTCATGATGTATCTGGGTTCCTTCTCGGCATCGCGCAGCACCGAGCCGTCCAGGTAAGCCCATACCTGCTCACCATCTGCACGGCGCAGGGCGACGCGGACCTGCATCCGCGGATCCCGGCCGGGCACCAGGCCCCGGCAATGCTCATCCACGATGGGCTGATTTCCGGGTGAGAACAGCTCGCTGAGATCGCATCCCAGCAGCTCACCGGTGGAGTAGCCAAGGATGTCCTCCAGCGACCGGTTGGTCTGAACAATCGAACCGCCGGCTTCACTGATCGCGATGCCCACCGGGGAGGAGTCGAACACCTCGCGGAACCGTGCCTCGCTGGCTCGCAGATCCCGCTGGACCTCTTGCCATGCTGATGACAACGCCTGTTTGATCTCTTCCTGCTGGTCGATAACGTGGCTGCGCAGCGCGCACGCGTAGCCTGAAGCCAACGCACCGAACAGCTCGATCATCCGGCCGCAGGAAAGGTCCGTGGCTGCGTCACCGACGGCGCCAGGCAATGCGATGCTGAGCACCTCGAAGGTCCGAGGCAGACTCTGCGCACCGGTGAACCCGGCGTCGACGAGGCGAGCACCCACCTCGGATGCGGCCTGGGTGTCTACCGCAGGACCGGACAGGGCGACCACCAGCCGCTCGGCGAGGTTCTCCAGGAGGCCACAGACTTGGGCCGCCGGCATCGGTACGTGTGTAGCGGTGGCGATGGCGCGGGCCCACTTCCGGGCAACACCAGCTGGCGACGGGGTCAGACGGTCCCGGTCACCTCGTTTGCCTGCGTGGTCTTGTCCCACGTGTTGCCCCACCGATCAATCGACCGCAGGAGCGGTACGCACCACCCTACATTCGCAGGCGCGCACCAATTTCACGGCCATTTGACTGATGCTTATACCTCATTCGCTACCTAGTGTAATGATTTAGGGTGGTCAGTGTATCGCTGGGGTGAGCCAGAGCGTTCCGGTTGGCGGAAGCCTGAGCTCGGCAGAGTATGGCAGTCCGTGCCATGGTGTCTCCCTGGCGATGACCTCGCCGAGGTTGCCTACGCCTGAGCCACCGTAGCCTTCGGCGTCGGTATTGAGGATTTCGAGCCAGCGACCCGGCCGGGGAAGCCCAATCCGGTACTCCTCATGTGGTTGGCCGGAGAAGTTCGCCAGGCACGCCAGGACCGATCTCTCGTCGCCCCAGCGCAAGAAACTCAGGACGTTGCCCCAGGAGTCGTTGGCATCGATCCACTCGAACCCGGCCGGGTCGTTGTCCTGACTATAAAGCGCAGGGTGAGATCGGTAGGTCGCGTTGAGATCGCCGACCAATTGGAGCACGCCGCTGTGCAGCGGGTGATGGCGAAGGTTCCAGTCCAGCGATCGGGTTTCCGCCCACTCGGCCGGTTGTCCGAGCTCGCCTCCCATGAAGAGAAGCTGTTTGCCGGGATGGGCCCACATGTACGCCAGCAGGCACCGTAGATTAGCGGCCTTGTTCCAGTCGTCACCGGGCATCCGGCTCCACAGCGATCCTTTGCCGTGCACCACCTCATCGTGCGAGAGCGGCAGCACGAAATTCTCACTCCACGCATACATCAGCGAAAAGGTCAGCTTATTGTGATGGTAGCTGCGGTGTACCGGATCGTGGCCGACATAATCAAGAGTGTCGTGCATCCACCCCATGTTCCATTTGAACCCGAAACCCAGTCCCCCGACGTGGGTCGGGCGGGTGACACCGGGCCAGGCAGTGGATTCCTCGGCAATCGTCACAACCCCGGGGTGCCGCTTATAGACGGTGGCGTTCATCTCCTGCAGAAATGCCACAGCGTCCAGGTTCTCGCGCCCACCGTAGGCGTTGGGTGACCATTCGCCCGGCTGACGGGAGTAGTCCAGATACAGCATCGACGCCACCGCGTCCACCCGGAGTCCGTCGAGATGGAACTCCTCGAGCCAGTACAGTGCATTGGCCACCAGGAAGTTGCGGACCTCGTTGCGCCCGTAGTCAAAGATCAGAGTTCCCCAGTCGGGGTGCGCCGCACGCCGCGGGTCGGAGTGTTCGTAGCAGGGTGCGCCGTCGAAGCGAGCCAGCGCCCATTCATCGCGCGGGAAATGCGCGGGTACCCAGTCCATGAGTACCCCGATCCCGGCCGCGTGCAGGGTGTCTACGAAGTACCGGAAATCGTCCGGGGAGCCGAATCGTGCGGTCGGCGCGTAGTAGGAGGTGACCTGGTAGCCCCAGGACCCTCCGAAGGGGTGCTCGGCTACTGGCATCAGCTCGACATGGGTGAACCCGGTCGTGTGGAGATAGTCGACAAGTTGCTGGGCGAGTTCCCGGTAGCCCAGGTCCTGCCGCCAGGAACCGAGGTGGATCTCGTAGACACTCATCGGTTTGGCGATCGGCTCGCCCTGCGCCCGCTCGGCCAGCCACTGGGCGTCGTTCCATTCATGGGCCGACGGACCGGCGACCACCGATGCCGTGCTCGGTGGGACTTCGGTGGCGCGAGCCATCGGGTCGGCCTTCTCGTGCCAGTTCCCGTCGGGGCCCAGCAGACGGAATTTGTACTTGGCGCCGGCGCCGACACCGGGCAGAAAGATTTCCCACACCCCGGAGGAGCCGAGGGATCGTAGCGGGGTGGCCACCCCGCTCCAGCCGTCGAAATCGCCGCACACCCGCACTCCTTGAGCGTGCGGCGCCCACACCGCGAATGACGTTCCCACGACCAGACCGCCTGAGGTGGGATAGGTCCGCAGGTGGGCGCCAAGCACTTCCCACAGCCGCTCGTGGCGGCCCTCCCCAAGGAGGTGCAGGTCCACCTCACCCAGGGTGGGTAGCCACCGGTACGGATCATCGGTGATCTCGGTGTGATCGCCGTAGCGCACCCGCAGCCGATAGTCGCCTGGATTGGGCATCATGCCGTGGAAAAGGCCTCCAGTGCCCTGTTCCAGTGGGTATTCGCCGTCGTCGCTGAGCACCGTGACCTCATCGGCGTGCGGGCGCAGCACCCGCACCGCGGTACCCGCACGTTGCGGGTGCGCCCCGAGTACCGAATGCGGATCATGGTGCTCACCGGCCAGCAGCCGGCGCAGCTCGTCAGCCGGTGGTGCCGAAGTAGCGCGGTCTGCCGCTTGCACGGTCACATCCTTTCCTGGTCTTGTCTTGCTCCCAGTGTGTCGGCTCACGGGCAGATCCGCTGAGTGGGGCGCCATCGGTGGAGGGATGCACATGAGACGGCAGCTCCAGAAAGCCAAGCAGCCCTTCAGCAAGGTCCGTGTGGGCTGGCCCGGCTGAAGCCGCCCAGCTCGTCGCCCGGCGTGGCGAGGAGGCTGTCGTCGTGCAGGATATTTGCCCCGCACTACAGGATGACGGGCGCCGACGTCGATCTCAAGGACTATCTGAGGTCAGAGCTCGCCGTTACTCTGGGTGAGCTCTGGAGAAGCAGTGTCGCCCTGCACGGTTATGCCACCGGAGGCAACCTTCGCTTTCGCCTCATGTTGCCACTGGCTGCACGCTCCCACCGAACCACCCACCTTCCGGCAGCGGTAGTCGAGCCACTGCCGGGCCGGCCGTCAGCACCTTCGGTCGGTTCGCGCGGGAGCAGCGGGAGCAACTGAGCGCGGGTGCGGATGAGCCAGAGGAGGCGCTGCGGTGGCGCGGCTGAATCTGTCGGCCCACTCGTGGACGTGGTCGCGGAGCTCGACCGGGGAGAGCACGGTGAACTCCGCACCTATCGCGCCCAGCGCCATCGTCGGCCAGTCCAGTGAGTCCGAGGTCATCGCGAGCAGGCACTGGTCGCCGGCGGAGTCGGTAACCGTCCCCCACTGTCCGACGCGCTCGCGAACGGCATCCGCAGGCGCGTGGACGAGTGCCTTCACGGAGTAGGGAGCGCGCTGCCTCTCGATCCCAGCCTTCACGAAGGCAGCGGCGTCGGCGGTGGGCAGGTTGCGCGTCGCGAACTGGGCTGCGGTGCCGCGCGGGTCGCTAAGCCGGTCCAGCCGGAAACTGCGCCAGTCGTGGCGGGCCAGGTCGTAGGCGACCAGGTACCAGCGCCGCCCGAGCGGGACCAGCCGGTGCGGCTCGACGTGCCGCGCGGTCTGCGCGCCCTCGCGGGTCGTGTAGTCGAACCGGAGGCGTTCGGTGTCCCGGCACGCCTGCGCAACGGTGATCAGGACGCCGGGGTCGACCACCGGCGCGGTGGGCGTGTTGCCCCACATCGCGGGCACGGTCATGGCCCGCAGTGCGTCGACCCGGCGCCGCAACCGCGGCGGCATCACCTGCACGACCTTCGTGAGTGCGCGGACGGCCGTCTCCTCGATGCCCGGCACCGCGCCGTTCGCGGCGGCCTGCATGCCCACGGCGAGCGCGACCGCCTCCTCATCGTCGACGACCAGCGGGGGCAGCGCGGCGCCCGGGGCGAGCTGGTAGCCGCCATCGACGCCGCGGTGCGCCTGCACCGGGTAGCCGAGCTCGCGGAGCCGGTCGACGTCGCGGCGCAGCGTCCGCACGGAGGTTCCCAACCGGTCTGCCAGGACGGTACCGGGCCAGTGGCGGTGGGTCTGGAGCAGCGAGAGTAGCCGCAGCGTCCGCGAACTCGTGTTGGCCATCCGAACAGTCTCGCGCAATTGAGGTCAGAAAGTGGCCGCTGTCCTCAGTAATGTCGGTATAGAGGACCATCGAGAGGCAGACACCATGACAATTACGGAGACCACCGTGGGGACGACCACCACCGGAGAGCGCGCGGCTCTGCTGGACACGCTGAGCAAGAGCCGGTTGTTCCTGCGCTTCACCACGCGGGACCTGGACGACGAGCAGGCCACCCGGCGCACCACCGTGAGCCGGCTCTGCCTCGGTGGGCTGATCAAGCACGTCAGCGAGGTCGAGCGGAGATGGCTCGACTTTGTCCTGCACGGCACCGAGACCATGCCCGGATTCGACGAGGAGTACCTGGCCAAGCATGCAGCGACGTTCGAGATGCTCCCGGGCGAGACCCTGACCGGATTGCTGGATCAGTACGAGCAGGTGGCGCGCCGCACCGACCGGGTCCTGGCCGACTTGCCCGATCTCGACGTCTCCCACCCGCTTCCGGAGGCTCCGTGGTTCGAGCCGGGCGCCCGGTGGTCGGCGCGGCGGGTGCTGCTGCATCTCATCGCCGAGACCGCTCAGCACGCTGGCCACGCCGACATCATCCGGGAGTCCCTGGACGGTTCCCGGAGCATGGGATAGCCCAGAATTGAGCCCACGAGTCAAGATTTGCGGTATCCGCTCGGAAGCCGATTTGACAGTCGCGGTTAGATCGGGCGTCGATGCAGTCGGCTTCATCTGCGGGGTGACCCACCGTAGCGAGGATGCTCTCGCGCCGGAACACGCGGCGATGCTGGTAGCGGCTACTCCACCGTATGTCTCGACCGTGCTGGTGACCCACCTGGAGCTCGCCGAGCAGATCACTGGGCTCGCCGAATTGCTGGGCGTCGACACCATTCAAGTTCATGGTCTCGTAAACCGAAAAACTCTCCGGGAAGTGTTCGACCGATCGAGTGGGCGATGGCGAATCACGCGAACAGTGCACGTCACGGGGGACGAGTCTGTCGATGATGCACTGCGCATCGCGGATTCTTGCCACGCGGTCCACCTGGACTCCAGGACGGCGGATCGCCTTGGCGGGACCGGCCGAACCCACGACTGGTCGATCAGCCGGAAGATTGTTACGTCGCTCGCTGCACTGAGCGTGCCCGTGATCCTCTCGGGAGGGCTTCGTCCGAACAATGTGACTGACGCCGTCGAAGCCGTACAACCCTATGCCGTAGACGTGAACTCCGGTGTGGAGAATCAGCACGGCGACAAGGACCTCTCCCGTTCGCTCCAGTTCGTCAATACCGTCCGGCAAGCGTGACCCGGCTAAGGCTGCACCGGTCACGAGTGGCCGGTGGTGAGGCGGGTTATGGCGGCTAGGGGAACGGGGAGCCAGCCAGGGCGGTTGGCGTGTTCGTATTCGACTTCGTAGACAGCTTTGTCCAACTCGAAGGCGCGGAGGAGGACGGGCTGCATGCGGGGATCCGCCGCCACCCGCGCGTAGCCGTCGCAGAACGCATTCTGGTTGCGGGCGGTCCAGGCGAGTGCCGCCTGCTCGGGTTCGGCGTCGCCGCGCGGCTGGTGGTTGGCGGCGTAGTCGAATGAGCGCAGCATCCCGGCGACGTCGCGCAGCGTTGAGGCGGGCACGACGCGTTCTGCGAGCGGCACCATGGGCTCGCCCTCGAAGTCGATCAGAACCCAGCCGGTAACGCTGCGCAACACCTGGCCGAGATGCAGGTCGCCGTGCACCCGCTGCAGCGGCAACGAGCCGTCGATGCCGCGCACCTTATCGAACGCCGCCCGAAGCGGCTCCTCATGCGGTGCAAGCTCCGCTACCCGAGCCAACACGCCGTCCAACCTGCGGTGCATGCCTTCGGCCAGGGCGTCGAGGTATCCGGCTGGCGCCGGGGAGCTACCCAGTGCGGTGGCCAGGTCGGTGTGCACGGCAGCTACCGCCTGGCCCAGCCGGAACGCCTCGGAGGCGAAGTCACCGCCGACGTCCGCTGGATCGGGCTGCTCGATCGGGCCGGACGTGCCCTCGGCCAGCATGCTCTCCGCCAGCAGGTCCCGCACGCTCGCGGTGGCCATCGCCCAGCCATCGGCCGCATTTCGCAGAAATTCGCTGAGCATCCCGTAGGTGACTGGAGCGGATTCCAGCTCACCCTCGATACTGCCCAGTGGCGCCGCGATGTGCGTGCAACCCACCTTTGCCAACGCGCGGTGCAGTTCCAGATCCGGGCTACGGCCTAAAGCCACCTTACGGAACAGTTTGAGAATGTAGGTCTGCCCATACACCAGGGAGGTGTTGGACTGTTCCGCCCCGACCGGGCGGGAGCGCTGCGTGGTGTCCAGCTCGACACCTGGCTCGGCGGTGAAGCGCAACCCGTCCACTTCCGCGCCCTGCGCCATCAGGTCCAGCAGGACGGCGGTGAGTTCAGAATCGTGTATGGCCTGGTATACGACCTGATCACCGGTTGTGGCGACCCAGGCGTGCCCCAGCGTCTCAGGCAAGTCACGGCGCACTCCGAGCAGGAGCTGGTATAGCCCCCGATGCGGCTCGCCCTGATCCACCTCGACGACGGCGTGCACCAGCCGGGGATCCGTGCCTGCCAGATCGGTCGCACGAACCGGGATCACCGCCTGCACGGGGCGATCCTTGCCGGCGAACCAGCGTTGCTCGGGGAGCATGGCCGCCAGCGAATCGGCGACGTCGGCGAGTAGGTCAGCAGCAGTACTGATCACGGGTCACACTCCCGGTGTCGGAAGGTCGATCTGGAACCAGTAGAAGCCGTGCCCAGGAAGGGTGAGCAGGTAAGGCAGCTCGCCGATCGGCGGAAAGCGCACGCCACCGGTCAGCTCGACCGGGACGCCGCCGTCATATTCAGACAGATCAAGCTCCACCGGCTGCGGGAAGCGGGACATGTTGTTCACACAGATCACGAGATCGTCACCGTGGTCGTCGGTGTGATTGCGGAGGTAGGCCAGCACGCTGGGGTTCGAGGAACCCAGCTCGATGAAATCACCCAGCCCGAACGCCGGGTGCTCGCGGCGCACCTGGATCATCCGCCGGGTCCAGTTCAGCAGCGACTGCGAGGAGCTCGCCTGCGCCTCGACGTTGACCGCCTGGTAGCCGTATACCGGATCCATGATCACCGGGAGGTAGATGCGGCCCGGATCACAGCTGGAGAATCCGGCGTTGCGGTCCGGAGTCCACTGCATCGGCGTGCGTACCCCATCCCGATCACCCAACCAGATGATGTCCCCCATCCCGATCTCGTCGCCGTAGTAGAGCACCGGGGAGCCGGGTAATGACAGCAGCAGCGCCGTGAACAACTCCAGCTGGTTGCGATCGTTGTCCAGCAGCGGCGCCAGCCGCCGGCGGATGCCGATATTCGCCCGCATCCGAGGATCCTTGACGTATTCGCTGTACATGTAGTCGCGCTCTTCGTCGGTGACCATCTCCAGGGTCAGCTCGTCGTGATTGCGCAGGAATATCCCCCATTGGGCGCCGGAGGGGATAGATGGGGTCTGGGCCAGGATCTCGGAGATCGGGAACCGGGACTCCCGGCGGACTGCCATGAAGATGCGCGGCATCAGCGGGAAATGAAACGCCATATGGCATTCATCGCCACCGGTCGCAGGATCGCCGAAGTACGCCACGACGTCCGCAGGCCACTGGTTGGCCTCTGCCAGCAGCACACGGTCGGGGTACTCGTCATCGATTACCTTCCGGCAACGCTTGAGGAATTCATGAGTGCGTGGCAGGTTCTCGCAGTTGGTTCCCTCTTCCTCGAACAGGTAGGGCACCGCGTCGAGCCGGAAGCCATCGATACCCAGATCCAGCCAGAAACGCAACACGTCGATCATCGCCTCGCCGACCGCAGGGTTCTCGTAATTGAGGTCCGGCTGGTGGGCGAAGAAGCGGTGCCAGTAGAACTGCCCGCGTACCGGGTCATGAGTCCAGTTCGACGTCTCAGTGTCGACGAAGATGACCCGGGCGTCCGCATAGGCGGTGTCCTTGTCGCTCCAGACGTAGAAGTCGCCGTAAGGGCCTTCCGGATCACGGCGGGACTCCTGAAACCAGGAATGCTGATCGGACGTGTGATTCATGACCAGGTCGGTGACCACTCGAATACCCCGCTTATGCGCCTCATCGAGCAGGACCACGAAATCCTCGACTGTGCCGAACTCAGGTAATACGGCCCTGAAGTCGGATATATCGTAACCGCCGTCACGCAACGGGGAGGCGTAGAAAGGGGGCAACCACAGGCAGTCAACGCCCAGCCACTCAAGGTAATCGAGCTTCTGCGTCAGCCCGATCAGGTCGCCAGTGCCGTTCCCGTCGTGATCGTGAAAGGCTCGAACAAGTACCTCGTAGAAGACGGCCCGTTTGTACCAATGCGGGTCCGGTGGGGCAGCGGTGGCGTGCTCGTAGTCATCGGCCTGTGGTTCGACCAGGTAGCCGTCGGGTGACACGGCCTCACCAGTGTGGGGAAGGCCTTCCAGATCGGAGTTGGACTCGGTGTGGAGGTCGGATGACATCAGTGCGCGACTCCATGGGTGGGTTGCTGCACGGGCCAGCAGGGTCTTCAACTGTGGCGGCCTCACCAGTCCTACCGTCCCGGCCCTCCCAGCGCAAAGAGGAGGTACCGTCCTGAGCCCGAACCCGCCGAATGGAACCGACTGGTGGGTTGGATGCGAACGGCGGGTGTGACCGGAAGGGGTGCGTGACGATGGTGGGTGATCGGATCCCGTTGCGGCGACTGTCCGCGTGGACGTGGGAGGGGCAGGTTCCTACCTGGCGGGAGGCACGGCCTGGACTGATCGAGGGAGCGCTGAAACGCGCGCAAGCCCGGCCGTCGGGCAACTGGTACGTGCTCGCCGCCAGCCGGGAGATCCATGCTGATCGCCCCTTCGGTCGCATCATCGCGGGTGTTGAGGTGGTGGCCTGGCGCACCCCTGACGGTGCACTGCACACCGGTCCCGGCGAATGCCCGCACCTCGGCGCGCCACTGTGCCGTGCAGCGGTGACCGGTGGGAATCTGGTGTGCCGCTGGCACGGTCTGGCAATCGGAGCGCGGGGGGTGCCGGGATGGGACCCGTTCCCGGCCCATGATGATGGGGTGCTGGCCTGGGTACGGCTGGACACTGCTGGTGGGGAGGATCCGTTGCCCGTCCCGGTGCTGCCTCGCCGCCCGGATCCGGAAATCAGTATGGACGCGGTGTTCACCGGCATCGGGCGCTGCGAGCCGCAGGACGTGGTCGCCAACCGGCTCGACCCGTGGCATGGCAGCTGGTTTCACCCGTATTCGTTCGTCGGGCTGCGGGTAATCGAGGAGCCAACCGAGGAGATCGATCAGTTCGTGATCGAGGTTGCGTTCCGGCTCACCCGGCGAATCGGGGTTCCGGTGCGGGCCGCGTTCAGCTGCCCTGAACCGCGGACGGTGGTGATGGAGATCCTCGAAGGCGAGGGCGCCGGAAGCGTCGTCGAGACACACGCCGTCCCACTGGGCGTCGACGACGCCGGGCATCCCCGAACTGCGGTGATCGAGGCGACCATCGCCAGCTCACCCCGTGCGGGCTTCGCCGTCGCGCGCCGCGGAGCGCCGCTGATGCGCCCGGCAATGCGCTGGGCGGCGGCTCGTCTGTGGCGTGATGATCTCGCCTACGCGCAACGCCGATACGACCTGCGCACCACCGGCCGCTGGCCGGGCTGAATCTTGTTGTCCGCTCAACCCTCGCTGTGGGTTCGGATGTATTACTGGGCCCGAATTTCAGGAGAAACGAGCAGCGACCGCGCGCAGCGGCGCTAGCCGACCCCTGGTCGGGACCGTCCATAACGGATGACCACGCAGACCCCAGCCGGACAGGAGCTCGTTGGCGGCGAGCAGCCCGCTGGTCGCCGCGCGTTCCATCAGTGCAACCGGGAGGTTGACCCTGGCGAGGTCCCCGGCAAGTACCACAGCAGGATCGGGCGTGGTGACGGTGGGCCGGTCACCGAAGGTTCCCGGCGCGAACAGCGGGCAGTCGGCCTGCAACTCGTGGCGTTCGTCGACGATCGTGGCGGCGGCGGTCTCCGGGTAGACCCGGTTGAGTTCTTCGATGAGCCGGCGCTTTCCCTGCTCCGGATCTGTGGTGAGCGCGTAGGCGTGCAGCTCCACGACGGAACCGCCGGTGCGGCGTGCCCAGCGGGCCGCTTCGCCCTCGAAGCGTTCCAGCACGCTGACGTTGTCCAGCGGGCCGAACCCGCTGGTGCCGAGGAAGCCAGGCCGGTCGGGCTGCACCGGCCGGTCCAGCCACAATCGGGACACCAGGAATGGCGGGGCGCTCCGCAACCGTGCGATGCGTGCCCGCCAGGGCGCTTCGCCGAGCTGGGGCGATGTCTCGAGCAGCGCCTGCAGCCCCGTGACATCGGTGGCGAGCACCACGGCGTCAACATCGGAGCTACCGTCCCCGGCTCGGACAGTGAATCGACGCTCGTGCCCAGGTGCCACCTGTTCGACGGCCACGCCGGTGTTGACCACTACGCCAAGTTCGGCCAGGTACTGGCCCATCGGTTCCCACAGCGCCTGCGGGAACGGTTCCGCGGTCACGTCGAACACCAGGCCCTCGGCCGAGCCCAGGAAATAGATGTGGAACATCGTGGCCAGTTCGGCCGCCGACAGCTCCCGGGGATCGGCGAAGAAGCTGCGGGAGAACACCGAGAACGCCAGGTGCCGGGCCGCGTCCGGAAAGCGCACCCGCTCCAGGAAAGTCATCGCGTCTTGGTCGTCCAACCGGTGGTAGACCTCCGGAACCGACACGTCGACCAGAGGTAGCGCGGCCACCGGGTCGATCCTGGTGATCAGGTCCCGCCACTGGAAAGTGGGGCTGAACAGCGCGAAAGCCAACGCGTTCCACGGTGGCGTGCGCGGCAGGCCCGCAAAGGTGTCCCGATGGCCCTTGGCATCGACCAGCGGGTAGTCGGCCATAGGTACCAGCACCCGGCCCAGCGGATCGGCCCGTCGGAGCAGCGCTCGTAGGTTGTAGTACTGCCGGAAGAACGCGTGGAAGCCGCGGCTCATGGTGACCGATGAGCCGTCGGCCAGCGTGGTGGGCCAACCGCGCAGGCGGCCGCCGAGCTGGTGTTCCCGCTCGAGTAGCCGCACCTGTACGCCGCGTTCGGCCAGCGCTACCGCTGCCGCGATGCCGGCGATCCCACCGCCGATCACGGCGACTTCGGGAGGCCGTCCCTCTGGCCGGGGCCGACCATCCTTCGCCGGGTGCAGCACGGCCCGCCGGTCCCGGCCCGGCCGATGCCCATTGCTCAGCGGCGTCATCGGGGCTTTCTCGCTACCACGGTGTGCACAATGCCGCGTTCCCACCCGGGCACCGTGTTGATCTGGGTGTCGACCAGGCCGTGCCTGCGCAGCCGCGCAGCCAGAGCGTCCACGGTGTCGAAACGCAACACGCTGCGCCACAGGTAGCGGTACAGCTGAGCCCGGCCGGTGGCCACCTTCCCGGCCGGGATGATCACACTCCAGCAGACCGCGGTCCAGATCGCGCGGCTCAGTGCGCGGCCGTCCAGCGCGTAGTCGTGCACCCCTAGCGGCGCGCCCGGCGCCAACCGGGTGCAAAGCCCCGCCAGCACCGGATCTGGATCCGGCAGGTTACGCACGAGGTAGGCGGCGAAGATCCCGTCGAACGGCCCTTGCACCCCGGCTTCCGCCAGGGCCTCAGCCTGGGCATGCACGAAGGAGACGCGAGCTGGCCAGGTCGCCTGGCGGGCTTTGGCGAGCATGCCGGCCGAACCGTCCACCGCGGTGATCCGGGCCTGGGGCGCCGCCGCCAGCAGCGCCAATGTCGATGCTCCGGTCCCGCACCCCAGATCGAGCAGGTGCAGCCCGGCGCCATCGCCCGGCAGTTGCATCCGGCGCGCGGAACGGGCCAAGTTGCGGTAGTAGCCCGGGCTCGCTCCCACCAACCGGTCGTAGCTGGCCGCGGCGGCGTCGAACTCCCTCGTTACATCGATCGTCACAATAGGAGCCTACGGCTACCCGTATCGATCGGTTCACATGCAGCGGTCGTCGATGCGCAGCGACAACTTCAATGACCCGCTGACTTCACCGCTCACTTACCCTGCCCGGCCCTACGTGGTCCAGCCGCATAATGTGGGCCACAGCGCGCCAGGGCTGAAGTTGGACGTAGTTGACCTCGCCCCAGTTGTAGGTTTCGCCGCCGACCTCGTCGTGCACATCAAAGCGATCTGACCAATCCATACCCAGCGCGGGCAGGTCCAGCCGGACCGTACCGCTAATAGTAGCAAACGGGTCCAAAGTGACGACACAGATCACGATGTCACCGGTAGCCGGGTCGGTCTTGGAATAGGCTAGCAAGGAGTCGTTGTCTGTGAGGTGAAAATGCAGTGTGCGCAGCTGCTGCAGGGCGGGACGCGCCTTCCGAATGGTGTTGAGCCGGGTGATCCACGGTTCCAGGGACCGGCCCTGGGCCAGTGCGGCGGCGAAGTCCCGCGGGCGCAGCTGGTATTTCTCGCTATCGAGGTATTCCTCACTGCCCGGCGCGACGGGCGTATTCTCGTAGAGTTCGAAACCGGAGTAGACGCCCCATGAGGGGGACAGTGTGGCGGCCAGCGCGGCGCGGATGGCGAATATGCCGGGCCCCCCCAGCTGCAGTGACTCGTGCAGGATGTCGGGCGTATTGACGAAGAAATTCGGCCGGACTTCGTCGGCTCTGGACGCCAGCTCCGTGGCGTACTCGGTGAGTTCCTGTTTGCCGGTGCGCCAGGTGAAGTAGGTGTAGGACTGGGTGAAGCCCAGCCGGGCCAGCCCGTAGAGCCGAGCAGGGCGGGTGAACGCTTCGGACAGGAAAAGCACGTCCGGGTACCGATCCTTGACCTGCCAGATCAGCCACTGCCAGAAATCCGGCGGCTTGGTGTGGGGATTATCGACCCGGAAGATCCGCACGCCGCGTTCCACCCAGAACAGCATTACCCGCAGCATCTCCACGTAGATCCCGCGGGGACCGGTGTCGAAGTTGAGAGGGTAGATGTCCTGGTAGCGCTTGGGCGGATTCTCCGCGTAGGCGATGGAACCGTCCGGACGGGTGGTGAACCACTCCTGATGTTCCTTGGCCCACGGGTGATCCGGCGCGCACTGCAACGCGAAGTCCAGCGCGACCTCCATGCCGAGCTCGCGAGCCCGCGCGACGAAGGCCGCGAAATCCTCGAAGGTGCCCAGCAGGGGGTGGACAGCATCGTGCCCCCCCTCGACCGAACCGATCGCCCACGGCGAGCCGAAGTCATCGGGGCCGACGTCGGTGGTGTTGTTCGGGCCCTTGCGGTTCACCTCGCCGATCGGATGGATTGGTGGTAGGTAGACCACATCGAAGCCCATCCCGGCGATCCGGTCGAGCTCACCGGTGGCGGTGGTGAAAGTACCGTGGACCGGGTTGCCCTGGGTATCCCAACCGCCGGTGGAGCGCGGAAAGAGCTCGTACCAGGAGCTGAACAAGGCCCGGGGACGGTCCACCCAGATCTTGTGCGAAGCACCCCGGGTGATCAGGTCACGGAGTGGGTCGGAGGTCATGATGTCGATTACCGGCGCGGAGAGCGCCGGTTCGACCCGCTTGTCGAGGGGACGACCGGTGACCCGCAATGCCGCCGCCGCAGTGCTGAGCGTTGCCCTGTTGGCCTGCTGACCGGGCCGGCGAGCGGCGCGCTCCAGCAGCCGGGCGCCGGTGATCAGGTCATTCTCCAGCTCAGCCTCGGTCTGCCCAGCGGCGATCTTCACCTCGACGGCATGTCGCCAGGTCGCCCAAGGATCGGCCCAGCCATCCACCCGGAAGCTCCACCAACCCACCTGGTCCGCCACCACGGTCGCGGTGAAGCTGTCGGTGCCCGGTGGCCCGGGGCGCATCCGGATCTGGCCGGTCGAGCGGCTGCCGGGGCCGCGCCAGACCACGGTGGCGGCCACCGCATCGTGTCCCTCACGCCACACCGTGGCGCTCACCGGAACGTGCTCCCCGACCACCGCCTTGCTCGGATACTTGCCGCATGACACTTCGGGCGTCACATCGTCGATGGCGATCCGACCACTCACCGCTGCCCGCCCCTTCCCCTGATCCTTGGGTCCCAGTGTGCCGGGAGAGCCGCCCGGTGTCGCCTCCAACGTGACATCCGCGACTGCCTCGATTGGGCGCAGTTTGGCGGCGGACTGTGCTCGCCGGCTGATCCATGGGGCCAGCGCGACGGCGAGCAGCGGGGAGTGATCCCGGTCGACCTCGCCCCGGGATAAAGTCCGCTCGTGAGAGCACTGCGCCGTTTCACCGTCCGCGCTCAGCTGCCAGGACCACTGGCTCCGTTGGAGATACTGGCCACCAACCTCCGGTGGACCTGGCACCAGCCGACCCAGGATCTGTTCGCCTCGCTGGACGAACGCACGTGGGCCGCCGTCAATGGTGACCCGGTCCGGCTACTCGGGGAGATCCCCACCGGACGGCTCACCGCGCTAGCCGCCGACCAGACTGTGGTGGCCCGCACCGCAGCGCTCGCCGAGGACTTGCGCCGCTACCTCGATGAGCCCCGGTGGTACCAGCAGCGCCTGGAGGCTCTGCCGACTCTGCCCACGTCGATCGCCTACTTCTCCATGGAGTTCGGCGTCTCGGAGGTGCTCCCGTTCTACTCGGGAGGCCTGGGCGTGCTGGCGGGCGATCATCTCAAGGCTGCCTCGGATCTGGGGGTGCCGCTGATCGGGCTCGGCCTGCTCTACCGCTCCGGCTATTTCCGGCAGTCTTTGTCGCTCGATGGCTGGCAGTTGGAGCACTACCCGGCGCTGGACCCGCAGGGTCTGCCGCTGCGACTGATGACTGACTCCACCGGCGCGCCGCTGTTGGTGCAGGTCGGCATGCCCGGCGGCCGTGTGCTGTCCGCGCGCATCTGGCGTGCTGACGTCGGCCGGGTGCCGCTACTACTGCTGGACAGCGACATCGAGGACAATCCCGACGACCTGCGAGGAGTCACCGACCGGCTCTACGGTGGCGACCAGAGCCACCGGATCACCCAGGAGATTCTCGCCGGGATCGGCGGGGTTCGCGCGGTGCGACTGTTCTGCCAGCTCACCGGGCATCCCGAACCCCAGGTTTTTCACACCAATGAGGGCCACGCCGGGTTCCTCGGTCTGGAACGGATCCGTGAGCTGATCAGCGCGGAAGGCTTGAGCTTCGACGAGGCATTGACAACGGTGCGGGCCGGCACCGTGTTCACCACGCACACTCCGGTGCCCGCCGGCATCGACCGCTTCCCGGTGGACCTGGTCCGGCACCATTTCGGGTCATCGAACGAGATTGCGCTGCTGCCCGGGGTGGACATCGACCGGGTGCTCGCGCTGGGCGCCGAGGAGAACCCCGGAATGTTCAATATGGCGCACATGGGGCTGCGGCTGGCCCAGCGCGCCAACGGGGTCTCGCAACTGCATGGCGCCGTGTCCCGGGCGATGTTTCGCGGTTTGTGGCCACAGTTCGACGTCGATGAGGTGCCGATCGGATCGATCACGAACGGGGTGCACGGACCGACCTGGGCGGCACGGGAGATCACCAGCCTGCTCGGCGAGTCCGACAGTAGTGCCGATGGCGCCGGACTGACGTCAGCATCCGACACCGTGCTGTGGGAGCTGCGCGGCCTGCTGCGCGCCAAGCTGGTGGACGAGGTGCGCAGGCGGGTCCGGGCTGCCTGGCTGGAGCGCGGTGCCTCCGCGCCGGAGCTGGGCTGGACCTCGCGAGTGTTCGACCCGCACGTGCTGACCATAGGTTTCGCCCGCCGGGTACCCACCTACAAGCGGCTCACCCTGATGCTGCGTGACCCCGAACGGCTCCGAGCGCTCCTGCTGGACCCCGACCATCCGATGCAGCTGATCATCGCCGGCAAGTCCCACCCTGCTGATGACGGGGGCAAGGCGCTGATCCAGCAGGTGGTGCGGTTCGCCGATTCGCCGGACGTGCGGCACCGGATGGTGTTCCTGCCCGACTACGACATGTCGATGGCCCGATACCTGTACTGGGGCTGTGACGTGTGGCTCAACAACCCCCTGCGGCCATTGGAGGCCTGTGGCACCTCCGGGATGAAATCGGCGCTCAACGGTGGGCTGAACCTGTCCATCCGGGACGGGTGGTGGGACGAGCTCTACGACGGAAAGAACGGCTGGGCGATCCCGACCGCCGATGGCGTCGAGAATCACGAACGGCGCGACAACCTGGAGGCGGCCGCGCTCTACGAGCTGATCGCCACTCTGGTCGCTCCCCAGTTCTACGACCGTGGCGCCGACGGCGTGCCGACCGGCTGGGTGTCCCTGGTGCGGCACACCTTGGCCACGCTACGTCCACAGGTCCAGGCCTCCCGGATGGTGCAGGAGTACGTTGAATGTCTCTACGCGCCCGCCGCCAGATCGGCCGCGATGGTGGTGGCCGATTCCTACGCGGGGGCCCGCGCGCTTGCCGAATATCGCTCGCGGGTCCGCGGCGCCTGGCCAGGTGTGCGGGTGGCGCAGGTAGATATCTCGGGCTTGCCCGACACGCCTACGCTCGGCTCGGAGATGACCGTTCGCGCCGCTGTCGTCTTGGCCGGCCTGGAGCCCCGCGACGTTCACGTCCAGGCCGTCATCGGTCGGGTGGACGATCGTGACGAGCTACGGGACCCGCTCGTGGTGACCATGGAGCCGGTCGACACTCCTGACTCCTCCGATGGAGACAGCGAGGGCGCCCGGTTCGAGGCGACCGTGCACCTTCCCTACGCCGGCCTGCTCGGCTACACCGTGCGCGTCCTGCCCCAACATCCCCTGATGGCCACCCCTGCCGAGTTCGGCCTCCTCCATCTCGCCACCTGAGTTCCGATACGGAGACATATCGGGGTTGCGAGGCCTTGAAATACCCCGATATGTCTCCATGTCGGGGTATTTCAAGGTCGAGAATCTGGCCTAGCGACGTACTGCGCGGAACACCTGGAGGCTCCGGGCCGGGACGGTTACCCGTGTGCCAGGACGCCTGGTCCGGGGGTGAGTGGGTGCACCGTCCCGGGAGCAGGTGTCCAGTACCGGCTCGTATCCCGCGCCGTATTCCGGACCGGGGAGCGTGCAACTGACTGGATTCGCTCCGGCGTGCAGTATCAGCAGCCATGAGTCGGTGGCCGGTGGCGGCGGGTGAGACCGCACGTCGGCGCCGTCAATCCACATGCTCAGCGTCTGCAGATGGTCATCTCGCCAGTCGGCTAGCTCCATGGGCTGCCCGTCCGGACGCAACCAGACCAGGTCGGGGGTGTCGCTGGGAGTGGTTCGGCCTTCGAAAAACTCGGGTTGGCGCAGCGCGGGAGTGGTGTTTCGCAGCGCGAGCAGCCGGCGGGTGAAGGTGGTGAACATCTCGCCGGCCGGATCACTGGACCAGTCCAGCCATGAGGTGCCGTCGTCGAGCCGGTACGGGTTGTTGTTGCCCCCCTGAGTGCGCCAGCGCTCGTCCCCGGCCAGCAGCATGGGGGTGCCGGTGGAGAGCATCAGCGTGGCGAGCAGGTTGCGCGCCTGGCGCCCACGGAGGCTGCGCACCGCCCGGTCCTCGGTCTCCCCTTCTGCGCCGCAGTTCCAGGAACGATTGTCGTTGGTGCCGTCGGCACCGTCCTCACCGTTGGCGTCGTTGTGCTTGCGGTTGTAGGAGACCAGGTCGCGCAGGGTGAAGCCGTCATGCGCGGTAACGAAGTTGATCGATGCCCACGGTCGGCGCCCACTCGCCGCATACAGATCCGAGCTCCCGGCGAGCCGGGAGGCGAGCTCGCTGACGCCGGGAACCCCCCGCCAGAAGTCCCGAACGACATCGCGGTAGCGCCCGTTCCATTCGCTGAAGTCCGGGGGGAATCCGCCGACCCGGTAACCGTCGGCAGTGGCATCCCAGGGCTCGGCGATGAGCTTGCGGGTGCACAGCAATGGGTCGGCCGCGATCGCGCCCAGCAGCGGTGCGGTCGGGTCGAACGGCCCGCCGTGGGGTCGCCCGAGCACGCTGGCCAGGTCCAAACGGAACCCGTCGACGCCCAACTCGCCCGCCCAATACCGCAGCGCGTCGGTGACCAGACGGACCACCGTGAGCGACCCGGGGTCAAGGGTGTTGCCGCAGCCGGTGAGGTCGCGCTGAAGGTAGTAGGCGGGCGCGTCCAGCCCCCGGTAGGCCAGGGTGGGCCCGTCCGCGCCACCCTCACAGGTGTGGTTCGCCACCACATCGACGATGACCTCGATGCCCGCGGCATGCAGGGCAGCCACCATCGTGCGGAACTCCGCCAGCTCCTCACCGGGCACTGCGGCGTATCCGGGATGCACCGCGAGTAGGGCCAGCGGGGAGTAGCCCCAGTAATTGGGCAACCCAGCGCGGAGCAGGGCCGGTTCTGGGCAGAAGGCGGACACCGGCAACAGTTCCACGGCAGTGATACCCAGATCGGTGAGGTAGTCGAGCACCGCGGGATGGGCGAGACCCAGGTAGGTGCCGCGGTGCTCCGGCGGCACCCCGGGATGGGTGCGGGTGAAGCCGCGCACGTGCAGCTCGTAGATCACTGTCTGCTCCCACGGCACATCGGGCCGGACGCCGGTGTCCGGGCCGCCGGGGGCGGTGACGATCGAGACCGGGACGCTGCCCAGGGAGTCGATGTCGCAGGGCGGCCCGGTGGGGAACTCGCGGTAGCCCAGCGCCGCCCGCAGGTCGGTCACGGTGCCTTCCACCCGGCGCGCATACGGATCGACCAGCAACTTCGCCGGATTGCACGAGCGGCCACGCAGGGGATCCCACGGCCCGTGTACCCGGTAGCCGTAACGTTGCCCGGGACCAACACCGGCGAGCAGCCCGTGCCACACCCCGAAGGTGCGTTCGGTCAGCGGTACCCGCTGCTCCTCGCCATCGGCCGTGAGCAGGCATACCTCGACGGCGTCAGCGATCGAGGACGCCACGGCGAAACGCACCCCTCCACCCTCGGCGTGCGCACCGAGCGGGAATGGTCGGCCGACCTGTGGGCGAGTCACAGACACCCATTCTGCCGACCCGCACAATGATTGGGTGAATGCGCGGCATAGGCAGCTAGCCGGGAGCACCGCACTTGACCTCACCGATCTCGTGGTGCGGATGGACGGCGTGGGGGTCCGGCGCGGCGCGAGCACGTTGCTGGAGCTCGTGGACTGGCAGGTGGAGCTCGACGAGAAGTGGGTCGTCCTCGGGCCCAACGGCGCCGGCAAGACCACCCTGCTGCGGCTGGCCGCGACCGAGCTGCACCCGAGCTACGGGACGGTGCACGTGCTCGGGGAGCGGCTGGGCCGCACTGATGTGTTCGAGCTGCGCCCACGGATCGGTTTTTCCTCAGCGTCGCTGGCCGGCCGGATTCCCGGTGACGAGGTGGTGTCCGACCTGGTGGTCAGCGCCGGATACGCGGTGCTCGGCCGGTGGCGGGAACGCTATGAGGCCCTCGACAACGCGCGAGCTGCCGGGTTGCTGGCCGCCCTCGGCGTCGAGGGGATGGCCGCGCGGCGTTTCGGCACGCTGTCCGAGGGCGAACGCAAGCGGGTGCTGATCGCCAGGGCGCTGATGACCGATCCAGAGCTGCTCCTACTCGATGAGCCTGCGGCGGGGCTGGACCTGGGCGGCCGGGAGGATCTGGTGGCCCGGCTGGCCACGCTGGCCGCCGATCCGGACTCCCCGGCGACAGTGCTGGTAACTCATCATGTGGAGGAGATCCCACCGGGCTTCACGCACGCCATGCTGATGCGGGACGGGGCGGTGGTCGCCCAGGGACTGCTCGAGGCGGTGCTCAACGAGGAGAACTTGTCGAAGACCTTCGGTCTGGACCTCGTACTCCGTCGGTCAGCGAAGCGCTACTTCGCCTACTGCCGCTGAGCGGCGCCAGGCGAGGCGACACCGCGCGACGTTGAGCGAGGCGCTAGCGTGCTCCACGTGTCAGGCCGAGTAGACCTCAATTACCACAATCTGTTCAACATCTTGCTGCACCACTTGGAGGTTCCGGCCGCCTTCATACCGGGATCGTTGATCCTCAGTGGTGCGGCTTGGTGGCTGGCACCGCGTCGCGGCTGGGACCGTACGCCTGCGATGCTTGCCGGCTGCAGCCTGGCGCTGGTACTGGCGCTCACCGTGGTCCGGCCGTCGGGCCATTTTCCCGGGGGCGGTCTCAACCCGCTGATGACTCTGCGCCTCTGTACGGTCGGCAGCTTCTCGCTAGCCCATATCTACGAGCAGCTCAACGTGGCTCTGTTCGTCCCGTTTGCGGTCTTCGGAACTCTTGCAATCCGCCGTCCGGCACTCGTCGCGATCTCCTGCGCCCTCGTCAGTGTCGTCGCGGAGTTCATGCAAGGCACGACCGGCGGTGGCGAATGCCAAGTCCGTGACATCGCCCATAACGCGCTGGGCGGCGTGCTGGGTGCGCTGCTCGCGATGGCAGTGCTGCGGCTGCGGGCGCGACGGACCCCCGACATCAAGGCAGAGGTCGGAGCCGGCTCAGCACGTTGAGGCACTCAGTCGCAGAGTCCGCAGCCCGAGT